>NZ_JBWKOU010000063.1:0-551 GCF_059416245.1 Curvibacter sp. GW821-FHT09D12 | reverse complement strand
GTCGTGCAGGCCGACGAGACACCGGTGGACATGCTCGACCCTGGCGCCGGCAAGACCAAGAAAGCCTACATCTGGGGCTATGCCCGTGGGGCCTTCGACCCAGAACCTGCCGTGGTGTACGACTTCTGCACGGGCCGAGGGGGACGCTTCCCCATGGAGTTCCTGGGAGACTGGTCAGGCACCTTGGTGCGAGACGAGTACAAGGGCTATGAAAGCGTGCTGGCCCAGCGAGAGCGCAAGGCCGCGGGCTGCCTGGCACACGCCAGACGCAAGTACGACGAATTGCTCAAGCACAACAGCAGTCCGGTGGCGGCCGAGGCGATAGAGCGCATTGCGCAGATCTACCGTGTTGAGCGCGAACTGCAGGGCCTGTCAGGCACAGCCAGGCTGGCTCAAAGACGTGAGCACGCAGGGCCGCTGTGGAAATCTCTGCATGATTGGTTGACGCTGGAGGTGCGCCGTGTGCCCGAGGGCGGTGCCACGGCCAAGGCGATCAACTACAGCCTCAATCACTGGGAGGCGCTGACGCACAACCTGAGTGATGGCGATGT
>NZ_JBWKOU010000062.1:0-641 GCF_059416245.1 Curvibacter sp. GW821-FHT09D12 | reverse complement strand
CTGGTGCTCAAGCCCAGTGAAGACCTGACCTTCATGGGCCGCATCACCTGGCTCAAGGACGTGAGCGCCACCAACACCTCGGGCTACCGCAGCGCCAACGCCCCGGCCGACCTGCCCAGCGACAACCTCAGCTACGAGGCGCGCAAGGCCTTGCGGGTGCAGACCCGGGTGCTGGACCTGTGGGTGAGCAAATCGTTTGACCTGGGCGAGCAGCGGGCCCGGCTGCGCGTGGGCAACCAGGTGATCAGCTGGGGCGAGAGCCTGTTCATTCCCGGCGGCATCAACGCCACCAACGCGCTCGACATCAACCGCCTCTCGCAGCCCGGCACCCAGCTCAAAGAGGCCGTGCTGCCCGCGCCCATGGTCAGCCTGGCGACGGGGATCGGGCCGGAACTCAATTTTGAGGGCTATGTTCAGGCGGCCTGGAATCCCAACTTCATGCCCCCCACGGGCGGCTATTGGTCCACCGCCGATGGCTTGGGAGCGGGCCATCAGGCCTATGGGCTTTCGACAGTTAATGCGAAGAATGGTGGCCAGTGGGGCCTGTCGCTGCGCTACCAACCGACCAACACGCGCCTGAACCTGGGCCTGTACGCCCTGAACTACCACGACAAGGCGCCGCAGTTCTCGTCCAACATCAA
>NZ_JBWKOU010000061.1:0-655 GCF_059416245.1 Curvibacter sp. GW821-FHT09D12 | reverse complement strand
CCTGGCCCAGTCCTCGGTCACGCTGTTCGGCGTGCTCGACCTCGCCTACGAAAACGTCAAGACCAACGCCGGCCGCGTCTCCGGCGTCTCCCCCTCCGGCAACAGCGCCAGCCGCCTCGGCTTTCGCGGTGTCGAAGACCTCGGCGGTGGCCTGAGCGCCGGCTTCTGGCTCGAAGGCGCCATCAACCCCGCCAGCGGCATCGGCAGCAGCGGCACCACCTCCAACAACCAAAAATCCGACATCGCCGCCGGCGGCCTCACCTTCAACCGCCGCTCCACCGTCAGCCTCGCCGGATCCTTCGGCGAGCTGCGCATCGGCCGCGACACCACCCCCAGCTGGCAGAACTACCTCAACGCCGACCCCTTCGCCGCCGCCGGCGTCGGCACCCTCATCCTCGACTACACCGGCTCCGCCGCCACCAACACCTTTGTGCGCGCCTCCAACTCGGTGGGCTACTTCCTGCCCGCCAACCTCGGCGGGATCTACGGCCAGGCCATGCTCGCCTTCGGCAACCAGCCCAGCAACGCCACCATCAACACCATCGACACCTCCAGCAACGGCCGCTACGCCGGCGCACGCCTGGGCTACCGCCAAGGCCCGCTCGATGTCGCCGCCGCCTACACCCGCACCACCTTTGCCGGCCTCACCCAGTCC
>NZ_JBWKOU010000060.1:0-690 GCF_059416245.1 Curvibacter sp. GW821-FHT09D12 | reverse complement strand
CTCGACAAACGCGTTGTCGTCGCTCACCCGAGGCCGCGAGTAAGAGGGTTTGACCCCCAGCCAGTGCAGCATGGCCAACACCGTCGTGGCTTTCAGCGTAGCGCCGTTGTCGCCATGCAGCACGGGTTTGCTGTCTTTGGCTGCAATCCCTTCGGCCAAGGCCGTGCGCTGCACCAGGCGGGCCGCGTGGTCTGAGTCATCTTCGGCGTGTACCTCCCAGCCCACCACCTTGCGGCTGTACAGGTCCACGATCAGGTACAGGTAAAACCAACGCCCAGCCACAGTAGCTGGCAGGTAGGTCATGTCCCAGCACCAGACCTGGCCCGGTGCTGTTGCGATGTGCGTGGTCGGTGGCCGTTGCGCTCTTGGCGCCCTGGCACGGCTGCGGTGGGCGTTTTGCCCAGCTTGGCGCAGCACCCGTGCAAAGCTCGATTCGCTGGCCAGGTAACGGCCTTCGTCGGCCAACAGGGGCACGATGCGCGCAGGTGGCAAGTCTGCAAAGCGCGGCTCGTTGGCCACGTGCAGCAGTTCGGCGCGTTCGGCCTCACTCAAGGCGTGTGAGGGGCTTGGGCGATGGGCATGGGGGCGTTGATCGCCACCCAACACGGCACCCGTTGCCCGGCTTCTCCAGCGCTGCAGGGTGCGTTCGCTCAGGCCACACAGCTCGCAGGCCAGGGCCAGTCGGGCCCC
>NZ_JBWKOU010000059.1:0-690 GCF_059416245.1 Curvibacter sp. GW821-FHT09D12 | reverse complement strand
GTAAGCAACCGGCCAAGTCATCTATCCAGAGCCCTCGCCATAAGGTATTCATGTCCACGCCAATCAGCGCGGACATGAGTCCACTTCAAGTTCCCTCTTGAATTCAGCCTTCGCGTGCACCAGCCCATTTGTGGGGCAGTAATTCCGCAATCCGGCTGGCTTTGTGCGTGGGCAGCCGAGTCAGCACATCGCGCAGGTACTCGTACGGGTCAAGCCCGTTGAGTTTGGCGCTCTGGATCAGGCTCATGATGGCCGCTGCTCTTTGGCCTGCCAGTTGGGTGCCCGCAAACAGCCAGTTCTTTCGACCGGTTGCCCAGGGGCGGATCTGCTGCTCGTCGTGGTTGTTGTCGATGGGCAAGGCCGGGTCTGCCAAGAAGCGCGTGAGCGCTTCCCAGCGGTTGAGGCTGTAATCGATGGCCTTGGCCGTGGCGCTGCCATCGGGCACTTTGACGCGGTGCAGTGTCAGCCACTCGTGCAGTTTGTCTGCAATGGGTTTGGACAGCGCCTGGCGCTGCATTTGTCGGATCTGCGGGGGCTGGTTTTTGAGTTCTCGCTCAATGCCGTAGAGCTGCCCGATCAACTCGATGGCTGTGGCGGCGATGGTGCTCTTGTTGGCTAGGTGCAGCTCCACGAACTTGCGCCGCGCGTGGGCCATGCAGCCCACTTCGATCACGCCTTGGTGGAAGCTGG
>NZ_JBWKOU010000058.1:0-745 GCF_059416245.1 Curvibacter sp. GW821-FHT09D12 | reverse complement strand
GCGCCCACGCAGCCGGCGCCGGTCACGATGGCTACTTTGTTTTCAAATCGACGGCTCATGTCAGGTCTCCAAATTGATAAAGGCGTTCAGGGTTGCTCACCATCAGGGCGTGGCGGGCGGCTTCGCTGGGGGCGATCTCGTGGATCAGGTCCACCAGTTGTTGTTCGTCGGGCACCGGGCCGGCATGGTTGGGGTGGGGCCAGTCGTTGCCCCACAGAACCCGGTCTCCGAACTCGTCCACCAAGGCTTTGGCAAAGGGCTGGGCGTCTGCATAAGGGGGCCCCAGCCGGGTGATGCGGTCCATGCCGCTGACCTTGACCCAGAAGCGGCGGTCCGCCATCAGGCGGCGCAAGGCCTTGAAGGCCGGTTGGTCCAGTCCGAGTGAGGCGTCCAGGCGCCCGATGTGGTCGATCACCACCGGCGTGGGCGAGCGCAGGAGCGCGGGCGCCATGTCCGTCAGCAGGCTGGGGTCGCCGTGGATCTGCAGGTGCCAGCCCAGGGGCTCGAAGCGCGCTGCGAGGGCCAAAACCTCTTCGATGGGGGTGCGGTGACCCAGGTGCCCCATGAAGTTGAAGCGCACGCCTCGAAAGCCCGCACTGTTGAGCCGATTCAGCTCGGCTTGTGCCACGTCGGTGGGGACCAGCGCAATGCCTCGGTAGGCCTGTGGGCGATGGCGGATGGCATCTTCTGCGGCACTGTTGTCAAAGCCGTGGCAGGCCGACTGCACGACCACGCAGCGTTGCAG
>NZ_JBWKOU010000057.1:0-791 GCF_059416245.1 Curvibacter sp. GW821-FHT09D12 | reverse complement strand
CTCGACAAACGCGTTGTCGTCGCTCACCCGAGGCCGCGAGTAAGAGGGTTTGACCCCCAGCCAGTGCAGCATGGCCAGCACCGTCGTGGCTTTCAGCGTAGCGCCGTTGTCGCCATGCAGCACGGGCTTGCTGTCTTTGGCCGCAATCCCTTCAGCCAAGGCCGTGCGCTGCACCAGGCGAGCCGCGTGGTCTGAATCATCTTCGGCGTGCACCTCCCAGCCCACCACCTTTCGGCTGTACAGGTCCACGATCAGGTAGAGGTAGAACCAACGCCCCGCCACGGTGGCGGGCAGGTAGGTCATGTCCCAGCACCACACCTGGCCCGGGGCTGTGGCGATGTGGGTGGTCGGTGGCCGTTGCGCTCTGGGCGCACGAGACCGGCTGCGGTGGGCGTTTTGCCCAGCCTGGCGCAGCACTCGCGCAAAGCTCGATTCGCTGGCCAGGTAACGGCCTTCGTCGGCCAGCAGGGGCACGATGCGCGCAGGCGGCAGGTCTGCAAAGCGCGGCTCATTGGCCACGCGCAGCAGTTCGGCGCGTTCGGCCTCACTCAAAGCGTGTGAGGGGCTTGGGCGATGGGCATGGGGGCGTTGGTCGCCCCCCAGCGTGGCACCTGTTGCCCGGCTTCGCCAGCGCTGCAGGGTGCGCTCGCTCAGGCCACACAGCTCGCAGGCCAGGGCCAGTCGGGCCCCGGCGTTGCAGGCCTGGGTGATGAGTTCAGACATCTGTTGACGATCTTCAAGCGAGGTCATTCGTCCTCGTCTCTGTCCTTTTGGAAGATCGTCTCTAACTT
>NZ_JBWKOU010000056.1:0-1038 GCF_059416245.1 Curvibacter sp. GW821-FHT09D12 | reverse complement strand
GCTGACGCGCCCTCAATTTGAAGCGCTGGTGCTGGGCTTGCCCTGGCAACGCCTGGAGCAAATGCAGCGCATTGACCGTGTGTGAATGATGGGGGTTTTGAAGGGGGGGGCGCCATTGGCGCATGCCCCAGTGACGGCCCCAGCAGGGGCCGCTCACAATACCCCCATGCTCGATGCGACTGCATTCCAAATCCCTGATCTGAGTGGACTCAGCCCCGAAGCTGCACAGGCCGCCACCCAGGCGATTGAAGCCCACGTCAAAGAGCAGGCCCTGCAGATCTCGCGCAAAGACCAGGAGCTCAAGTTCAAAAACGCCAAGCTGGAGAAGCTGACCTTCGAATTGGCGCGCCACAAGGCCTGGCGCTTTGGCGCCAAGACCGAGCGCATGAACGCCGAGCAACGCCAGATCTTCGAAGAAACCTTGGCTGAGGACCAGGCCTCATTGGAAGCTCAGATCCAGGCGCTCAAGGGTACGGTGGTGCCCACCGTCGCGCCCAGTCAGGACAAAGCCAAACGCCCACGCCGGCAGGCCTTGCCCGAGCATCTGCGCCGCGTCGATCACCACCACGAACCCGAGAGCACGCGGTGCCCAAGCCTTGAGTGTGGCCAAGCCATGACTCGGGTAGGGGAAGACGTCAGCGAGCGATTGGACATCGTGCCGGCCGAGTTCTTTGTGCACCGTCACATCTATGGCAAGTGGGCTTGCCGCTGCTGCCAATTGCTGGTCCAGGAACCCGCTGAGCCGCAAATCGTGGAGTGTGGCATTCCCAGCGCTGGGCTGGTGGCTCACACGCTGGTGAGTCGCTTCGTGGACCATCTTCCTTACTACCGCCAGGAGACGATCAATGCGCGCTCCGGCGTCCACACCCCACGCTCGACACTGGCATCGTGGTCAGGGGCCGGCGGAGCGGCTTTGGAGCCCTTGCACGAAGCCCTGAAACACTTCGTTCTCTCCAGTGCGGTCGTGCAGGCCGACGAGACACCGGTGGACATGCTCGACCCTGGCGCCGGCAAGACCAAGAAAGCCTACATCTGGGG
>NZ_JBWKOU010000055.1:0-1196 GCF_059416245.1 Curvibacter sp. GW821-FHT09D12 | reverse complement strand
AATTACTCGATGATGGTCGCAACCACGCCGGCGCCCACAGTCTTGCCACCTTCACGGATGGCGAAACGCAGACCTTCTTCCATGGCGATGGGGTTGATCAGCTTCACAGTGATCGACACGTTGTCGCCAGGCATGACCATTTCCTTGTCCTTCGGCAGTTCGATGGCACCCGTCACGTCGGTCGTGCGGAAGTAGAACTGAGGACGGTAGTTGTTGAAGAACGGAGTGTGACGGCCGCCTTCGTCCTTCGACAGAACGTAGATTTCTGCGGTGAAGTGGGTGTGCGGCTTGACGCTGCCCGGCTTGCACAGCACTTGGCCGCGCTCGACGTCTTCACGCTTGGTACCACGCAGCAAGATGCCGACGTTGTCACCAGCCTGACCTTGATCCAGCAGCTTGCGGAACATTTCCACGCCAGTGCAGGTGGTCTTGACGGTGGGCTTGATACCCACGATTTCGATTTCTTCGCCGACCTTGATGATGCCGCGCTCAACACGACCGGTCACCACAGTGCCACGACCCGAGATCGAGAACACGTCTTCCACAGGCATCAGGAAGGCACCATCCACAGCGCGCTCAGGCGTGGGGATGTAGGTGTCCAGAGCTTCAGCCAGCTTCATGATGGCTTGCTCGCCCAACTCGCCCTTGTCGCCATCCAGCGCCAGACGTGCCGAACCCTTGATGATCGGGGTGTCGTCGCCAGGGAATTCGTACTTGGAAAGCAGCTCGCGCACTTCCATTTCCACCAGTTCCAGCAGTTCAGCGTCGTCCACCAGATCAGCCTTGTTCAGGAAGACGATGATGTAAGGAACGCCCACCTGGCGGGACAGCAGGATGTGTTCACGGGTTTGGGGCATCGGGCCGTCAGCGGCCGAGCACACCAAAATAGCGCCGTCCATCTGAGCAGCGCCAGTGATCATGTTCTTCACATAGTCAGCGTGGCCAGGGCAGTCCACGTGAGCGTAGTGGCGGTTGGCGGTTTCGTATTCAACGTGGGCCGTGTTGATGGTAATGCCGCGGGCCTTTTCTTCGGGCGCTGCGTCGATCTGGTCGTAAGCCTTGGCTTCGCCGCCGAACTTGGCTGCCAGAACGGTTGCGATCGCAGCCGTCAGGGTGGTCTTGCCGTGGTCAACGTGACCGATGGTGCCGACGTTCACGTGCGGCTTGGTACGTTCAAACTTGCCTTTTGCCATTTT
>NZ_JBWKOU010000054.1:0-1408 GCF_059416245.1 Curvibacter sp. GW821-FHT09D12 | reverse complement strand
CCTAACAGGCTGAAGAAATACTCCCCAGACTCCAATCCCGACCTGCCCCACAGCCGCAGGCTGGCGCGCTTTTTTCACATTCCGGGATTAGCGTGCCCAATTGGGCGTTTCATTGCACTTCAGCGGCCGCTTTTGTCCCCGTTTGCTCTCAATGCGCCCCCTGCAGACGCACCTGTCCCATTTGCTCCAGCGTGCGCATGCGCACCAGGTTGTAGCCCGCCATCGTCAGCACGAACATCTGGTCCACGCGTTTGATTCCTCGCACCATCACCTGCCTCATGCCACCCACCGTCTTGGCCCAGCCAAAGCCTTGCTCGATGAGCTTTCTCTTTCGTTGCGATACCGCGTAGCCTTCACTTTGCGCTACGGCTTCGGGCACGGCTGAGCTTCTGCCTGACTTGTTCTGGGCCACGTGGGGGATGACGTTCATGGCCTGGCAGGCCTCAATGAATTCCCGTGCGTCATAGCCTTTGTCCGCCCCCAGCGTGATGGTTCGCGTGGGATCAGGCTGCGCCTGTCGGGCGTCATTGACCATGGCCTTGGCCGCTTCGCGCTCTGCGTAGCCATCGGCCAGCGTGACCACGGCATTGGCCAGCAGGCCGTGGCGGTTGTCGCTCAGGGTGTGTCCCATGTAGCGCAGCTCGCTGGCGGTTTTGCCTTTGCGGTACAGCCGGGCATCGCCGTCCGTGGTGGATTCATGGGTGTCGTTGCTGCGCCGCTGGCCCTTGAAGTTGCCGCCATCGCTGTGGGCTTTGGCATCTGCATCAGGGCCATCATCGGCGCCGTCACCATTGCCATCACCACCCGCGTCATCGTCGCCTTTGCGCACAAAGCTCTTGTGACCCGCCCAGGCCTGGATGAGCGTGCCGTCCACGCTGAAGTGCTCGCCCGAGAGCCAGTGCTTTTTGTCGGCGATCTTGAGCACTTCGTTGAAGAATTCGATCACCGCGTCGTGTTCGATCAGCCGCTCGCGGTTCTTGGTGAATACGCTGGGTACCCAGACCTCGTCGTCCATGGACAGGCCGATGAACCAGCGAAACAAGAGGTTGTACTGCACCTGCTCCATCAACTGGCGTTCCGAGCGCACGCTGTACAGCACTTGCAGCAGCATGGCGCGCAGCAGCTTCTCGGGGGCGATGCTGGGGCGCCCGCCCTTGATGTCTGCTTCGTACATGCGCGAGAACAAGGCATCCATCTTGGTCAAGGCGGTGTTGACCATCTTGCGGATGGGGCGCAGGGGGTGCGAGGCTGGCACGAAGTCGTCGAGCTTGCGGACAGAGAACAGGCTCTCGGTGAAGGTGTCGGCGCCACGCATGGGGGTCAGGGTCAAGTGATGTGGGAGGCTCCGCTGAGCTTACCGGGGGTTGGGCTGCTGGGCTGGATGCGTGGGAGGTATTTCTTCAGCCTG
>NZ_JBWKOU010000053.1:0-1904 GCF_059416245.1 Curvibacter sp. GW821-FHT09D12 | reverse complement strand
GTAAGCGTCCTGGCAAGTCATCTACCCAACCCTGCGCCGCCGCCTGAGGATCCAACCCACCAATCACTCCCCTTGGTGGACACATGGACTCCTCAGCAATCAACCTCCCATCCCCCGGCCGGCGCCGCGGCCGCTACAGCGGCTCCTTCAAGGCCGACATCGTTGCGGCCTGCAAAGCCCCGGGCGTTTCAACCGCTGCGGTGGCCCTGGCCAACAGCCTCAACGCCAACCTTGTGCGCCGTTGGGTGGCCGAGAGTGATCCCGCCCACAAGGCTGCTGTTCAATTGGCTCGGGTTCCATCCTCGGTTCCGGCTTCTCCTGCATTGACCACCTCTGCCTCCACGCCCGGCTTTGTCTCCGTACCGCTGAACACTCCCAGTACAGATATCCGGATTGAACTGCGCCGTGGCGATCACCTTGTCACCCTGTATTGGCCCGTGGCCGCGGCCGCTCAGTGCCTGAGCACGCTGCAGGACTGGCTGCGGTGATCCGCATCGACGCGGTCTGGCTGGCGGTGGCCCCCATGGACATGCGAGCCGGCCCCGACACCGCCTTGGCCCGGGTGGTGGCCGTCTTTGGCTCAGCCCAGCCTCACCACGCCTATGTGTTTGCCAACGCCCGCGCCACCCGCATGAAGGTGCTGGTGCACGACGGCCTGGGCCTGTGGCTGGCTGCGCGCCGTTTGCACAACGGCAAGTTCAACTGGGCCTCGGGGCCTGAGCCCAGCTTGCCCATCAGCAGCTCCCAGCTCAGTGCCTTGGTGCTGGGCCTGCCCTGGCAATGGGTGGGCCACACCGGGGCCATCACCCTGGTCTGAGCGTTTGGGGTGACCCTGTTGCCCCTGCAATCGGGGCATGCGCCGATGGTCTGAGCCCCTGGGCTGCGGCACACTTGGGGCCATGTCTTCGCTGCCGCAGATCGACGCTCAAGCACTGGCCTCCATGGCGCCCGAAGAGCTGCGCGCACTCACGGCGCAGCTGCTGCAGCGCATCGAGCAAGACGCCCAACGGGCCGACCAGGCCAGCCAGGCCATTGCGCTGCGCGACGCCAAGATCGACAAGCTCAGCTTCGAGTTGGCTCAACTGCGCCGTATCCGCTTTGGTGTGAAGAGCGAACAACTCGACGCCCAACAGCGCCCCTTGTTTGAAGAAGCCGTTCAAGCCGACATCGCGGCACTGGAAGAAGAACTGGCCGAGTTGAAGGCTGCCCCTCAAGCTGCTGAGGCACCCAAGCAAATCCCCAAGCGCCAGGCCCTGCCGCCCGAGCTGCCCCGCATCAGCATCAGTCATGAGCCAAACGCCACGGTGTGCACCACCCCAGGGTGTGGCTGCCAACTCAAACGCATTGGCGAAGACGTCAGCGAGAAGCTGGACTACACACCCGGTGTGTTCACCGTGCAGCGCCATGTGCGCGGCAAGTGGGCCTGCAGCCAATGCCAGACACTGACCCAGGCCCCCGTGCCCGCTGAGGTCATCGACAAGGGCATTCCCACCTCCGGCTTGCTGGCCCAGGTGCTGGTGGCCAAGTACGCCGATCACCTGCCGCTGTACCGCCAGGAGGCCATCTTTGCGCGGGCGGGCTTTGGCATCGCGCGCTCCACACTGGCATCCTGGGTGGGCGTGTGCGGCGTGCGCCTGCAGCCCGTGGTGGATGCACTCAAAGCACAGATGCTGCAATGCGCCGTCTTGCAAGCCGACGAGACCCCGGTGGCCACCTTGGCCCCCGGCACGGGCAAGACCCACCGCTCTTACCTGTGGGCCTATGCGGCGGGCGAGTTTGAAGCGCTCAAGGCAGTGGTCTACGACTTCGCCCCCAGCCGGGCCGGTGAACATGCACGCCGCTTCCTGGGCGACTGGCAAGGCAGCCTGGTGTGTGATGACTTTGCGGGCTACAAAGCCAGCTTC
>NZ_JBWKOU010000052.1:0-2249 GCF_059416245.1 Curvibacter sp. GW821-FHT09D12 | reverse complement strand
AAGCGATTGGCGGGCTTGGCCTTGGGCACAGCCAGCATCAAGGTGTTCCAGATTTCGGGCGGCCCGATGGGCGTGCGCGGCAGCGGCGGGCCTTGCAGGCCCAGCGCGACAGCGCTCTCCGGCAGGATGGTGCAACCCTGGCCGTGGGCCACCAGCGCCAGAACGGTGTTGACGGCGCCGACCTCGGCATGCACCTTGAGCTGCACGCCTTGCGGGCGCAGTGCCGCGTCCACCAGGTTACGGATGGCGTTGGGTGCGCTGGGCAGGATAAGGGGGTAGTCGGCCAGGCTGCTCAGGCCCACGCTCTTGGGCAGGCGGTGCCCCGGCGGGGCAATCAGCAACAGGCGCTCGCGTGAGAGTTGGGTGTAGCTCAGCTGGGGTGTGGCCGGCGGGTCGAACAAGAGCGCCAGATCCAACCGGCCGGCCATCAGGGACTCACGCAGGGGGATGCTCAGCCCTTCCAGGATGGTGATCACGGCACGTGGAAACCGCTCCCGGAAGCGGCGCACCAAGGGCACGCTGATCCCCAGGGCGACCCTGGGTGGCATGCCGATCACGATGCGCCCGCTCGGGCTGTCACCCATGTCACGCAACTCGTCGCGTGCGGCGCGTGACGACGCCAGCATGGTGCGCGCATGGACCAGCAGCGCCTCCCCCGCTTCGGTGGCGGTGACGCCGCGCCCGGTGCGGGTGAGCAGGCGTTGCCCCAGCTCTTCTTCCAGCAGCGCAATTTGCCGGCTGACGCTGGGCTGGGCCAGATTCAGTGCCACGGCAGCCCGGCTGAAACTGCCGCTTTCCACGACACACACCAGGTACTCAAGTTGTTTCAGGTCCATGTTTTTTAAGTATATCTGCTATTGAAGTCATGCCCTTGTTCGATGGCTTCTCTGCTCTGACACTGCCCAGGACGTTGGGCTTGTGGCCTGGCGTTTGAGCGTGGCCCCACGCAACTCGATTCCAACAAACACAAAAGGCTTCGCCTGCCCCAGGCCGTTGCCCAGCTCTCATGAGACACCTCAAGCAGCTACACATCCAGGTTTTGATCGGCCTCCTGGCGGCCGTTGTGCTGGGCCTGACCGCACCGGAGACCGCGGCAGCCATGAAGCCGCTGGGTGATCTGTTCATCGCCTTGCTGAAGATGATGTTGGCGCCCATTGTCTTTTGCACGCTCATTCATGGCCTGGCCCATGTGCGTGACCTGGGCAAGCTGGGGCGCTTGGGCGCCAAGTCTCTGCTGTACTTCGAGGTGGTCAGCACGGTGGCCATGCTGGTGGGCTTTGTGATGGTCAACCTGTGCGAGCCCGGCGCCGGGCTGCATGCCGCCGGGATGGAACCCTCCAGTGCCGCCATGAAGGTGGCCAGCCAGTCGGGCTCGATCTCGGCCACGTCCTACCTGCTCAGCCTGGTTCCCCACACGCTGGTGGATGCCTTTGCCAAGGGCGACATCATGCAGGTGCTGATCGTGTCGCTGCTGGCTGGCTTTGCCCTGAACATGTCGGTGGGCAGCGATTCGGTGATCCTCAAGGGCATCGACGAGGCGCAGCGGGTGTTGTTCAAGATGCTTTCCTTCATCATGAAGCTGGCCCCCTTGGGCGCCTTCGGCGCGATGGCGGCGGCCATCGGCAGCTACGGCAGTGCCACCTTGCTCTACCTGCTCAAGCTGGTGCTGGTTTATTACGGCGCTTCACTGCTGTTTGTCGTGGTGGGGCTGGGCAGCATCTGCTGGCTCATCGGCCTGTCGCTGTGGCCGGTGGTGCGCCTGATCCGCGACGAGATCCTGCTGGTCTTCGGCACCGCCTCCGGCGAAGTGGCCTTTCCCCTGCTGATCGCCAAGCTGGAACAGGCGGGCTGCGATGAAGCCGTGGTGGGCTTTGTTCTGCCGGCGGGCTACAGCTTCAACCTCGACGGCACCTCGATCTACATGGCGATCGCCGTGGGCTTCATCGCCCAGGCCACCGACACGCCGTTCTCCTGGCTTCAGCAACTGGCCTTGTTGGGTGTGTTGAGCCTGACCTCCAAGGGGGGCACCACGGTGGCTGGCGGGGCCTTTGTGAAGCTGGCAGCCACGCTGCAATCGGTCAAGAGTCTTCCCATCAGCGGCCTGGGCCTGTTGTTCGGCATCGATCGATTGATGGCCACGGCCACCGCCCTCACCAACATCGTTGGCAACACCGTCGCCGTGTTCGCCATTGCGCGCTGGGAAGGCTCGTTCGATGCCGACAAATACCGCGCCCTCACGGGCAGCGTGG
>NZ_JBWKOU010000051.1:0-3877 GCF_059416245.1 Curvibacter sp. GW821-FHT09D12 | reverse complement strand
TCACCGGCGCCAACAACGTCAATGGCAACTCCACCGGCTTTGACATCGGCCTGCGCCTGGCGTTCTGACCCCTGGCCAGCACCGAAGGTGCTGTTGACCGCCCTTCGAGGGCGGCTGGCAGCTTCATTCATTCCATCCAAGGTTTGAGCCTCGCCATCGGCGGGGCTCTTTTTTTGGCGTCTTTTCACCCCTCATCTCAGCACATGCCTGGCTGGCTTGAAAGTTCAAATACGGCTAATCTTGGCGAAGCCGCATGCCTCAGCGTCGGACGAAGATCCGGACTGATCCATGCATCCCACCAATCAACGCCTTAAGGGAGGTGTTACATGTCGCCCCGATTGCCCCATGTGAATGGCCCTGGACCGGGCCCCGAAGCATGCTGCGTTTGACCATGGCCCCTCACCCTGAACTGCAAGGGGGGTTCAATGCCAAGGTATTGCTGGCCTTTGCCGCTGCCGCCCTGGTGGTCACCGCCCTCTTGGGACTGACCTGGAAGTTGGCCCGTGATGCGGCCATTGCCACCCAGAGCGTGCACCACACCCAGGAGGTGCTGAATTCGCTGGCCATCACCCGTGGCGACATGCTGCAGGTCGAGCTGAGCACGCAGAACTTCCGAATGACGGGCGACAACAGCTATCTGCTTGAGAGAGAAAAGGCCTCCCGCTCACGCGAAGCGGCCCTGGGCAGCCTGGCCCAACTCACCACCGACAACCCCGAACAACAGAACCGCTGGCAGCAACTGCGCGAGGTGGTGGACCAGCGCATCGCCATTGCCCGCCAGGTCGAGTTGCTGCGCAAGACCCAGGGCGTCGAGGCGGCCACGGCCTATGTGGCCCAGGCGCCCTTGCGCGAAACCCGAGACAAGGTCTATGGTCTGCTGGACCAGATGCGCGACGAAGAACTGCGCCTGCTCAGTGCCCGGGACACCGAGCAACTGCGCAGCCGCCAATGGCTGTTGGGCGGGGGCTTGCTGGTATCGGCCCTGCTGTTGGGCTTGCTGGCGGCCACCTACAAATTGATCCAGCGTCAGTTGCAACAGCTGGCGCGCAATCGCGAGGCCCTGGCAGAGCGCGAGGAAGACCTGGCCATCACCCTTCGGTCCATCGGTGACGGTGTTCTGGCCACCGATCTCAAGGGCTGCATCACGCGCCTCAACCCCGTGGCAGAGCGACTGACCGGGTGGAGCGAAGCCGAGGCCCGCGGTCGCCCGGCCGAAGAGGTGTTCGTGATCGTCCACGAGAGCACCCGTGCGTCTGTCGAGGTGCCGATTGTCCGCGTGCTACAGACCGGCCAGCAACAGGATCTGGCCAACCACACCAGCCTGATCGCCCGTGATGGCAGCGAATGCCCCATTGCCGACAGCGCGGCACCGATCCGCGATGCCGCGGGCAAGATGCGCGGCACGGTGCTGGTGTTTCGCGACGTGACCCAACAGTACAAGGCCGAATTGCAGATCGAACGCCAGAACGCCTTGCTGGAACAGCATGTGCGGGAGCGAACCCAGCAATTGCATGAAAGCGAAGAACACCTGCGCAGCGTGATGGCGGCGGTCCCCGCCTTGATCGGCTATGTCGACGCCCAGCAACGCTACG
The DNA here is from genome assembly GCF_059416245.1 of Curvibacter sp. GW821-FHT09D12. Lineage (NCBI taxonomy): Bacteria > Pseudomonadati > Pseudomonadota > Betaproteobacteria > Burkholderiales > Comamonadaceae > Curvibacter > Curvibacter sp. GW821-FHT09D12. Next base: position 2,285 of record NZ_JBWKOU010000051.1, on the reverse strand, counting down.
TGTATGTCAACGATCTATACCGGCGCCGGTTCGCACCCGAGCGGGCCGACATCACCGGATGCAGCGTGATCGAGATCCTGGGCCCGGATCGCTATGCCATCGCCGCACCCATGATTCAAAAGGCGCTGCAAGGCCAGGCACAGAGTTTTGACTGGCAGCCTGAACCCGACCTGTGGCACGCGGTGAATTATTTCCCGAAGCGCGACGAGCAGGGCCATGTGCTGGGCTATTACCTGCTGGGCAGCGACATCACCGAGCGCAAACGCAGCGAGGCCGCCATCCAGGACCTGAACGCCGAGTTGGCCCAACGCGTGCAAGAGTTGGAGCACCTGGGCCGGGCACTGCGCACCCTGAGCGCCGTCAACCGGACCATGCTGCGCGCCAATACGGAGGACGAGTTGCTGCAACACATGTGCCAAGCGATCGTCAGCACCGGCGGCTATGGCATGGCCGCCGTGTGGTATCGGCTCGACGACGCAGCCCAGACCTTGAAGCTGATGGCCCAAAGCGGCAACCAGCATGGCCTCGAATTCCTGAGCCGTCTGCCCCTGACCTGGGCCGATACCGAAAATGGGCAGGGGGCCACGGCCCAATCGGTGCGAACCGGCCAGACCACCGTGATCGCCAATGTGCTGGATAGCCCGGGCTACGTGCCCTGGCTGGAGTACCTGGACGGCAACCGATCCGCCCTGGCCTGCCCCTTGCGCGTCGGCCAGAAGGTCATTGGGGCACTGGCGCTCTATGACCGTGAACCCAACACCTTCAACCCCGACGAGGTGAGGTTGCTCAGTGAATCGGCCGACGATCTGGCCTTTGGCATCGCCACGCTGCGCAGCCAGGTCGAGCAGGCGCAGATCGAACAGGCCATGCAGCACCTGACCCGCCACGATGCCCTGACAGGCCTGCCCAACGAGACCCAGTTCACCGAAAGCCTCAGCATGGCGCTGGCGTTGGCGGAGCATCAGGGCCCGTCCAAGTTTGCGGTCTTGCAGATCAACATCGAGCGCATCGGCGAAATCAACGACGCCCTTGGCTTCAGTTTTGGCGATCAGCTGTTGTGCGAATTCGGCCAGAGACTGAGTCAGAGTGTGCCGCCTGACGCCAGTGTGGCCCGCCTGCGCGGCGACGAATTCGCCATCCTGCTGCCCGATGGCAATGCCCAGGCCGCGCTGGCTCAGGTGGAGCGACTGAACGCCGCCCTGACCCGACCCATGCCCCTGGACGACATCGAGATCGACATTTCGGCCCGCACCGGCATCGCGCTGTACCCCCAACACGGGACGACCCCGCACGATCTGTATCGGCACATGGACATTGCCTTGCAGATGGCGCGCAAGAAAGGGCTGCGGCAGGTGATCTTCGACCCGGCCAAAGGCGCCCGGCAGCCGCATCAGCTCAATTTGGCCGGCCAACTTCGCCGCGCCATCGAGGGCGGCGATCTGCTGCTGCACTTGCAGCCCAAGATCGACATGCGCAGTGGCGCCGTCTGCGGCGCCGAAGGCCTGGTGCGTTGGCAGCACAGCCAGCGCGGCCTGGTGCCCCCCATGGAGTTCATCGGCCTGGCCGAGCAGACCGGCCTGATCACCCCCCTGACCGATTGGGTGATCGAGGCCGCTCTGCGCCTGAACCACCACTGGGCCCTGCAGGGTTGCGCGGTGCCCATCGCCGTCAACCTGTCGGCCCGCAATCTGCGCGATGAGAACCTGCTGACACGGCTGCGCCATCTGCGCAGCACCTGGAACGGTGCGCCCCACCTGCTGGAGATGGAAATCACCGAATCCGCGGTGATGGAAGACGCCGAGTACGCGCTGGGCGTCTTGCAAAGCCTGCGTGCCGAGGGCATTGCCCTGTACATCGATGACTTTGGCACCGGCTATTCAGCGCTCAGTTACCTGCAGAAGCTGCCGGTCGACTACATCAAGATCGACCAGTCTTTTGTGCGCGACATGTGCAACAACAAGGATTCGGCCGCCATCGTGCGCTCGACCATCGATCTGGTGCACGACCTGGGCCGCAAGACTGTGGCCGAGGGCGTCGAAACCCAGGCCCACTGGGACCAACTGGCCAGCCTGGGTTGCGATTTTGCGCAGGGCTACCTCATGGCCCGGCCGATGCCGCCGGAAGCCTTTCAGGCCTGGCGGCAGGCCCATGAAGCTACCCATCAGGCCAAGAACCCACACCCCAAGGATTGAAACGCCACCTCGCCCCCCCCCCCGCGTCAGAATAGTTGTCGCATCCTTAAAACAGAAGAAACTAGGGGGTGTGGACGATGAGAGAACGACGTG
>NZ_JBWKOU010000050.1:0-4050 GCF_059416245.1 Curvibacter sp. GW821-FHT09D12 | reverse complement strand
TTCCTGGGCGCGGACACCGGCACCTTCATGGGCGAGCTGGTGCTGATCCGCTACCCGGGCCTGAAGTCGAGCTACAACGGCGAGCTGGTCTCGGCTGGGGGCTACAACTGGGGCCAGCAATACTCGGCCAGTGCCGCGCAGATCGCGGCCGGCACGCGCAACTCCTCGGGCATCAGCCTGGACTACAGCTGGGTGTACGACGGCAAGCTGCTCAAGGGCTGGCAGGTGGTGCCCGAGGTGGCGTACTTCAGGGCGCTGTCGGGGCGCACGCCCAACACGGCGGCCACCTTCATGCAGGGGGCCAGCTCGGTCAACCTGATCGTGAGCTTCATCCAGAACCCGGCGACCTGGCAGTTTGGCGTCAACTACGCGGCCTTCTGGGGCGGCAAGACGGTGTACGACCAGCCCCTGCGTGACCGCAACTTCGTGGGCGTGTACGCCTCGCGCAACTTCTGAGGCCCGCTGAGGCTTTGGATGGACTCCGTGTTTTTCTCTTCTTTCTCCGAGAAGGGTGGCGGGGGGGTTGATACCCCCGCCTTCACGGCCATCGCCCCCTGGGGCCTGCCCTGGGTGGGCGATGGCCTTTTTTCAATTTCTCTTGTTCGTGTTTTCTCTTCCGCTCTGCCTGAGCAGATAGCCTGAGGCCATACCTTATGTTGAACCAATGGGTCGGAGGCCTTGAGCGCTTCTTCTTCCTGTACCGCCGCGCCACGCTGGGCCTGCTGCTGGCGCTGACCGCTTTGATGGCCTTCTTTGCGCTGCAACTGCGCATGGACGCGGGCTTTGAGAAGCAGATGCCCAGCGACCACCCCTACATCCAGACCTTCCAGAAGTACCGCGCCGACGTGCTGGGCGCCAACCGGCTCAACATCGTCGTCAAGGCCCGCCAGGGCAGCATCTTCACGGTGGCGGGCCTGCAAAAGCTCTACGAAGTGACCCAGGGCGTGGTGTTCCTGCCCAGCATCGAGCGCCTGGGCGTTCAATCGCTGTGGACGCCCAACAGCTTTGTCAACGAGATCACCGAAGAGGGCTTTCGGGCCGACCCGCTGATCGACGGCACCATCTCCCCGGGCCAGCTCGACGAGGCCACCGTCAAGAAGATCCGCGAGGCCACCGCGCGCGGCGGCTTCATCGGCACCCTGGTCTCGCGCGACGAGAGCTCGGCCATGGTCACCGCCGAGATCATCGAGTACGACCGCGAGGGCAAGAAGGTCGACTACGTGGCCTACAACCGAGTGCTCGAAGCCCAGATCCGCCAGAAGTTCGAAGACGCGAACTTTGAGGTGCAGATCATCGGCTTTGCCAAACAGATCGGCGACATCGCCGACGGCGCCTCGGCGGTGCTTGAGTTTTGCGTCATCGCGCTGCTGCTGACGGCCGCGGCCGTGTACTGGTACTGCCACTCGCTGCGCTTCACCGTGCTGCCCATCGTGTGCTCGCTCACCTCGCTGGTGTGGCAGTTTGGTGCGCTGCACCTGCTGGGCTACGGGCTGGACCCGCTGGGCGTGCTGGTGCCGTTTCTGGTGTTTGCCATTGGCGTGTCGCACGGGGTGCAGCAAATCAACTTCATCGTGCGCGAGATCTCGCACGGCAAGAGCTGCTACGAGGCCTGCCGGGGCAGCTTCACCGGGCTGCTGATCCCGGGCACGCTGGCGTTGGTGACGGCCTTTGTGAGCTTTGTGACCCTGGTGATGATCCCCATCCCGATGGTGCGCGAGCTGGCCATCACCGCGTCACTGGGGGTGGCGTTCAAGATCATCACCAACCTGGTGATGCTGCCGGTGGCGGCCTCGTTCTTCAACGTGAGCAAGGCCTACGCTGACCGCGCCATGCTCAAGCGCGAGGCCCGCTCGGGCTGGCTGCGCACGCTGGCGCGGGTGGCCGAGCCGCGCAACGCCGCGGTGTGCCTGCTGGTGGTGGGCGCCCTCTTTGCGGTGGCCGTGGTCGAAGGCCAGGGGCGCGTGGTGGGCACCACCCAGCCCGGCGCGCCCGAGCTGCGCCCCGAGGCCCGCTTCAACCGCGACGCGGTGTCCATCTCAAGCAACTTTGACACCGGGCTCGATTGGCTCACCGTGGTCTTCGAGAGCACCGCCAAAGAAGGCAGCCCCGAGGCCGCCAGCCTGTGCGAGAACGTGAACCTGGGCCTGTACCAGGACCGCTTCACCTGGGCGCTGCAGCCCGTGCAGGGGGTGCTGTCGGTGTCCTCGTTCTCGGGCCAGATGCGGCTGTACAACGAGGGCTACAACGAAGGCAACCCCAAGATGAGCGTGGTGCCCATCGACCCGGGCAACTACGCGGCGCTGGCCACCGAGATCGGGCGCATCCGCGGCACCATGCGCAAAGACTGCAGCATGACGGCGGTGCACCTGTTCCTGACCGACCACAAGGCTGCCACCATCAACCGGGTGATTGCGGCGGTGGAGGCCTTCAAGAAGGCCAACCCGGGTGACGGGCCAGGCGAAGGCGTGCAGATCCGCCTGGCCTCGGGCAACGCGGGGGTGCTGGCCGCCATCAATGACGAGGTGGAGAAGAGCGAGCTGCCGATGATGTTGTACGTGTACGCGGCCATCGTGATCCTGGTGTTCCTGGTGTACCGAGACTTCAGGGCGGTGCTGGCGTGCTGCCTGCCGCTGACGGTGGGCACCTTCATCGGCTACTGGTTCATGAAGGAGCTGGACATTGGCCTGACGGTGGCCACCTTGCCGGTGATGGTGCTGGCGGTGGGCATTGGGGTGGACTATGCGTTCTACATCTACAACCGACTGCAGCTGCACCTGTCGCAGGGGCAGCCGATCGTGAAGGCGCTGGAGCACTCGATCCTGGAGGTGGGCACGGCCACGATCTTCACGGCCATCACGCTGGCGGTGGGGGTGGCGACGTGGTCGTTCTCGGAGCTGAAGTTCCAGGCCGACATGGGCAAGCTGCTGGCGTTCATGTTCATGGTGAACATGGTGATGGCGATGACGGCGCTGCCGGCGTTTGCGGTGTGGCTGGAGCGGCTGTTCCCGCGCAAGAAGCCCGTCAAGGCCCCGGGCCTGGCGCACTGAGCGGGGTGAACATGAAGACGATGATGAAGACACAGATGAAGAAGCACCTGAGCTTGCTGCCACTGGTGCAGATCGCTGCCATGGCCGCATGCCTGGCGATGCCTGCGGCGCAGGCCCAGGAACCCAACCCCAACGCCCCTCGGCTGGTGCCAGCGGCGCGCGTGGCCCATGCCGGCACAGCCTCTTTGCTGGGGGCCACGCGAGCGGGCGATCGCCTGGTGGCGGTGGGCGACCACGGCGTGGTGATGCTGTCCGACGACGGGGGCCGCCAATGGCGCCAGGCCAAGAGCGTGCCGGTGGACAGCACCCTGACCAGCGTATCGTTTGCCGATGCGCGCCAGGGCTGGGCCGCTGGGCATTGGGGCGTGATCCTGCACACCGAGGACGGGGGCGAGAGCTGGGCCGTGCAGCGCAGCGCCACGGGCGAAGACCGCCCGCTGTTTGCGCTGCACATGCTCGACGCCACGCACGGGGTGGCGGTGGGGTTGTGGTCATTGGTGCTGGTGACCGAGGACGGCGGCAAGCGCTGGAACCCGGTCACGCTCGCGCCGCCCGAGGGGGCACGCAAGGCCGACCTGAACCTGCTGAGCCTGTTTGCCACGGGCCAGGGCGTGCTGTATGCGGCGGCCGAGAAGGGCATGTTGTTGCGTTCAAGCGACCAGGGCCGGCACTGGAGCTACCTGAGCACGGGCTACAAGGGCTCGTTCTGGACCGGGGTGGCGCTGCCCGGGGGTGAGTTGCTGGCTGCGGGGCTGCGGGGCTCGTTGTACCGCAGCACGGATGAGGGGCGGCATTGGAGCCGCATCGACAGCCACAGCGAGTCGTCGATCACGCAGCTGCTGGTGCAGGGCGAGCAGGTGGCCGGTGTGGGGCTGGATGGGCTGCGCCTGCAAAGCCAGGACGGTGGGGCCAGTTTCAAGACAGAGGTGAGGCCCGATCACCTGGGGCTGACGGCGGGGGTGGTGAATGCGCAGGGGCAGCTGGTGCTGCTGTCCAAGCAGGG
>NZ_JBWKOU010000049.1:0-5666 GCF_059416245.1 Curvibacter sp. GW821-FHT09D12 | reverse complement strand
GCTGCTGAGGTAGAAAAGAAAAAAAGTTTTGCCAGTTACTTAAAAACTGTGCTAAGATAGAGGGCTTCGCTGATCGCAGCGAGCTGAAGCGAAAAGAAGAGATTCTGAGTAGTTTGATCCTTAAAAATATACAGCCGATAAGCGTGGGTGTTTGAAGGCGATTGCCAAGTTCTTTGGAACTAGTGCTTAGCACTTTAAACACTCATGAGAATAGAAGTGAAGTTCACTTCAATTCCGTTTTTATGAGTAATGCGTGGCAGCGATGTCATGCGAAAAATTCAAGATCGAACTGTAGAGTTTGATCCTGGCTCAGATTGAACGCTGGCGGCATGCCTTACACATGCAAGTCGAACGGCAGCACGGGAGCAATCCTGGTGGCGAGTGGCGAACGGGTGAGTAAAGTATCGGAACGTGCCCAGTCGTGGGGGATAACGTAGCGAAAGTTACGCTAATACCGCATACGATCTACGGATGAAAGCGGGGGATCGCAAGACCTCGCGCGATTGGAGCGGCTGATATCAGATTAGGTAGTTGGTGGGGTAAAGGCTCACCAAGCCGACGATCTGTAGCTGGTCTGAGAGGACGACCAGCCACACTGGGACTGAGACACGGCCCAGACTCCTACGGGAGGCAGCAGTGGGGAATTTTGGACAATGGGCGCAAGCCTGATCCAGCCATGCCGCGTGCAGGATGAAGGCCTTCGGGTTGTAAACTGCTTTTGTACGGAACGAAAAGGTTTGGCCTAATAAGCTGGACCCATGACGGTACCGTAAGAATAAGCACCGGCTAACTACGTGCCAGCAGCCGCGGTAATACGTAGGGTGCGAGCGTTAATCGGAATTACTGGGCGTAAAGCGTGCGCAGGCGGTTATGTAAGACAGATGTGAAATCCCCGGGCTCAACCTGGGAACTGCATTAGTGACTGCATAGCTGGAGTACGGCAGAGGGGGATGGAATTCCGCGTGTAGCAGTGAAATGCGTAGATATGCGGAGGAACACCGATGGCGAAGGCAATCCCCTGGGCCTGTACTGACGCTCATGCACGAAAGCGTGGGGAGCAAACAGGATTAGATACCCTGGTAGTCCACGCCCTAAACGATGTCAACTGGTTGTTGGGTCTTCACTGACTCAGTAACGAAGCTAACGCGTGAAGTTGACCGCCTGGGGAGTACGGCCGCAAGGTTGAAACTCAAAGGAATTGACGGGGACCCGCACAAGCGGTGGATGATGTGGTTTAATTCGATGCAACGCGAAAAACCTTACCCACCTTTGACATGTACGGAAGTTACCAGAGATGGTTTCGTGCTCGAAAGAGAACCGTAACACAGGTGCTGCATGGCTGTCGTCAGCTCGTGTCGTGAGATGTTGGGTTAAGTCCCGCAACGAGCGCAACCCTTGTCATTAGTTGCTACGAAAGGGCACTCTAATGAGACTGCCGGTGACAAACCGGAGGAAGGTGGGGATGACGTCAAGTCCTCATGGCCCTTATAGGTGGGGCTACACACGTCATACAATGGCTGGTACAGAGGGTTGCCAACCCGCGAGGGGGAGCTAATCCCATAAAACCAGTCGTAGTCCGGATCGCAGTCTGCAACTCGACTGCGTGAAGTCGGAATCGCTAGTAATCGCGGATCAGAATGTCGCGGTGAATACGTTCCCGGGTCTTGTACACACCGCCCGTCACACCATGGGAGCGGGTTCTGCCAGAAGTAGTTAGCCTAACCGCAAGGAGGGCGATTACCACGGCAGGGTTCGTGACTGGGGTGAAGTCGTAACAAGGTAGCCGTATCGGAAGGTGCGGCTGGATCACCTCCTTTCTGGAAAATTTGCAATTTAATTTGAACACCCACACTTATCGGTTGTTGGAACAGTCTGCTGAGCTGCGAGAGCGGTGAAGTGGAATGGGTCTGTAGCTCAGCTGGTTAGAGCACCGTCTTGATAAGGCGGGGGTCGTTGGTTCGAGCCCAACTAGACCCACCAAGATTCCAATGTCTGGTTGTGGGGATCCCGGGGGATTAGCTCAGCTGGGAGAGCACCTGCTTTGCAAGCAGGGGGTCGTCGGTTCGATCCCGTCATCCTCCACCAATGAATGAAGATGGTTGATTGAAGAGTGTTTCAATAACAAAGCGACTTGATGGTGAATCAGGTTGTTTTGTTATTGATTGCGATAGTGCGATTGATGAGGTGGTTGTTGAAAGACGATTGCCACGGCTGTTCTTTAAAAATTCATAGAGTCGAATCAGAGTTGTCAGAGGAAACTGCACATTCGTAAAGGTTTAGTGCAGACCGTGCCTCTGGCGACAATTTTTTGATTGCGTCAAAACGAATATTCAATGGTTTGTACGGTGAGAGCTGTATGAAGTTGAAATTCAGTAATGACGAATCTTCTTGAAAGTGGTCAGCGATGACTGTGATCGAGGAGTATTCACATTACGGCATAACGCGTCAGGTGAAAGACCTGACATCAGTCCTTGAAATAGATGGAGATGTTTTTAGAGTTGAAAGATTCTTGAGACGTCAAAGTTATAGGGTCAAGTGACTAAGAGCATGTGGTGGATGCCTTGGCGATGATAGGCGACGAAGGACGTGATAGCCTGCGAAAAGCTTCGGGGAGCTGGCAAATTAGCTTTGATCCGGAGATATCCGAATGGGGAAACCCACCGAAAGGTATCGCATGATGAATACATAGTCATGCGAGGCGAACCGGGTGAACTGAAACATCTCAGTAGCTCGAGGAAAAGACATCAACCGAGATTCCGAAAGTAGTGGCGAGCGAAATCGGAGAAGCCTGCTAGTGATAGCTACGAACTTAACAGAACGACTTGGAAAGGTCGACCACAGTGGGTGATAGTCCCGTATGTGAAAAGATCGTGGTGGTACTGAGCTAGCGAAAAGTAGGGCGGGACACGAGAAATCCTGTCTGAATATGGGGGGACCATCCTCCAAGGCTAAATACTCATCATCGACCGATAGTGAACTAGTACCGTGAGGGAAAGGCGAAAAGAACCCCGGGAGGGGAGTGAAATAGATCCTGAAACCGCATGCTTACAAAAAGTAGGAGCCCGCAAGGGTGACTGCGTACCTTTTGTATAATGGGTCAGCGACTTACATTCAGTGGCAAGGTTAACCGAATAGGGAAGCCGTAGAGAAATCGAGTCCGAATAGGGCGTTCAGTCGCTGGGTGTAGACCCGAAACCAAGTGATCTATCCATGGCCAGGATGAAGGTGCCGTAACAGGTACTGGAGGTCCGAACCGACTAGTGTTGCAAAACTAGCGGATGAGCTGTGGATAGGGGTGAAAGGCTAAACAAACTTGGAAATAGCTGGTTCTCTCCGAAAACTATTTAGGTAGTGCCTCAAGTATTACCGTCGGGGGTAGAGCACTGTTTAGGCTAGGGGGTCATGGCGACTTACCAAACCTATGCAAACTCCGAATACCGACGAGTACAGCTTGGGAGACAGAGCACCGGGTGCTAACGTCCGGACTCAAGAGGGAAACAACCCAGACCGCCAGCTAAGGTCCCTAAAATTGGCTAAGTGGGAAACGAAGTGGGAAGGCTAAAACAGTCAGGATGTTGGCTTAGAAGCAGCCATCATTTAAAGAAAGCGTAATAGCTCACTGATCGAGTCGTCCTGCGCGGAAGATGTAACGGGGCTAAGCCAGTTACCGAAGCTGCGGATTTGCAATTTATTGCAAGTGGTAGGAGAGCGTTCTGTAAGCCTGTGAAGGTGGGTTGTGAAGCCTGCTGGAGGTATCAGAAGTGCGAATGCTGACATGAGTAGCGTTAAAGCGGGTGAAAAGCCCGCTCGCCGTAAGCGCAAGGTTTTCTACGCAACGTTCATCGGCGTAGAGTGAGTCGGCCCCTAAGGCGAGGCAGAGATGCGTAGTTGATGGGAAACAGGTCAATATTCCTGTACCGATGTGTAGTGCGATGTGGGGACGGAGAAGGTTAACTCAGCCAACTGTTGGATATGTTGGTTCAAGCTTGTAGTCGTGCCTGGTAGGCAAATCCGCCGGGCTTAGATGAGGAGTGATAACGAGGCTGCTTGCAGCCGAAGTGAGTGATACCCTGCTTCCAGGAAAAGCCACTAAGCTTCAGCTACACACGACCGTACCGCAAACCGACACTGGTGCGCGAGATGAGTATTCTAAGGCGCTTGAGAGAACTCAGGAGAAGGAACTCGGCAAATTGATACCGTAACTTCGGGAGAAGGTATGCCCCAAGTAGGTGAACTCGTACAGAGGGAGCTCAAAGGGGTTGCAAAAAATCGGTGGCTGCGACTGTTTAATAAAAACACAGCACTCTGCAAACACGAAAGTGGACGTATAGGGTGTGACGCCTGCCCGGTGCTGGAAGATTAAATGATGGGGTGCAAGCTCTTGATTGAAGTCCCAGTAAACGGCGGCCGTAACTATAACGGTCCTAAGGTAGCGAAATTCCTTGTCGGGTAAGTTCCGACCTGCACGAATGGCGTAACGATGGCCACACTGTCTCCTCCTGAGACTCAGCGAAGTTGAAATGTTTGTGATGATGCAATCTCCCCGCGGAAAGACGGAAAGACCCCATGAACCTTTACTGTAGCTTTGTATTGGACTTTGAACAGATCTGTGTAGGATAGGTGGGAGGCTTTGAAGTGAGGACGCTAGTTCTCATGGAGCCAACGTTGAAATACCACCCTGGTGTGTTTGAGGTTCTAACCTAGGTCCCTTATCGGGATCGGGGACAGTGCATGGTAGGCAGTTTGACTGGGGCGGTCTCCTCCCAAAGTGTAACGGAGGAGTTCGAAGGTACGCTAGGTACGGTCGGACATCGTGCTAATAGTGCAATGGCATAAGCGTGCTTAACTGCGAGACTGACAAGTCGAGCAGATGCGAAAGCAGGACATAGTGATCCGGTGGTTCTGTATGGAAGGGCCATCGCTCAACGGATAAAAGGTACTCTGGGGATAACAGGCTGATACCGCCCAAGAGTTCATATCGACGGCGGTGTTTGGCACCTCGATGTCGGCTCATCTCATCCTGGGGCTGTAGCCGGTCCCAAGGGTATGGCTGTTCGCCATTTAAAGAGGTACGTGAGCTGGGTTTAAAACGTCGTGAGACAGTTTGGTCCCTATCTTCCGTGGGCGCTGCAGATTTGAGGAAGCCTGCTCCTAGTACGAGAGGACCGGAGTGGACACACCTCTGGTGTATCGGTTGTCACGCCAGTGGCATTGCCGAGTAGCTATGTGTGGAAGAGATAACCGCTGAAAGCATCTAAGCGGGAAACTCGTTTCAAGATGAGATCTGCCGGGGGCTTGACCCCCCTAAAGAGTCGTTCAAGACCAGGACGTTGATAGGTCAGGTGTGGAAGCGCAGTAATGCGTTAAGCTAACTGATACTAATTGCTCGTGCGGCTTGACCCTATAACTTTGAATCCAATTCAAAGTCTGGTTATGCCAAGACGCAATACAAAAAATAAAATCTGATTCCAAACTCTATGAATTCGCCGGGCTGTTGAGCAACAACAGTCCAGCACCAAGTTATGCCTGATGACCATAGCGAGTTGGTCCCACTCCTTCCCATCCCGAACAGGACAGTGAAACAACTCCGCGCCGATGATAGTGCGGGTTCCCGTGTGAAAGTAGGTCATCGTCAGGCTCTTACAGCCCTCAAAACCCCCTCCAGG
>NZ_JBWKOU010000048.1:0-6476 GCF_059416245.1 Curvibacter sp. GW821-FHT09D12 | reverse complement strand
TTGCCAATGCTTTGTTCTTGAAGTCTTGTCCGTATCGGGCCACGTCGTTCTCTCATCGTCCACACCCCCTAGTTTCTATGGTTTTAAGGAGGCGAACAAGTCTGACACGGGGGGTGATACCCGAGGCCGCGGTATCGCCGCTCTGCACGATGTAACTGAAGGTCAAGGCGATGGTGCCGCTGCCCGAGGCATAGCTGGCATACACGGTCGAGCCCCCACGTTGATGGCCATGCGAGGGCTACCCGTGACGGTGACGGCAGAGCCAAAGTTAACCGTAAAGGTCAAGGTGGTGCCCGGCCTGTAATAGCCATTGGTGGGCGAGTTGATGCTGATGCTGATGCTGGTGGCTGCAGGCGCAGACACCGCCATCGACTCAATCGCGGCGGACAGCGACAGGCAAACAACGCCCTCTGGACCATCGCCATGGTTCGAATGAGAAGTGATGCACGCACCCACGAATACGTCGCCCAGGCGCACTGGACAGGGCCTGTCGAAGATGGAGAGATCCATCGCTGCCTCACAAGCGCTACATGGTTCGTGAGCTGTACCCGTTGATACTCGCTGACTTGGCGGACTCCGCGCGCGCCGCTTGACATAGGAGCGTCAACGCCCGAACCAAGAGCCTGTGGGAGCACTTGAAAACGGCGTGCGTTCACGGTCAAAAGTTTGGGACAAGGGCGTAAGCATGGTAAGTGATTTTGGATTGGATCGGGTTCTACAACCATTCCCGGCTACATTCCACGCTGGGCTACATGAGCCCCATGCAGTACGAGAATCGCTGGTTGGCGGCGCAGCAAAAATCTCCTGCTTGAAGACCGGGTTATGCACTCCGATTTTCAGGGGCAACCTCACCCAGCAACTCACGCCTGGTATATGGCGGCTTGACCAAATCGTTGACCGTTCGCGTCAGCGCTTCGGCTGACCGCATCTTCGGTGGCTAGAAACAACAGATCAATGAAGGCCCCAGGCCTGATGACCTCAAAGCCAAGCCGACTCATGTCCTCAACAGCAAGTGCTTGACGTTACGAAACACCAATAAAACTCTGTGTAATGATGAGTTGTTCAGCCTTCATCAATCGACTGGAAAGGGTCGCCAAGGTGCTTGGACGTTACAATTTGTTGCTTAACTATCGCATCCCGGACGATTGCATCGACGGAAAACACTATCCGCGCTCATGGCCCGAGCTGTTCTGCAGGAGTTGATAAAGTCCTTGCAATCCACCCGGGGAACCAAGCCATGTTGATAGCCCTGCACAAGAACGCCCGCACCACGCCCGCAGTGCGGGCCGAGATCACGGCCAGCAGCGAGACCACCAGTGTCTTGGCCCTGCGCTTTGGCATCACCGAGCAAACGGTCTACACTTGGAAGAAGCACGAGGTCTTTGGGGACCGCTCGCACAAGGCCCATCGCCTGCAGACCGATCTGACGCCCGCACAAGAGAGACCGTGGTGATCCAGCTGCGGTGCACCCTCCTGCTATCCCTGGATGACCTGCTAGCTGTCACGCGCGAGTTCATATGCCCCCATGTCTCGCGCTCAGGCTTGAACCGGTGCCTGCGCCGCCATGGGGTGGGCAGCCTCAACGCCCTCAAGCCCCAGGACCCGACTTATGGGTACCTTGCTAACCTTGAAAGTGCCCAAAACCGAAGGGCCTACCAAACCGACCTGAAGTCCTTCATCGCCTTCACAGGTATCGAACAACCAGAAGAGTTCAGGGCGGTGACTCGTGGGCACGTTTTGGCCTGGCGTGCCGAACTGGAGCGCCAAGAACTGGCGGGATCGAACATACAGCGCAAGCTTTCAGCACTGCCGTCAGTGTTTAACCATCTGTGCAACTGCAATGCCGTGACGCATAACCCTGCGCGAGGGGTAAGACGACCAAAGGTCGATGCGAATGGTAAGACGCCAGCCTTGGGTGATGGGCAGGCTCGCGCCCTTATTGATGCCCCTCATGCATTCACGCTCAAGGGCAAACGCGACCGCGACCGCGACCGCGACCGCGCCATTTTGGCAGTGCCATTGTTCCACGGATTGAGACGCGAAGAGGTCACCAAGTTGTTGGTCAAGGATTGTAACTTGGAGCGATCAGGCGTGGCTTATTTGCGAGTACAGGAAAAGGGTGGAAAGCTTCGATATGTTCCAACAAATCATTACACACTTCGATTGACCTATGAATATCCAAATACCGCAGAGGATTTCAAATATTATAATGGACCATTGCTCCAACCTATACGTAAACCGAGCCGTGGTCAATCATCTACAGCACTCACGCTGAATGATCTTTACTCTAAAGTTGTCTTGCGATATTTGAAAAAGGCTGGCATGCGGAAATCCAAAAATTTGGATCCGTACGCATTTCGGGCAACTGCAGCAAAATCAGCATTAAGGCATGGTGCAGATTTAGCAAATGTCCAAGTTCGGCTTGGTCATTCGCGTATTCAGACAACCAGAATTTATGACCATCGACGCCTTGATTCACATGAGCCACCGACGATTTATATAAATAAAAATTGATAGATGAATTCCACTGGAGTTAGTTGGCATGAATTATTATACACACTCTCAGACATATTCGAGTGATAACCCTTTTTATGCGCCAAATGTAAATTTGCAAAATCTTACCATTCCTGCTGATATTTTTCATATGGTCGACGAAGTGACTCAGTTGACCAAAGCCCCGCAGGAAATGGTTCTTGCATCCGCATTGGGTGCTATGTCTTTGGTGTGTCAAGGAAGAATAAATTGCAAGGATGCGACTGGCTCAATTTCACCGTGTGGGCTCTTTTTTTTAACAATAGCTGAATCTGGCGAGAGAAAATCCACTGTGGATAGAATATTTTCTTCTCCCATAAAAGATTTTGAAAATCATCAACTACAACTTTATCAAAAACAATATAAAGAATATAAATCTAAGCATGATGCATGGCTTAGTGCGAGGAAGGGGATTATTTCTCAAATAAAAGGCATGAACACATTGTCTCAGGAGTATTTGGTTGTTGAAAAAACTCTGATATCTCACGATGAGAATGAGCCGATAGCACCAAAAAGATTAAAGTTACTTTATACAGACGCCACTCCAGAAGCAATCGTATACGGTCTTTATACTCAAGGGCATTCAGCGGGTCTAATGTCTGACGAGGCGGGTGGAATACTTAATGGTCGAGCTATGGCCGATCTGGCACTTCTGAATCAGATTTGGGATGGCTCTCCACTCTCTGTGGAGAGAAAAAATTCTGAGAGCTTCTCATTCATCGATGCAAGACTGACTATATCGTTGATGACGCAGGAGAATAGCCTTAGAAAATTTTTGTCAAAAAAGGAAAGTCTTGCGAGAGATATTGGATTTTTGGCGCGGTGTTTTGTTGTTCAACCTAATTCGACGCAGGGCAACAGACTTATCAAATTGGAGGAGGTTCAGAGCGCTCCCACGCCTTATCTAGATAAATTTAAAATGAGGTTATCAGAAATAATCAACATGATTGCCGGTGATGATGATATTTTTTGTGAATTTTCTGAGAATGAAGGCATTCCGAATCGAAAGAGCTCACAAGTGCAGGTCATGTCATCCGGTGCGAGAGCGGTTTGGGTTAATTTTTTCAACTCAATTGAAATTAGACAGGCAAATGCTTGCTTTTTTTCCGAGGTGAGGGACGCAGCATCAAAATCTGGATTGAATGCAATAAGATTGGCTTCAATTTATCAATATTTTGAAGATGGTTCAAGTGAAATATCCGAGCAAAATATGGTTTGTGCGACGGGTTATTGCATGCTTCAACTGATGAGATTTAAGGCATTGTTTGGATATTTTGGAAAGTTCAGTCCCGATTATCAAAGCTCTGAAAAATTAGCTAATTGGATGAGATTTCAGTTTAATCAAAAGCCGTCTAGCCGCGAGGGGATGAGAAGGAATGAAATTAGACAGAATGGCCCAATTAGAAACTCTTCGGACCTAGCAAGGGTGTTGGCACAGTGGCATGCCGAAAAGTCGATTTATTTTGAAGATAGAGATGGTACTGAATGGGTAATTCCAATAGGGTTGAGTCCAAGATTCCCTGAATTTTTGCCGCCCATAAATGCTGTTGTATTTTAGGAAAATATGCTATTCGTGCCATTGAATGGCATGAATAGCAGGATTTTTAATTTTTCACTGATTTTTGTTGATAATTTGACGAAAAACCAACTCAAGAGTGCTGTGGCGTTGTCTTCGACCCAGCCTGCTAGAACACGTTTGGAATACACAACAGACTGAGCCATCGCGAATCTGATCGAAACTTACTATGCGAGAGAATTTATCGGAGGTGTGGAGACAAAATAGCGGTTGGATTAGGTACTGAAATTTCCGAAAATCGTCAATATCTTTAATAAATTTTTAGATAAAAACTCAGTTAGAAATAGTCTTCATGAGCGGAGTTCGCATTGAAACAATAGCAGATGTAAGACGAAAAATGTTTTCAGCATTAAAAACTAGAAGAAGATTTTCTGTTGGTGGGTTATGTGTGATATTATTTGGAACCTCAGCCCTATTTCTCACGCACCAAAAAGCCATAGCAATCAACAAAGAGCATGCTGTCGCACGTAAATTCAATGCCATGCAGTTAGTGGAAGGGCGAATGCCCTTCTTGATTTTGCTTTCTTGACATCTTGACAGATTGCACCGGATCGATTAGTCAGTCAAATTCGCAAGCAATATAGTGATCGAATATATATAATGGCGATGCTCAATTAATCACACAAGCGTACCGCTATTGGCAAGACGCTATCTATGCGTCGACGATATGCCTCGATGTTTGAAAGGTATGACACTGCCGATTTTCAACTGAGCGCAGCAAGACCTCCGTATGCTCTCGATATTTAAATTAGAATTAAAATAAAAAAATACAAGCAATATACATTTTGCAAAAGACAATTTGATTTTTGAAAATCACAAAAATGGCGATTATTAATTGATTTGCCAGACTGAGATTCCCCCCTCTCCCTTGATGATTTTTTGGTGGCACAACGCTAATCAGCACGGTTGAATATTAACTATTTACTGACCCCGTTTGAATTTTCGCAAATAAATCACAACCCATCAATATGGCATGCCATTTTAGGCCTAGCCATAAATAACATTGAGCAAGGCAATTTCGCAGATGAGTTCTGCATCGGTGAACCAATCATTAAAATCAGGCTCTTGATATGTCAGTTTCCGCGAAGCACTCATGCTGGCAAAAAAGGAATTTGCAGTGATATCGAAATGTTGTGCTTCTATTGGATTTTATCCTGATATAAATGCCAATGCGATTTCGGCTACGACCATGCTTTTTGGACTGTGAAAACCAATAACTGAATTGGCATACTCTGAATAATATATCCATAGAAGCTCTTTGTTGGCTGGGTTATAAATGGATTTACAATCAGGATTGGCCACCTGTTTGACGACAAGGCACGACCATGGAACATCCGGCTTTGAGCGGAGTTGCCAGACAAAGCGGTGTGATTGAATAAATAGAAAAAAACCATTTCAGTTTAATGAAGGAGCTTATTGCTCGTGAAGATGTCACCATCTGTATTGCTTCATAAAAAGTTCTGCGTGATACCCTGCCTACCCCTGCAACGCTGAATTATTTTTGTGATGCCTTGTTATCGATAGAAGGCGTTCATAATTTTAATACCCATCGCCGAGAGAAGAAGTTACGGCGTTTCAGATCCAAGGATTGGTAAAAATCAAACGTCAACGCGAAATATTTGTGTTTAGAGTGTAAGCAACCGGCCAAGTCATCTATCCAGTGCCCCAGCCATAGGGTATTCATGTCCATAGGTGTTTTTCTTGATGACGGTTTCCTGGCGACTGACGCAAGCCGAACTGCTCGAAGCGAGGAACAGACTGCACATCTACACACGGGCTTATGCACTTGGTACTGCCCCAGATACGAACCGCTCAGCAGCGGCTCCATTCAAATCACGTGGTGCCCGTTGGGCCCACAGTGCAACAACCACGCTGACCTGCTGCCGGTCTGACCTGTTCAAAGCATCTTTGACTTCACGTCTGGCAAGGAAATGGGATTGAAGCTGGGGGGTGCGGATTGCATGGAAATCAACACCTGGAGGCTGACGACATGGAACGCGCAGAAACACTGCTTTCAGAGCACGTGCTCAAGATGAGCGACCGATTCGCCAACGCGATGGCCCGCCGAGGCCGTTCTTAACAGGGGACTGCACCCAGTGACTGATGGTTGGAGTTGCTCGATTCCAGAATTTTTCAATCACATATCCCCCCTCCTGAGCTGAGACAGATAGGCCAACTTCCAGCCTGCCTCCAGCCCCCAAACCTCGCTCGGCGTCCAGCCCAGCGGGGTTTCTTTTTGGTCCCTCACCTCAGGAGAATGTTTGATGCTTCCAACCCCGTCCCCCATGGACGTAAGCGGCTGGTCATCCCATCTTGACCGGCCTGAATCAGCCGTGATGCACCCAGGCTTACTGCTTCCCGGGCAAGC
>NZ_JBWKOU010000047.1:0-7513 GCF_059416245.1 Curvibacter sp. GW821-FHT09D12 | reverse complement strand
CTTGCCCGGGAAGCAGTAAGCCTGGGTGCATCACGGCTGATTCAGGCCGGTCAAGATGGGATGACCAGCCGCTTACCGCCCTTGAGCGGTTTGCGACCCAACCTGCCGTCCATCTTCATGTGCCCGATGGCCGGCCCCCGCGTCAGAATGGTTGTCGCCTCCTTAGACCGGCTGGCACGACTCGTCTCTGACGACCTACAGAACAGTTACCTGCGCGACGTGCTGACCCGGCTAAACGCTATGACGCCCACCAAGTCAGCGGCCCTCCTGCACTAGCGACGCAATTGGCCACGTAGCCAGGCGGGACAGCACCGTAAGCGAAGAAGGTTATTTCCTTGTCAGACGTAGAACAGAAATTGTCGCCGTAAGGGCATGATTTGATTGGATATCTTATCTGCTCTACTCGCTTGGTGCCCCCTACCATGCCCCCAAACTCCTCGGATACGGGTGAACGGCGGCGAACAAAGAGGCTCTCGGCTTCGAAGCAGTCTAGATGAATTGATCTCCTTGATATCTGTTGGTTCTTGGCGGTCAGTTGTTAAGCTCACCAATTGGCTTCGGACCAGTTTGTGAGCCAGGCCGGAAAGCAACTAGCTGCAATCTGACAAACTGGAATCACCCCATAACGTGCATTAGTCGAATCATATTAAAGGTGTACCAGGCAGCAACTACCAACTTTTCATCTCAGCTGTCAAATACATGCTATCGCAATGAATTAGACCACTTCACAACAAGGTTTAGTGGTCACAATAAAAGCAGAGCTTATTAAACGCCCATCATTTTAGCCACCCGGAGAAGCTGTTATATCCATCGTCAGCGACCCAGTCATAGATCCGATAGAAGTGAGACAGATTATAGCCCTTGCCGCGATGCTCCGGACCCGCTTGTACAGAAAACGTAGAACTCCCGTCAATTCGATTGTACTCAACCCAGGCATTTTCATTTTTCTCCCATAGAGTTCCTGTCTTGCCATCGCCAGAGTACGTAACACCAACATACTCGAAAGGATTGGGGCCAAGCGACTTAGTTTGCTCGTTCTTTCCTTTCACGGAGTTCACATGAACTGCGAGAAGGTGGTTCCCCCGTTTGAAGCTCTTCATGATCTCGTATCGAACCCATGGGCGCGCATATGTTTCGGATCCCACCAGGATGCAGCTATTTGAGGTGTTCTCAAGGGCTCCGTTAATAAGCCTCTTGAGCGCAATTTCACCTTGTTTTTTTGCTGTTTCCCATACGGACGCATCGAAATACCCTGCCTCCTCTCGGTCTGTCTTGGTCATCCAATGATTGCGAACAACGTTCGCCCGAAAGTCGATAACATCTTGATAGTGAAAGCTGAAAAAGACTCGTTTGGCCACGCTGCTTGTCCTTAGATAAGAGCCAGAAGAGAAATAATAACATCGTGAGCGCGCGCTAGATCGGTGCCTGATGCGCCTAGCTCGAGAAGCAGAGACGCAATCTTCTTGCCATGCTCGTGTTTC
Source organism: Curvibacter sp. GW821-FHT09D12 (assembly GCF_059416245.1). Lineage (NCBI taxonomy): Bacteria > Pseudomonadati > Pseudomonadota > Betaproteobacteria > Burkholderiales > Comamonadaceae > Curvibacter > Curvibacter sp. GW821-FHT09D12. The sequence continues at coordinate 6,032 of NZ_JBWKOU010000047.1, read as the reverse complement.
GATTCGTCGTACGTCTGGATCACCTCCTTCCAAAGGTCAGCGGAGATCGAGCCGGTAATGCCAACAGGAATGACGAAGAGGCCATTGGCAACTGCAATCGAAAATTCTTCACGCATACCGCTGGACGGCACCACGGCTCCTGCCGTATCCAGTTTATTGCCGAAAAGAAAGAGCGCAACACCGGCATGAGCGAGCATAATGCGACGGTACTCCGTCCATAGCTCTTGCAATGGACGCTCGCCGGACTGACTCTGGGGGAAGGGACGAAGGACTAGTTGATCGCTATCGAGACGTTCACCATTCATAATGGTCTGCTCTAGCACGCCGGTGATAACCGCACTTCCAACGCCCAATCCAAACCCGGAAATGACTCGGTACTGCTCCTTATTGATTGCCTTGCTCAGCTTGTAGACAAACTGCTCCGCCTCGGACTTAGTCCAGGGGCTGTAATCATGGGCTGCGCCCGAAATAAAGATAGTTTTTCGTTTGTGACGATGCTCAATTTCACGCAAGATCTCAGTTACCTCTGAGAATTCATCGACATACACGGCCTTGATCCCAACCCGTAATAGTTCGTGTTTGAAGAGATCCTCCTTGCGCTGGCGGTATTCGAAGTCAGCCTGTTTCTCTGCGTCCATCCTGCTTGCCTTGCGAAGGATGCAGTAATGCTGACGTTGATCCTGAGCAAACTGAATTCGGACTCGACTGAGGATGTACTCAAGATTGGGGTCTGTGAAGCTAAAACCCAGAAACAGGAACGTCTTGGCAATCAGGTCGCCGCTCAGTGCGGTGATGAACGGCTGCATTTTCAAATGGTAGCGCTCATAGTCATCACGAATAAGCACAGCTTCAGACGCATGATCGACGTCTCCATGCATTTTATAAACTACCGCGTCACGTTTGGGGCGCGTAGTTGCCAACTGCTTGTTCGTGTACTTGATGTCCGGAACCTTCCCATTACGCTCGAGAGAGCTCTCGATGAGCTTGTCATAATTGGTCGTCCAATAGGTTTGGATCGGTAGCCTAGCTAGGATCTCATGGTTTTCAGTTGGGGCTACGTCAGCCGAAAACTCGGTAACCAACATCTGATTTAGCTTTGAGCGGTTGGTCGCATTGGCATTAGCGTGATATTGCGCCAATGTCACCAAATCCCACTCTTTCTCTACATCAAGATCCAGATCGTCGGCGATCGGCTTCAGCAGCGATTTCCAATCTACGAAACCTGCAGCTCGGGACATGCCCGCACCTGCAAAGATTGCCAGATTCCCTTCGACAAGCTCTTTGGACAGGTTGTCTACGAGTCGCAGATGTTCTCTTTTCATGTGTTAAGCACAAACGATAATTTGGAATTAAAGAGTGTAGATCCATTTGCCTTTGCCTTGTGTATCGTATAGGGCAAGATCAGCATTGCCAGTAGATGGTACGTCGATTTTGTTGTACAGGTTCAGGTACTCGTTGCCATAGAAGTGACCAAAGCTGTCCAGCGTGGGAACAATCGCGATGCGCTCATGGGGTTTTCTTCCATCTGCATAGCCGATTTCCCAAGGGCACCAACGCGACGCCATCGAATTCTGTGTTGCAAGAAAGAGGAACCATTCTGCACGGACAATTGCCGCTTTGATATTGAATGCCGTCTCACCATCCGGCTTGTCTGGCATCGTCTGATCCTGCCAGTCGATATAGACGTCCCAACCGTGATTGTTGAGCAATTCCTGCAAGCCTAGAGCGAGTGCTGCATCCCTGTGGCTGTGGCTTAGAAAAGCTGTGGATTGACCGTAACGCTTACCGAAGCGTCCTTGCATGGAGCGACGTTGGCTTGCGTTAAGAAGATCTGACTGGCGAATAGGCATAAGCAAGCTTCTCTCAAATTTATAGACAAAGTACCCTCCTCTAGCGAGCTGTCCAAGCGGCCCAAAGCAACCTAAATCAACATGCTTGTGTAGCTGGCAAGCGTCTGGATAAGCGCTGATTCCACACCTGACCAGCCGCCGATAGAGATCGATAGAAGTCGCAAGCAGGGAGAGCTCCTTGCACGCGGTGAAGCCAACAAACGGGCCGAACTACACCACTGAAATATACCGAATGCATCTGCTGTCAAGTCCTATCCATAAATCGCTGCCTCGATCTTACTAAAATCAAGGTATCGTTCCTGCAGTGCCTGGACCGCCTCTTCGTCTCCAATAGCCTTATATGTCACCAGACTAGCCTTCAAGGTCACAGCCAAAGGGATCAGGTGCTCGTTGCGCTTTTTCATCCTCTGCGCCGGGATGCGCCATAGCGCTTGTTCCAAATCGAACTCGCACCATTCGGCCTCGATCACTTCGGATGAGCGGGCCAGAGTCAGCCACATAAGGAAGAACGCAGCCTGGATTTGGTAGTAGCCACCATGGCCTTCCACCGCATTCAGCAGTGCGCCAACCTCCTCATAAGATAAAGGCCGCTTTTGCTGGGTCTTGTTTGCCACGAGTGCCGTGCGTACCGGGTGCACCGGGTCTAGATCGGCCCGCTGTGTGGACACAGCGAACTCCAACACAGAGGACATGGTTCTCTTGGCTTCGCAGGCCACGCTGTTGCCGTTGCGGGAATCGGCCCGCCTCAGGATGTCAAGAGAATGCACAGGCTGAACCTGCCGAATAGGCAGAGCCCCCACATGAGTGCAAATTCCGACCAATCCAACCAGCTGATCCGATTCAAACCTGCCACCGATTCCGATTGGAGCAAGGCCAGCCTTTCCGATTCGACCCACTACCCCGGTGGTCTGCATCCCACTGAGGCTCCGCCTGATACGATGTTTGAGAACGGCCAATAGTGGCCAAGTACTGCCTTTCATCAAGCAGACAAGCGGTCGTTCAACGTTTGAGTTCACCTGACTGGCTACGGCTGGCTTCGCCAGCCGTAGCCAGTCAGGTGCAACGAAGGGTTAGGCCCCAACACGCGCCAACCCGTAACTTCAAGGTTTCTTCTCGGAGTCAAGTGATTGAAGCTCCGCTTTGATCTCGCTGAGTTTCCTTGCCACATCATCAACCCGTTGGGGGCCAGTGACAGTACTCAGACCACGCAGGAGGTAGTAGACACATCCAAGGTAACCGACTATGCCGAAGATGTTGATGACGGACCCAAAGATCAGTCCGAGAGTGAGCCAGAGCAACGCAAGAAACAGCGGCCGCGCCGCTCGGTATACAAGTAGTGAGACGAACGCACCCCTGTCACTGACTCCGTTGGCATTGAGCACGTTGTACTTGATCTGTTGTTCGATGAGGAAATGGCGGCGCCTTGCCTTGGACTGAGTCGCCCAATACTCGGCCATGTAGGCCAAGGCGCGTTGCCCGACGAACAGCAGCAGCGCGAAAAGCGCTGAGCCGAGCGCTCCTTGGACGATGACGGGTAGATCTGATGCGGCGGCGAAGAGGCGTTCGAGCATGGGCATGGGCATGGGGATAACGGTTTGGGTCTAACGTTCGAGTCGAGGCGACAAATTTCAGCTTGCTGCAATTTGTCGCCTCGGCTGAGGGGGTGGGCGTCATGGTCTTCGACGATTTACTACTGTCCTCGGAGTTCATCGGCGAAAGACCAGTCTTCATTTCGCACCGTTGCGACCAGAATTGCAAGAAACTCCTTGAATGAATTTGCCAGCAATCGCTTCTCATTTTCATCCCGTCCGTAGGCAATGACTTGGCCAACGACCCCCGTTGGGCCTGGGTCGAAATCTAAGCCGACGTGATTGCCGCCGTAGTCGTGCGTCAGAGGAATCCAGCATCGATTGGTGTACATCGGCTTTACTGCACCCGGCGGGATTGATGACATGAAGTCAGCGCAATCATCATTCATTGCGGACTCATCAATAGAACGCCAAACATCCCACTGCTGACAAATGCCTTCTGTCGACAGCAATTCGCTACCCACATAGATACCGAGCTTGGCGCGTCCTTCCTGTCCGTTGTGCTCAGACAAGAAGTCATGAAGCTCTTGCGGGAGTGACTGACCGAGGTGCTGCTCGAGTTGCGCCAATTCCGCGGCTGTAGCACCCTCGTTGAGGTCACATGAGTCGAACAGGCGCTCGTGTTTCAAATGAGCAATGATTTCATTCCACGGACTAACCATCACCGAACCTCCATTACTGACGCCCAACGCAATGTAGACCGCACCAAGCCGCAGGCCATATCTGGCGCCTGCGGTCTAAATTGATACTCGAAAAGCGCCGCAAGGGTCTTGCAGACTAGCTGTGCGGCACGTTCGCTGCATATAGATACGGTACTAAATTTGGCCATGAAACCCGCTGCCCCTGCTGTGTTGCGCGCCACACGGTTGCTGGATCAAGTCTGTGAGCGAATTCTTTACAAATACTATAGCCTGCGCACAAGGCAGGACCTCGCCATGGCGCTGTCCATCGTCAGACGACAGCTTTTTGGCTGTGCACCGACCGACTGAATCCGCCGCCCGGAGCTGTCCCTAACATACCAAATGTGATGTAGCCCCGAGTTGGTTGGTTTGAGTCGGAAGCCGTGGCCAGGTTTGAATCGGGCTGTGTGGCAGATTTGAATCGGGCTCACTGGCGGATTTCATCGGAATACGCACATAAGGAAACACCACACGCTCCAGCATGTTCAAGCGGCGGGCTTTGGTCACTTCTTGCCAGTCCCGCAAGGCTACCCATTCACGGACCACAGCTTCAAAGGTGATCGCCAAGAAGGGCAATGGCACTTTTTTGCGCTTGTCGGGGGTGACTGGCTTGGCCCAATTTGCCCTGAATTGGGGTGAGCGTCCAGTCAAGCCATCTTGACGGGCCGCATGCAGCTCATTTGGACTGCAGCTGTGCTCCGATTTAGGCCACACACTCAACGAGGTTGAGGCAAGCCAGCAGCAGGTACTTCTCGGCGTCGGTTCTCACACGCAGCAGATCGTGCTCGCCGAGGTGGCCGTACACGAACGCAAGCAGGTAAGGATACAGGGCATCAAGCCCGATATGCAGACCGGAGCCTCACCCGCGAATGCCATCAGGGCCAGCAGGACGAACACCCTGCAATGACAGGCCGAATGTAAGACTGCAAACCCTTCAGACCTTCACGCCGACGAATCTTGTTCTTCTGGAGACGTCCATGTAAGACCATCCCTAGAACTCACCCAATTCAGGACAAAGTGGGCCAAGTCAGCCGCCCCCAGCAAGCGCAAAAAAGGGCTAATACTCTTCTTGACGATCATCCTCAGCAGTCAGCGCAGGTTGTAGCACGCGGCACAGCACCGCGTGCAGGAGGAACATGTCGCACTTTTCGCTATGTTCAAGCAGTTCCGCGACGGCCTTGCAATCCAGGACGATAGGCAGGCCGCAATCTGGCGCACGGTTAATTATCATGGACACGTGTGTGCTCCCCGGCTAGCGGCTTGACATAGAACGCTTCGCCGAAGCTGCTTTGCAGCTTCGGCTGCTTGAAGCAACGAGGGTGCATAGCAAACTAGCGCAAGGACCTGCGAGAAAATGCAGGCACTGCTTGTTGAATTTAGGGAGTCGAATCTTTGAAGTATCTCTACAGAAACATATCCCGCTGGCCGGTTTTCGGCTGGACGCTGTGGCAAAAGATCGAAGACGCATGGGGAAAGCTCCCCTCAGCAAAAAACAAGGAGATGGAACGCTGGCACTTGAGGGAGCTGCATTCAAAGCGCAGAGTAAAGTACCTTGCGCGATGGCTCTGTAGCAATACAGCCCTGCTGGCGCCGGATGCGAGCGTTGAAGTAACTTCGGTTTGGGTTGACCAATACCCAAAAGCTCATAGCACGTGCGCCGTGACCGCGCCCAAGTCGCCCGATGTCACCGTCGAACTTGCTGACACGGTTGTCCGGGTTACGGTTCTTGATGCGGCAGGGAAGGTGCAAATTGACCGTGCGGTCTTGCTTCAAGCTAAATGCGCCCATCATGCCGAGAAACTGGATCCTCACGACCCGAAGGACTCGACAGAAAAAGGTAAGCAACCGGCCAAGTCATCTATCCAGAGCCCTCGCCATAAGGTATTCATGTCCACGCCAATCAGCGCGGACAT
>NZ_JBWKOU010000046.1:0-9659 GCF_059416245.1 Curvibacter sp. GW821-FHT09D12 | reverse complement strand
AAGAAAGTGAGGCGGCCGCCGGGCCGCAACCCCGGCCTCCGCCCTGAAACAAAGAGCAGAACCACCAGAGCGCAGCGACACCAAACAACCCACAACAAGTGGACAAGGCTCGCCCTCACAACCCCCTGGGCAAACTCGCAAACACATCCGGCAAATCCTCGTGGAAGGCAAACCCCGTCTGCCCATCCTGCTTGACATGGTACATCGCCCGATCCGCCGCCCGCAGCAGCCCCGGCAGATTGGCCCCGTCGTCCGGGAAGCGCGCCAAGCCCAGGCTGGCCCCCACGCTCAGGGGGTGGCCTTGCCACGCCATCGGGGCACGCAGCGACTGCAGCACGCGGTGGGCCACCTGCCCCAGGCGCTGGCGCTCGTGCAGGCCGGTGAGCAGGATCACGAACTCGTCCCCTCCCAGGCGGGCCACGACGTCGGCAGGCCGGACCTGCTCACGCAGGCGCCGCGCGACCTCCTGCAGCATCTGGTCGCCGGCTTCGTGGCCGAAGCGGTCATTGATCGGCTTGAAGTCGTCCAGGTCCAGCAACAGCAGCGCATGCCGCTGGCCGGGCTGCAGCAGTCGCTGCGCCACCTGGGCCAGTCCGGCCCGATTGGCGGCCCCAGTCAGGGTGTCGGTTTCGGCCACGATGGCCAGGTGCTCGGCACGGGCATGCAGTTCGGTCTGCGCACGGCGCAGCACACGGATGCGGGTGCCCAGGGCCACGGAGAACACCAGCAGCTCAGCCGCCACCCCCAACTGCAGCACGTTCAGATGCATCGCCGTCCAATGCAGCACGCCCCAGTTCGACAGCACCAGCAAAAAAGCCGCAACAAAGACCACGATCAGCCCCAGGATGTAAAGACCCGCCGGCCGGTAGCCATGGCGCAACCCGAGCAAGGCCCCGGCCAGACCCGTGACGGCCCCCACCATGGAGCCGATCTCGGTGGCCGACACCAGCCAGCGCCAGTGCCCCATGAGGCCCAGCACCATCGACAGCAGCATCAAACCCATCAGGCCCTGTGCCAGGCGATCGACCAGCGGGGCATAGCGGGCCAGGTCCAGAAAACGGCGGGCGAACAGGATGGCCCCCACAATCCACGTCGCCGGCGCCAGCACATAGACCCACTCGGCCCACCCGGGCTGGTCTGGCCACAGGTAACGCGCCACATGACCATTGAAGCTGGCAATCGTGAGCAGCGCGCTGGCGCAATTCAGCAGGTAGTACGCGTACACACGGTCACGGAACAACACCAGCAGCACCAGGTTGTAGGCCAGCATGCCCAGCAAAATGCCGTAACTCAAGCCGTCGAACAGGCGCTTGGTCTGCACCCCGGCCATGTACTCGCCGGTGTCCCAGGCCGTCAGCGCGTAGATCTGGCCCAGGCGCGAGACGGCACGCAGGTAGATCACGTAGTCGCCGGGCTGCGCCAGGTGAAAGCGGTACACCATGCGCTCCGCGCCCAGCGGGCGGGCACTGTAGGGGTGGGTGATGCCCATGACCACAGGGGGCGCCAAAGCCTGCCCTGCAGAGTCATAGGGGCCGTGAAAAGCCAGCTCGCTGGCAGCCACCGAAGGCACTGAAATCAGCCAGTCGCCATCGCGGCCCAACTGACGCACGGGGATGCGAAACCAGTAGGGCTGGGTGTTCATGTTGGTGGCCACCGGCCGGGTCGGGACTTCAAAGCGCGCCTGGTTCGCAGGGGCGCGCACGTCGTCCACGCTCAAGTGTCCTGTGGTGTCCACGAACACCCCCATCACCCCGGCCAGGGGCAAGCCTTCGGCGCCGGCGCGCAAAGTCAGCTCAGCCCCACCGCCTGGCGACCGGACGGCCTGGCGCCCACCGGCCTGCGAAAGCACCAGTGCCAGCAAGGCCAGCATGAACAAGAGTACGGCCCCGCCGGCCCACCACTGCGCCACGCTCAGACGCCGCGGCTCCCACACGGACGACAGCCAATCACGCAACAACATGCAACAAGTGTAGATGAGGCCGCTGCAGAGGCTCCGTCAGCGTGGCATGATGCTGGCCTCTCGAAACTGCCGGACGCCTCGCCTCTGGCACCGGTCGGGGCCCGGCCCCTGCGGAAGGAAAGCACATGCTCAAGCTGGTGATCGGCAACAAGAATTACTCCTCGTGGTCCATGCGGCCTTGGGTGCTGCTGCGCCAGGCCGGCATCGAGTTCGAAGAGGTCAAGGTGCGCTTCGACTCTTTCGCACCCGATTCTGCTTTCAAGCGCGCGCTGGCCCGCCTCAAGGTGGCCGGCAAGGTGCCCGTGCTGTTGGACGGCGATCTGGCGATCTGGGACACGTTGTCGATCGCCGAGTACCTGGCCGAAGCCTTCCCCGAAAAACAGCTGTGGCCCACCGACCGCAAGGCACGCGCCCGCGCGCGCAGTCTGTGCGCCGAGATGCACTCGGGCTTCACCGCCCTGCGCAGCCACTGCCCCATGAACATCGAAGCCAGCCTGCCCGACGTCGGGGCCCTGGTCTGGCGCGACCACGCCGGCGTGCGCGCCGACGTCGAACGACTGGAAACCCTGTGGCGCGATGCCCTGGCTGACCACGGCGGCCCCCTGCTGTTCGGCGAGTTCAGCGTTGCCGACGCCTACTTCGCACCGATCTGCACCCGCTTGAACACCTACGGGCTGCCCATGTCCGACACGGTGGCCGCCTACGTGCAGCGGGTGATGGCCCTGCCCGGCGTGCGGGCCTGGGTCGACGACGCACTGGCCGAGCAGGACTTTCTGGCCTTTGAAGAACCCTACCGCCTCAAGCGCTGACACCCCGGGACACGTGGCCATGCAGATCTTCCTGGTGGGTGGTGCGGTGCGCGACGCACTGCTGGGCATGCCCGTGCAAGACCGCGACTGGGTGGTGGTGGGTGGCACCCCCGAGGCCATGGCGGGCCTGGGCTTTGCGCCAGTGGGCAAGGATTTTCCGGTGTTCCTGCATCCGCAGACCCATGAGGAATACGCGCTGGCCCGCACCGAACGCAAGAGCGGACGCGGCTACAAGGGTTTTGTGGTGCAGGCCTCCCCCGATGTGCGCCTGGAAGACGACCTGGCCCGGCGCGACCTGACCATCAACGCCATTGCCCAGGCGCTGCACCCCGACCCAGCCACCGGGCGCATCGACCCGGAGCACCCCGGTACGGGCAGCCTGATCGACCCCTGGGGGGGACAACAAGACCTGCAAAAGCGGGTGCTGCGCCATGTGACTCCGGCTTTCCGCGAAGACCCGGTGCGCATCCTGCGCGTGGCCCGCTTTGCCGCCCGCTTCCCCGACTTCACGCTGGCGCCCGAAACCCTGGCCCTGATGCAGGACATGGTCGAGGACGGCGAAGTGGACCACCTGGTGCCCGAGCGGGTGTGGCAGGAGCTGGCGCGCGGCCTGATGACCGAGCGCCCGTCGCGCCAGTTCGAGGTGCTTCGGGCCTGCGGTGCGCTCAAGCGCCTGCTGCCCGAGCTCGACCGCCTGTGGGGCGTGCCCCAGCGGGCCGACTACCACCCCGAGGTGGACACCGGCGTGCACGCCATGATGGTGCTGGACATGTCAGCCCGCCTGCAGGCCCCGCTGGCCGTGCGCTACGCCTGCCTGGGCCACGACCTGGGCAAGGGCACCACGCCGGCCGACGTGCTGCCGCGCCACATCGGGCACGAAGAACGCAGTGCCCGTCTGCTGAAAGACGTGGCCCAGCGTCTGCGCGTGCCAGTGGACTGCCGCGAGCTGGCCGACGTGGTCGCGCGTGAACACGGCAACCTGCACCGCAGCAGCGACTTCGGGGCCGCCGCCCTGGTGCGCTTGCTGGAGCGCTGCGACGCCCTGCGCAAGCCCGAGCGTTTTGAAGAGATCCTGTTGGCCTGTGAATGCGATGCGCGAGGGCGCCTGGGGCTCGAAGAAAAACCCTACCCCCAAGCCGTGCACCTGCGCCAGGTGCTGGCGGCAGCGCGCTCGGTGATCACCGCCGTGGTCGCGGCCGAAGCGGCTGCCCGGGGTGCCCAGGGCAAAGCCGTGGGGGACGCCGTGCACGCGGCCCGGGTGCATGCCGTGGCCCAGTCCATGGGCCTTTGATGAACTGAACCGAGCCTCGGGAGGTCAGCGCCAGTGGCGACCACCACCGTGGTACCCGCCGCGCCAGCCGCCGATGTAGCCCAGCCCCAGGCCGAGACCGAAGGTCATGGCGGGGTAATAGCTTGGGGCGTAGTAGGTGGGCGCGGCATAGACCACCGGCGGTGCGCTCACGTAGGTGGTGGCAGGGTAGGTTTCGGTGTAGACCGTCTGGGCCACGGGCGGGGCATACACCGGTGCAGCGACCGGTGCGGCCACCTGCTGGGCCACCGGGCTGACCTGCAACTGCACCGTGGGGCCCGGATCGCTGGGCATCTGGGCGCTGTACTGGCGGCCACCGTACTCATAGACCACGTTGTAGCCCACGGCACGGTTTTCGTACACGGTCTGGGTGCTGCACTGCTGCACGTTGCTGACCTGGGCCGGGGCCGAGCCCTCGATGCTGTCGCCCAGGATGGCGCCCCCCATGACCCCGGCCATGGTGGCCACGGCACGCCCGGCGCCACCGCCCACGGCATTGCCCAGCGCCCCGCCAGCCACGGCGCCCATCAGGGCCCCCGCGCCCGACTTGGGGGGTTGCACAGCCACCTGCTGCACCGTGCAGCTGGGGCGTTGCACCGCCACCTGCTGGTAGACCGGGGTGGACGAGATGACGCGACCTTGCTCCTGGGCCTGGGCGCCCGTGGCGGCCAGCAACAGGGCCGAACTGATGACGATGACGGGTTTCATGGTGATGTGCCTCCGGCAAGAATGCCTTGATACCCTGATTTTGAAAGCAAATCGCGCTCAGGGTTCCTGCTCGCCGTGTAAAGAAAATCGGGCCCTTCAGCGCGGTGCCGTGGCCGGCGGGGCCAGCGGAGCATCCCAACGCCCAGCCGCATTCTTGAGCAACTGCCCCACCGCCAGCAACTGCCGGTTCTTCACGCTGGTCAGCGTGTTTTCGGCGCTCAAGGCGGTGGATTGAGCGCTGATCACGTTCAGATAACTCACCGTGCCGGCCTTGTACTGGTTCTCGGTGATGGTCAGGGCACGCTGGGCCGCCTCCAGGGCCTCGGCCTGCACGGCTGCCTCGTCACGCAGGGCTGCCACGGCCACCAGGTTGTCTTCCACCTCCTGGAAGGCGGTCAGCACCACTTGCCGGTAATTGGCCGCTGCCTGATCCACGGCAGCCAAAGCCTGGTTGGTGACAGCCTCGCGCCCGCCGGCATCAAACAAGGCCAGCGCCAGACTGGGGCCCAGCGACCAGAAGCGATGCGGCAGACTGGTCAGGTCGGCCCATTGGTTGGCCCGGTAGCCCGCGCCGGCCGACAAGGTCAGCGCCGGGAAGAAGGCCGCCTTGGTCACCCCCACCTGGGCGTTGGCGGCCGCCACGCGGCGTTCGGCCGCCGCGATGTCGGGGCGGCGCTGCAACAGCGTGGCCGGCAGCAGTGGCGGGGCCTCGGGCAGCCGGGGCAGGCGGGCCGTCACCGGCAGGCTGAAGTTGGCCGGGGCCTCGCCCAGCAACACGGCGATCGCATGCTCGAGTTGGCTGCGCTGCAGGCGCAGCTCGATCAGCTGGGCCTGGGCCGACTTGAGCTGGGTCTGGGCCTGCGCCACATCGGCCGACGAGGCCACACCGGCGCCGTAGCGGTTGCGGGTCAGCTGCAGCGATTTGTCATAGGCGGCCACGGCCCGCGCCACCGACTCGGCCTGTGATTCGACGCTGCGCAAGGAGAAATAGCTTTGCGCCAGCGAGATCTGCACCGACAGGCGCGCGGCCAGCAGATCGTCACGACTGGCCTGCAACTGGGCACCGGCCACGTCGACCGCACCGGCCAGACGGCCCCACAGGTCGGCGTCCCAGCTGGCATTGGCCGAGGCCGACACGATGTTGACCGGGCTGGCCGAGGTGCTGGTGCCGGTGCTGCTGGTGGTGCCGCTGCGGCTGCGCGTCTCGCCCAGGCTGCCCGTGACCGTGGGGTAGCGCGCCGCGCGGCTGGAGGCCAGGCTGGCCTCGGCCGTGCGCCACTGGGCCAACACGGTCTGCAGGTTCTGGTTGTTCACCAGCACCCGGGTCTGCAGGCCCGTCAGCACGGGGTCGTCGAACTGCAACCACCAGTCGTCCGGGACGTCGGGGCTGGCGGCATGGGCCGCCTGCCAGCCGGCTTCGCGAAAGGCGGGCGCCGTGGCTACTTCGGGGCGTTGGTACACGGGCGCTTGCGAGCAGGCGCCAAGGAGCAGCAACAGCGCCAGCGCGGCACACGGGCGCAGCGGGAACCGCGACAAGCTAGGCGGGGAAGACAACATCATGGAGCAGCACTTTCAACAGACAGGGCCGGTCGCGGCAGGGCAACCGCAGCGGCAACGGTGGCAGCGGCACGGCGGCGCGCCCGGCGTTGGCGCAGGCGGTCCATGCAGACAAACACCACCGGCGTGGTGTAGAGCGTGAGCAGTTGGCTGAACAGCAGGCCGCCCACGATGGCAATGCCCAGCGGGCGACGCAGCTCGGCCCCGTCACCGGCGCCCAGTGCCAAAGGCACCGCGCCGAAGATGGCCGCCACCGTGGTCATCAGGATGGGGCGCACCCGCAGCTGACAAGCGCGGTAGATGGCCTGGGCCGCCGTGAGCCGGGCCCCGGTCTCGGCCGCCCGCCGCTGCCGGGTGATGGCAAAGTCGATCATCATGATGGCGTTCTTCTTCACGATGCCGATCAGCAGGATGACCCCGATCAGCGCGATGATCGAGAACTCGGTGTCGGTCAGCATCAGCGCCAGCAAGGCGCCCACGCCGGCCGAAGGCAGCGTGGAGAGAATCGTCACCGGGTGGATCAGGTCCTCGTACAGGATGCCCAGCACCAGGTAGATGGTGATCAGCGCCGCCAGGATCAGCAAGGGCTGGCTGGACATGGACTTCTGGAACGCCCCCGCCGTGCCGCCAAACGAGCCGCGCACACTGACCGGCACCCCCAGGGACGCCACGGCGTTGTTCACCGCCTCGGTGGCCTGCGACAGCGACACCCCGGGCGCCAGCGCAAAGCTGATGGTGGTGTCGGGCGCACCGGCCTCGTGCGTGACCGACAGCGGCGTGTTGGTCAGCTCTACCCGGGCGAAGGCCGACAGCGGCACCTGCGCCCCGCTGCTGCTGGTGAAGCGCAGCTGCAGCAGCGACTCGGGCGACTGCTGGTACTCGGGCGCCAGCTCCATCACCACGCGGTACTGGTTGAGCGGGTTGTAGATCACCCCCACCTGGCGCTGCCCGAAGGCATCGTTGAGCGTGGTGTCGATGGCCGCCAGGCTCAGCCCCAGGCGGCTGGCCTGATCGCGGTCAATCACCAGCGAGTTCTGCAAGCCCTTTTCCTGCATGTCGGAGTTCACGTCCACCAACTCGGGCAGCTGCATGATGGCGCGCCGGATCGGCGGCTCCCAGGCGCGCAGGTCTTCCAGCGTGTCGGCCAGCAAGGTGTACTCGTACTGCGAATTGGAGCCCCGCGCCCCGATGCGGATGTCCTGCACCGGCACCATGAACAGGGTGGCGCCCGGCTCCTTCGAGAGCTTGGCCCGCAGGCGGGCCACCACCTGGTCGGCGCTCACGCCGCGCACGGCCAGCGGCTTGAGCGAGATGAACATCGACGCGGTGTTGCGTTGCCCACCGCCCGTGAAGCCGCTCACCGACTCCACGGCCGGGTCGCTGCGCACGATGCCCATGAAGCGATCCAGCCGCCGCTGCATGGCCTGAAACGAGGTGGCCTGGTCAGCGCGGATGTTGCCCATGATGCGGCCCGTGTCCTGCTGCGGGAAAAAGCCCTTGGGCACCTCGCGGTACAGGTAGACGTTCAGCCCCACCACACCGGCCAGCAGCAGCAGCGTGATCGGTTGCCAGCGCATGGCCAGCGCCAGCGTACGCCGGTAGGCACGCTGCGCACCGCGTCGCAGCCGCAGTCCCAGGCGCGCCCAGCGCCCGGGTTGGGCCACCGGCGCATGGGATTTGAGCAGCACCGAACACATCATGGGGGTGGTGCTGAGCGACACCACCATCGACACCAGGATGGCCACCGACAGCACCACGGCAAACTCACGGAACAAACGCCCCACCACCCCCCCCATGAGCAGCACCGGGATGAACACCGCGATCAGCGAGAGGCTGATGGACACCACGGTGAAGCCAATCTCACGGCTGCCCGCCAGCGCGGCCTGCAAAGGCGTCTTGCCGCGCTCGATGTGGCGCGAGATGTTCTCCAGCACCACGATGGCGTCGTCCACCACAAAGCCGGTGGCCACGGTGAGGGCCATCAACGAGAGGTTGTCCAGGCTGTAGCCGCACAGGTACATGACACCGAAGGTGCCGGCCAGCGAGGCCGGCACCGCCACGCTGGGGATCAACGCCGAGCGCAAGTGGCGCAGGAACACGAACACCACCAGGATCACCAGCCCCACCGAGATCGCCAGCGAGCGCTCCACCTCGCGCAGCGAAGCACGGATGGTGGGGGTGCGGTCCACCGCCACCCCCAGGTCGATGGCCGTCGGGATCGAGGCGCGCAGCTGCGGCAGCAGGGCCCGCACCTCGTCCACGGTCTGGATGATGTTGGCCCCAGGCTGCTTGAAAAGGATCAGCAGGATGGCCGGCTTGCCGTCGGACACGCCGTAGTTGCGCACGTCCTGCACCGAGTCGATGACCTGGCCCACGTCGCGCAGCCGGATCGCGTTGCCGTTGGCATAGCGCAGCACCACGGGCGCGTACTCAGCCGCGCTGAAGGCCTGGTCGTTGGCGCCGATCTGCCAGTTGCGGGCACCGTCTTCCACATTACCCTTGGGCCGGTTGGTGTTGGTGGCCACCAGGGCGGCCCGCACGTTGTCGATGGCAATGCCACTGGCCGCCAGCCGGCCCGGGTCCAGTTCGACCCGCACCGCCGGCAGAGCCCCGCCCCCCACCACCACCTGGCCAATGCCGTTGACCTGGGCCAGGCGCTGCGCCAGCACGGTGGAGGCGGCGTCGTACATCTGGTCGCGCGCCAACACATCCGAGGTCATGGACAGGATCAGGATGGGCGAATCAGCCGGATTCACCTTGCGGTAGGTGGGGTTGCTGGGCAGGCCCGTGGGCAACAGGGCCCTCGACGCATTGATGGCGGCCTGCACATCGCGCGCGGCGCCATTGATGTCACGGTCCAGGTCGAACTGCAGCGTGACCCGCGTGTTGCCCAGCGAAGACGAGGAGGTGATCTCGGACACCCCCGCGATGCTGCCCAACGCGCGCTCCAGCGGCGTGGCCACCGTGGTGGCCATGGTCTCGGGGCTGGCGCCGGGCAGGCTGGCCGACACCGAGATGGTGGGGAAGTCGACCTGCGGCAGGGGGGCCACCGGCAGCATGAAGAAGGCGATGACGCCGGCCAGGATGATGCCCATCGTGATCAGGGTGGTCGCGATGGGGCGGCGGATGAATGGTTCGGAGAAGTTCATGTTTTGAGCCTCTCAGTTGCGCAGCTGGCGCTTGCTGGCGTTGGCTGGGTTCGCCGCTTCGCTCTGGTAGTTCTGCTCTTTGTTTCAGGTCGGAGGCCGGGGTTGCGGCCCGGCGGCCGCCTCACTTTCTTTGCTTCGCCAAAGAAAGTAAGCAAAGAAAGGCGACC
>NZ_JBWKOU010000045.1:0-19260 GCF_059416245.1 Curvibacter sp. GW821-FHT09D12 | reverse complement strand
GCCTTTTTTTGCTTACTTTTTTTGGCGAAGCAAAAAAAGTGAGGCGCCCGCCGGGGCGCAATCCCGGCCTCCGCCCTGAAACAAGGCATGCAGCTAGAAAAGCGCCACGCCGATCACGAACGCCGTTCATGCTCGTGCCTCCCGCCACCGCCGAGCCAGCCCAGCAAAGCTCAAATAAATCACCGGCGTGGTGAACAAAGTCAGCATCTGACTGACGATCAGCCCCCCCACCATGGTGACCCCGAGCGGATGCCGCAACTCACTCCCCGTCCCGGTGCCCAGCATCAGCGGCAGGGCGCCCAATAAAGCCGCCAGCGTGGTCATCAGGATGGGCCGGAAGCGCAGCAGGCAGGCCTGGTAGATGGCATCGCGCGGGGCCAGACCCTGCTCTCGCTCGGCCTCCAGGGCGAAGTCGATCATCATGATCGCGTTCTTCTTCACGATGCCGATCAGGAGCACGATGCCGATGATGGCGATGATGCCCAGGTCCAGCCGGGCCGCCAGCAGGGCCAGCAACGCCCCCACGCCAGCCGAAGGCAGGGTGGAGAGGATGGTCACCGGGTGGATGTAGCTTTCATACAGCACGCCCAGCACGATGTACATCGTCACCACCGCGGCCAGGATCAGCAGCAGGGTGTTGGTCAGCGACGCCTGGAAGGCCAGGGCCGCGCCCTGGAAGCCGCTCTCCACGCTGGCCGGCAGGTCCATGGCCGCCTGCTCGGCCTTGATGGCCTCCACCGCCTCACCCAGCGAGGCCCCGGGCCCGGCGTTGAAAGAAATCGTCACCGAGGGGATCTGCCCCGCGTGGTTGACCGCCAGCGACACCGGGCGCTCGGTGACCCGGGCCACCGTGCTGAGTGGCACCACCCCGCCCGCGCTGGTGGGCACGTACAGGCGCGACAGGGCCTGCGGGCCCAGTTTGTCAGCGGGCTTGACCTCCAGCACCACCCGGTATTGCGTGGTCTGGGTGAAGATGGTCGAGATCAGGCGCTGGCCGTAGGCGTCGTACAGCACGGCGTCGATGCCGGCCACCGTGACGCCCAGGCGCCCCGCCGCATCGCGGTCAATGTCGACCCAGGCCTGCAGGCCTTGATCCTGCAGATCGGTGGCCACGTCGGCCAGCTCGGGGCGCTTCTTGAGTCGCTCCACCAGGTCACGGGCCACACGGCCGAGCTCATCGATGTTGGGCGAGGACAGCATGAACTGGTATTGCGTGCGCGCCACCCGGTCTTCGATGGTCAGGTCTTGCACCGGTTGCATGTACAGCGCGATGCCGGGCACGGCCTTGAGATTGGCCGTCAGGCGCCGGATCACCTCGCTGGCCGTCACGTCGCGCGCTTCACGCGGCTTCAGGTTGATCAGCATGCGGCCGGCATTGAGCGTGGCATTGGCGCCGTCCACCCCGATGAAGGACGACAGGCTGGCCACCGCCGGGTCTTGCAGCACCTGCTCGGCCAGGGCCTGCTGGCGCTCGGCCATGGCGGCGAACGAGGTGTCCTGCGAGGCCTCGGTGATGCCCTGGATGACCCCGGTGTCCTGCACCGGGAAAAAGCCCTTGGGCACCCAGAGGTAGAGCAAGGCCGTCAGCCCCAGCGTGGCGGCAAAGACCAGCAGGGTCAGGGCCTGACGATCCAGCACCCAGCCCAGCATGCGGCCATAGCCGGCAATCATGCGGTCGAAGAAGCGGCCCGTGGCCTGGTACAGGCGGCCGTGGCTTTCTTCGGGCGTGTGGCGCAGCACCCGTGCGCACAGCATGGGCGTGAGCGTGAGCGAGACCACGGCCGAGATCAGGATGGACACCGCCAGCGTGATGGCGAATTCGTGAAACAGGCGCCCCACCACATCGGCCATGAACAACAGCGGGATCAGCACCGCGATCAGCGAAATGGTCAACGAGATGATGGTGAAGCCGATCTGCTTGCTGCCCTTGAGGGCCGCCTCCAGCGGGCTGTCGCCCTCTTCCACATAGCGCGCGATGTTCTCTATCATCACGATGGCATCGTCCACCACAAAGCCGGTGGCGATGGTGAGCGCCATCAGCGTGAGGTTGTTGATCGAGAAGCCGGCCAGGTACATCACCCCAAAGGTGCCGACCAGCGACAGCGGTACCGCCACCGCCGGGATCAACGTGGCCGAGACACTGCGCAGGAAGATGAAGATCACCATCACCACCAGGGCCACGGCCAGGGCCAGTTCGAACTGCACGTCCTCCACCGAGGCGCGGATGGTGGTGGTGCGGTCGGTCAGCACCTGCACCTCGACCGACGCGGGCAACGTGGCCTTGAGCTGGGGCAGCAGGGCCTTGATGCGGTCCACCGTCTCGATCACGTTGGCCCCAGGCTGGCGCTGCACGTTGAGAATCACGCCGGGCTGCAGATCGGCCCAGGCCGCCAGCCGCAGGTTCTCGGCGTCATCCACCACGGCAGCCATGTCCTTGAGGCGGATCGGGTTGCCATTCTTGTAGGCCAGGATCAACTGGGCGTACTCGCGCGCCGACTTGAGCTGGTCGTTGGCGTCCACGGTCGAGGCGCGGGAGTAGCCGTCGAAGCTGCCCTTGGCCTGGTTGACGTTGGCCGCCGTGATGGCGGTGCGCACGTCCTCCAGCGTGAGGCCGGCCGCAGCCAGCACCGCCGGGTCGGCCTGAATGCGCACAGCCGGGCGGCGCCCGCCAGCGATGCCCACCATGCCCACACCGGCCACCTGAGAGATCTTTTGCGCCACACGAGACTCGACCAAATCGTGCACCCGGATCACCGGCAGCGTGGGCGAGGTGATGGCCAGGGTCAGGATGGGGGCGTCGGCCGGGTTCACCTTGCTGTAGGTGGGCGGCATGGGCAGGTCACTGGGCAGCAGGTTGCTGCCGGCATTGATGGCGGCTTGCACCTGCTGCTCGGCCACGTCGAGCGTCACATCGAGCGTGAAGCGCAGGGTGATCACCGAGGCCCCCCCCGAACTGGTGGACGACATCTGCGACAAGCCCGGCATCTGGCCGAACTGCCGCTCCAGCGGCGCCGTGATGGACGAGGTGACCACGTCGGGGCTCGCGCCCGGGTACAGGGTGGTGACCTGGATGGTGGGGTAATCGACCTCAGGCAGGGCCGACAGGGGCAGCAGCCGGTAGGCCAGCAGGCCCACCAGCAACAAGGCCACCATCAGCAAGGAGGTGGCCACCGGCCGCAAGATGAAAAGGCGCGACAGGTTCATGCGGAGGTGCTCCACCGCAAAGCAGGCTTCGGTAGCACAGCGTGGCGCATGGCTCAGCCCCCGCTTTCGCGCTGCTGGCGACGCTCACGCAGCTTTTGCAAATAGGCGCGACGCTCCTCAGGCGGCATGGCCTTGAGCTTCTCCACCAGCTCGGGCGGCAGGGCGTCCATCCAGCGCGGGCGGGCTTCGCCCTCGGCACTGGTGCCCGGGGAGGGAGCGGCAGAGGGTGCGGATGCCGGGGCGTTGGCCGGGGCAGCAGCATTGCCCTTGGAAGATGCGGAAGATGCGGAAGATGCGGAAGATGCGGAAGGTGATGTGGGCGCGGCGGCCGCATCGCTCTGGCCCTGGGCCGGGGCTGCCGCGGGCTTTCCTGCACCCGCCTCAGGGCCCGCGGCGGCGCCTGCTGGGGCCCCAGAGGGGGCCCCAGCACCGGGCCGGCTGCCGCGCTTGGCTTCGATCACCTCCACCTTGGCGCCTTCACGCAGGCGGTCGGCACCGTCGGTGACCAGGCGATCCCCCGGCTCGACCTCACCCTCGATGGCCACCCAGTCGCCATCGACCGCGCCGGTCGTGACCTTGCGCAGCGTGACGCTGCCATCGTCCTTCACCAGGTACACAAAGGTGCCCATGCTGCCCCGCTGGATGGCGTTGTTGGGGGCGACCAGGGCGTTGGGCAGGGTGTCGAGCTGCAGCCGGATGTTGACAAACTGGTTCGGGAACAGCGTGCCATCCGCGTTGGGAAACTCGGCCTTGAGCTTGATGGTGCCCGTGGTGGTGTCGATGGCGTTGTCGGTGGTCAGCACCCGGCCCTGGGCCAGGCGCTTGCGCTGCTCGCGGTCCCAGGCCTCCACGGCCAGCACACTGCCCTTGGCCTGCAGGCGCCGCGTGATCTGCGGCAGGTGAGCCTCAGGCACGGCAAACACGACCGCAATCGGCTGCGTCTGGGTGATGGTGACCAGCCCGGTGGTGTCACTGGCGTGCACGATGTTGCCCAGGTCGACCTGGCGCAGGCCCAGGCGCCCGCTGATGGGCGCGGTCACCCGCGTGTAGGAGAGCTGCAGGCGCGCGTTGTCCACCTGGGCCTGATCGGACTGCACCGTGCCTTTGAGCTGGCCCACCAAGGCCTCCTGGGTGTCCACCTGCTGCTTGGCAATCGAGTCCTTGGCCAGCAGATCGCGGTAACGTGCCAGGTCCAGCTCGGCATTCTTCAATTGCGCGGCATCGCGCTGCAGCTGGCCCTGCATCTGGGCCAGCGCAACTTCGTAGGCTCGGGGGTCGATCTCCGCCAGCAAATCACCCGCCTTCACCTGTTGGCCTTCCGTGAACAGGATGCGGCGCAACTCGCCATCCACGCGGGCTCGCACCGTGGCGGTATTGAGCGCCGTGATGGTGCCAATGGCATTGACTGACACCCGCAGGTCCTGGCGCTTGGCCGCCCGGGCCGACACCGGCTGGGGCCGGTTGCCGGCGCCGAAACGGCGCGCCCCGGCCGCGGCGCCAGCCCCTTCGGCCGCGCCCTCGGGGGGCGTGGCGCCCTGCTTCTTCCAGTACCAGGCGCCACCGGCCCCCAGGCCCAGCAGCAGGATGAGCAAGCCGACCAGCCCCGCGCGGGAACGGCGCCGCGGCGGAGGCAAGCCCCCCGCCGGGGTCGGCAGGGGCGCAGCAGACACGGGAGACAAGGCGCTGGGTTCGGAGTGGGCGTTGGGGTCGGTCATGGAAGATCAGCCAAGGTTCGGGACAGGCCCGGGACAAAAGGGGACAACAGAAATGCCGCATGCAGGGGGCGCAGACCCCAGCGGGCCGAGAGGGCACCGGGGCTCATTCGCTGAGTTGGGCACGAAAGCCTCCGGTCGTGCTGAGCGATTGCTCCAGACGATCCAGCAGACCGCAGGCCTGCTGCAGCAGGGCGAGCTCATCGGCGGGCAAGGCAGCCAAGTGGGCGGCCATGGCCTGCTCGGCCGCCTCCACCGCGGCGCGCAGGCCTGCCACTCCGGCTGGGGTAAGGGCCAGCAGCGAGCGACGTCCGTCAGCCGGGTCGTCAGAGCGACGCACCCAGCCCTCAGAGGCCAGCTCGGCGAGCAGGCGGGTGAGCGATTGCAATCGAACGCCTTCGCCGCGAGCCAGTTCGGTCGGGCTCATGGCGCCCTGCCGGCCCAGGCGACTGAGCACGCTGAGCTTGAGCGTGCCCATGCCCTCGGCCTCCAGGCCTGGGCGCAGACGGCGCGCCAACTGCAGCACACTCGCGCGCAGCTGCACGGCACATTGAAGAGGAGACAGGACAGGGGAACTCATGCCAACACCCGAAAACGCCCTAAATACCAAGCTTTGACTTGGCAATTATGGTAAGCGATTTCTTACAAACACAAGTCAGAGAAACCCCGCAGAAGCTGCAAGGCCGAGCGCATCTTAGGGAAGGGGCCCCGCACGGAGGGCCGGAGCCGCGCTCTTTTACGCGGAATTTACCTGCTCAAAGCCAGCGCGCCGCGACGCTGAGTGCCAGGCTCAGCACCACGGTGGAGGCCAGCGGAATCGACCATTCTCGGCCGAACAGGCGAAAGCGGAAGTCGCCCGGCAGGCGGCCAAAGCCCAGGCGCTGCAACCAGGGCGTGATGCCGCTGATGAGCACCAGCACCAGAAAGACGACGATGAACCAGCGGATCATGCCGCCGAGTGTAGAGCGTGTTCCGGGTCTACCACGGGTCGCGTCGCGGTGGCCGCGTCAAAACGCGCCAGATACTGGGGCTGCTCGGTACCACACCAGCGGTCCCACCCCGTGAACCACAACCCGTAGTTGCCTCGGCCGTTCTCGTGGTGCAGGTGGTGGTGGGTGGTGGTGGTGAAGTGCCGCCCCAGCCAGTGACGGGCAAAACCGCGCGGCAGGGTCTCGATGGACAGGTGGCCATGGGCGTTGCGGATGATCTGATGCAGCGAAAACACCAGCAGCACCCCGCCATGCACCGGCACGGCCCACAGGATCAGGGGTGTGACCAGGCCATTGATCAAGGCCTCGACCGGGTGGAAGGCATAGGCCGCCCAAGGCGAAGGGTTGCGCGAGCGGTGGTGCACCCCATGAACGTGGCGAAACAGCCAGCGCGAGTGCAGCAGGCGGTGCGTCCAGTAAAAATAGGCGTCGTGAAACACCAGCATCAGTGGCAGGCTCAGCCAGAACCAGGCCCAGCCGTAGCGCCCGGCCTGGCGGTACACCACAAACTGGCCGTTCCAGATCAGGGCCACCACCCCCAGGCTGATGCCGGCAAACACTGCCATCGACATCAGGGAATAGACGATCTCGCGCTTCAGGTCGGCCTGGCGCGGCCAGCCCGAGATGACGCGATGCGCCAGCCGTCGGCGCAGCAAAACGTGAACCCCGCCCCACAGCAGCAGGGCCACGACCAGGTAGCGCCCGGCCTCCATCAGGTAGCTGCCCGTCCAGACCTGCAGCAGCAGGCGGCTGCTGTCGGCGTCCATCCCTGGAAAATTCATGTCAACTCCTTGTTCAGCGGGTCATGCGGTACTTTTCGAGGACGGGGCCTGGTCCCAAGGCCCCCGTCCATCTGCATTCTGACCAGCGCCACCTTGGGCACAGCTGAAGATCAGGCCCTGTGCTGCAGCCCCGGCAGCCGCACCTCGAAACCGATGCCTCGCCCCGCCAGCCCCGGCCCCAGGCAGACATCACCGCCAAGCGAGCGCGCCGCCTGACGCACGATGGCCAGGCCCAGGCCGGCGCCCCCGGCACCACCGGCCTGCTGCCCCCGACCCCGCACAAAGCGCTCAAAAATGTGGGCCTGCTCCGCCTGGGCAATGCCAGGCCCGTCATCGCGCACGCCCAGGCACAAGGCCCCATCGTCCTGCCGGGCCAGCGTGACCTGCACCCGCCCCCCTTGACGGGGGCCATAGCGCAAGGCGTTGTCCAGCAGGTTGTCGAGCATTGATTGCCAGGCACTGGCCGGCAGGGGCCAGGCCAGGCTGTCCGGGCTGTCCAGGTCCAGGTCCACCCCGGCGGCCAGGGCGCGTGCGCTGAAGGCGGCCAGGCTCTGCCGACACAGCTCGGCCACGTCCACCGGCCGGGCATCGGGGGCCGGCCGGGCCTCGTCCAGGGCCGCCAGCACCAACAGTTGCTGGGTCAGGTGCGAGGCGCGCTCGATGGCCTGCTGCAAACCGGCGTGGGCGGCCTGCCGATCCGTCTCGCTGTCGGCCTGCAGCAGCCAGTGCGCCTGGGCGGCCATCACGGCCATCGGGGTGCGCAATTCATGGGCGGCATCCTGCAATCGGGCGCGCTCCAGGGCCAGGCGCTCCCGCAGGCGGCCCAGCACCGCATTGAATGCCACCCCCACGGTGCGGATCTCGGTGTAGCGTTCGTCCACCACCAGCGGCGACAGGTCGTCGCCCCGGGCCTGCTGAAGCTGGGCGCTGAGCTGGCTCAAGGGCCGCAGGCCACGCCACACCACCAGCACCACCGGCAGCAGCGCAAACGGAAAGGCGATCAGCAGGTTGGGCAACAGGTCGCTGGCAATCCAGGTCAGCGCCGTGCTGTCGGCCACGCCCACCGTGGCCAGGCGCAGCGACCAACGCGCGTCATCGACCTGCGCCACCCAAACCAGGCGGCCCTGCAAGGTCTGCGACTGCACCTGATCGGGCTGCCCCAGCAAAGGCTGATCGCCCAGCGTTGCGCTGGCGTAAAGGCGTTGCCCCCCCTCGCGGGCCCGCAGCTCCAGCCACAGGGGCGCCAGCGCGTGGCCCTGGTTGCTGCTCGGGTCGGCACGTGAGGCATTGAGCATGATGTCGGCCGTGGCCGCCACGGTGGCGGCGTCGGCCGGCTGTTCGATGATGCGCAGGCCTTGCACCATCACCCGAGCCAGTTGGAGCAAGGCCGCATGGTCGCTGACCGAATGCTTGAAACGAGCGTAGTTGTAGCCGGTGAGCACCAGTTGCACCAGCACAAAGGCCAAGCCCAAGGCCAGCATCAGGCGGCGCATCAGGGAGACCGGGGCGGCAGGAGGTCGGTGCAGGCTCACAAACTCAGGCCCTCAGCAGGTAGCCCACGCCGCGCACAGTGTGAATGCGCTCGGGCCCCAGCTTGCGGCGCAGGTTGAACACATGCACCTCCAATGCATTGAAGTCGATGGCCTCGCCCAGCGGCTCCAGGCGCTGGGCCAGAAAGCCCTTGGGCACCACGGCGCCGGGCTCGCGGGCGAGTTCGAGCAGCAGCTTGAATTCGCGCGGGGTGAGGTCCATCGCCTGCCCGTGCAGCCGGGCCACATGGGCGCGGGGCTCGATCGACAGTTCCCCCAGGTTCCAGACCTCGCTGGCCTGCCGGGCGTATCGGCGCAGCACGGCACGGATGCGCGACACCAGCTCGGCCGGGGCAAAGGGCTTGACCAGAAAGTCGTCGGCGCCGCCGTCCAGGCCCTCCAGGCGGTCCTGCAAGGCCGAGCGCGCCGTGATCACGATCACCGGCACCGCACTGGCCTGGCGCCGCCACTGCGCCAGCAGTTGCAGACCGTCGCCATCGGGCAGGCTGAGGTCCAGCAGCACACAGTCGACCCAGGCATGGTCGACCACTGCCGGCGCATCGGCCACACGGCGCAACCACTCGCAGCTGAAGCCCTCCAGCTGGAGCGCAGCCTGCAGGGCACGCCCCAGGTCCAGGTCATCTTCGATCAGCAGCAGGTGCATGGCGACCAGGATGGCACAGACAAGCTTGGCGCCGGCTTAAGACACTCAGAGCCGGTGCGTGCGGTCGCCGTGGGCAAAGCCCAGGGGCGCCCACTCGGCGCCGCGGCCCAGCGCGATGACCTTGAAGAACTCGCCCATCTCATGCTCGGTGATGAGCTTGAGCGTCATGCTGCGCAGGGCCAGGTCATCGGTCGGCATCAGCTCCACCAGGCCGCAGTTGATCAGGAAGTGCGCCTGGGTGGTGTAGCCCAGCACATCCAGCCCCGACTCCTGCGCCGCGAGCGCAATGCCCGTGAAATTGACGTGGGCCGTGATGTCCTTCAGCCCCGGGTCGGCCAGGGGGTCGCTGTCGGCCCGGTGGCCGCGGTGGCACATCACCGTGCCCATGTGGCGCTGCGGGTGGTAGTACTCGCTCTCGCCAAAACCGTAGTCGATCAAGAAAATCGCACCGCGCTCCAGGTGGTCCGACAGGGTGCGCACAAAGGCCTCGCCCTGGGGGTGGATCTCGGTCAGGTAGTCATGCGGGCCCTCGATGTCCAGCGGCGGGCGCAGCTCGGTGGGGCGGTCGGCCCACACCAGTTGGCCTTGCTGCACGGCCACACCGCGCTCGTGCCAGACGCCGCCGACGCGGGCCAGCAGTTGCACCGGCATGGCGTCGAGCACCTCGTTGCCCACCACCACGCCGCTGAAGCGTTCGGGCAGCTCGAAGGCCCATTGCACCCGGTCGCCAAAAGCCGCCAGGGTCTGCTGCTGGCGCTCGCGCAGGCTGCCCGACAGGTCGACGATGGTGTAGCGGCGCACCCGATCGCCCAAAGCAGTCAGCAGTTGCCCTGCCAGGGCGCCCGAGCCGGCACCGAACTCCCACAACTCGTCGGTGCCGTTGGCCTCCAGCGCCTGCGCCAGTTGGGCGGCCAGGGCCTGCCCGAACAGCGGCGACATCTCGGGTGCCGTGACAAAGTCGCTGCCCGAGCCGGGCAAGGTGCCGAATTTGCGGCTGTCGTTGGCGTAATAACCCAGGCCGGGGGTGTACAGGGCCGCGGCCATGTAGGCGTCAAAGCCCAACCAGCCGCCAGCGGCCTCGATGTCGCGCTGCAGGCGGCTCAGCAAGGGGTTGTCGGTCGGCGAATCGCTCGAATTTTCGGCCGTCAGGGGGGAATCAGGGGGGGACATGGGGTTCGTGCTCACCCGCATATTGTCCATGTTCAGGGTCCGTGATGGCTCAGCCCCCAATGCCCCTGAACCGTGCACGGTGCGGCGGCGGCGTGGACAATCGCCCTCCATGACCGAAGCAAGTGTTGAATCCGTCGAACTTCCGCGCACCGTGCTGATCACGGGTGCAGCCCGGCGCCTGGGGCGAGAGATGGCGCTGGACCTGGCCCGCCATGGCTGGCGCGTGGCCGTGCATTACCGCCATTCCCGCACCGATGCCGAGGCCACCGCCCTGGACTGCGCCGCGCTGACCCCGGGGTCGGCCGCCTTCGCCGCCGACCTGCAGGACGAAGCCGCCGTG
The DNA here is from genome assembly GCF_059416245.1 of Curvibacter sp. GW821-FHT09D12. NCBI lineage: Bacteria > Pseudomonadati > Pseudomonadota > Betaproteobacteria > Burkholderiales > Comamonadaceae > Curvibacter > Curvibacter sp. GW821-FHT09D12. The sequence continues at coordinate 8,870 of NZ_JBWKOU010000045.1, read as the reverse complement.
CGCCAACTCGTGCCACGCGTGGCGGCGACGCTGGGACGGCTCGACGCCGTGGTCAACAGCGCCTCGCTGTTCGAGCACGACGACGTGGGCACCTTCAGTTTCACGGCCCTGGAGCAGCACCTGCGCAGCAACGTCGGCGCGCCCATCCTGCTGGCCCAGGCCCTGCACCAACACCTGCAACAGCGCCAGGCCCAGGGGGTGGTCGTCAACCTGTTGGACCAGAAGCTCTGGAACCAGAACCCCGACTTCCTCAGCTACACCTTGTCAAAAGCGGCCCTGGAAGCCGCCAACACCATGCTGGCCCACGCGTTGGCCCCGCGCCTGCGCCTGGTCGGCGTGGCCCCCGGGCTGACCCTGACCAGCCACATGCTGAGCGACGAGAAATTTCAGCAACTGCACAGGCTGTCGCCGCTGGGGCGCTCGTCGTCCAGTGCCGACGTGGCCGCCACGGTACGATTCGCGCTGGAAAACCAATCCATCACCGGCACCACCCTGCTGGTGGACGGCGGCCAGCACCTGATGCGCTTCGAGCGCGACTTTTCGCTCATGTGAATGAGCCCTTACATCGCCCCTTCACCATGAGCTACAACACCAAAGGCACCCAGATCCTGACCCTGAACGGCCTGCGCTTCGACGCCAACCTGGGCATTCTGGAGCACGAGAAAACCAGCCCACAGCCGATCCAGGTCGATGCCGAACTCAACCTCGGCACCCAGCCCCTGCTGCCCACCGACGACGACATCCACCATGTGCTCGACTACCGCAAGGTGCGACAGATCATCATCAACGAATGCACCGCCGAGCACGTCAACCTGCTGGAAAGCCTGATCGGCAAGCTGGCCCACCGCCTGATGCAACTGCCCGGCGTGCTGGGCGTGCGCGTGAAAATCGCCAAGTTGGAAATCTTCGAAGACTGCGAAGTGGCGATCCGGGTGGAGACGGGGCATTGGTGAGACCTGCCCGTGTCAACCTGAAACAGAGCCGCTTGCGGCTCCAATGCGACAATAAGCCCCATGAATGCCGTTTGGATTGACCCCGAGAACACCGCCTCCGCCGAGGAGGCGGACGCCCAGAAGCGCGAGCTGAAGATCGAGCGCGAAACCCACAAGCTGGAAAAGCGCCTGTGCCGCCAAGTGGGCCAGGCCATTGTCGACTTCAACATGATCGAAGCCGGCGACCGCATCATGGTGTGCATGTCGGGCGGCAAGGACAGCTACGGCATGCTCGACATCCTGCTCAAGCTCAAGGCGCGTGCGCCCATCAGCTTCGAGCTGGTGGCCGTCAACCTCGACCAGAAGCAGCCAGGCTTTCCTGACCACATCCTGCCCGAATACCTGGCCGGCCTGGGCATTCCCTTCCACATCGAGACGCAGGACACCTATTCCATCGTCAAGGAGAAGGTGCCCGAGGGCAAGACCATGTGCAGCCTGTGCAGCCGGCTGCGCCGCGGCATCCTGTACCGCGTGGCCCGCGAGCTCAAGTGCAACAAGCTGGCGTTGGGCCACCACCGCGACGACATGCTTCAGACCTTTTTCCTGAACATGTTCTTTGGCGGCAAGCTCAAGGGCATGCCCCCGAAGCTGGTCAGCGACAACGGCGAGTTCACCGTGATCCGCCCGCTGGCCAATGTGGCCGAAAAAGACCTGATCCGCTGGGCCGAGCACCGCCAGTTCCCCATCATCCCCTGCACGCTGTGTGGCAGCCAGGAGAACCTGCAACGCAAGCAGGTCGGCAACATGATCCGCGACTGGGAAAAGAAATACCCTGGCCGCATCGAGAACATGTTCACGGCGCTGCAGAACGTGGTGCCCTCGCACCTGATGGATGCCAAACTGCACGACTTCAAGAACCTGCGCCCCACCGGCATCGCCGACGACGAGGGCGACAAGGCCTTTGACCATGAAGAGTTTCCCGCCAGCAGCACGGCCTTGAACGGCCTGCAGGTGGTGCAACTCTGACCTTTCTGCGTGTCACCCCCATCGGGGTCAGGAGATTCGCATGATGAGCAAACGCGCGACAACACGATGGCCCCTGCTGCTCTGGCTGGGCCTGCTGGGCCTGCTGCTGAGTGGCTGCGCCAGCACCCACTGGCAGGTCGAGAGCGATGTCGAAACCTATGCCAGCACCCCGGTGGTGAGCCCTGGCAGCCGTTTCCGTTTCGAGCGCCTGCCCTCGCAGGAACAGGCCACACCGCCTGAAGCCCAGGCCCGCATCGAGGCCCTGGCCCAAAAGGCACTTGAGAAGGTCGGCCTGCAGCGCGACGACGCCAACGCCCAGTTCAGCGTGCAGGTCGGTGTGCGCACCACCACGGTCACCGACCCCTTTGCCCCCTACCCCTTCGGGGGCTGGCCAGGCTACGGCTGGTCGGGCCGGGTGTGGGCCGGACGAGGCATGTACTACGGCTCGGGCACGCGCGGCCTCTGGGGTGGCATGCCCTATGCGCCGCCGCGGGTGCTGCGCGAGGTGGCCCTGCTGATCCGCAGCCACACCGATGGCAAGGCGGTGTACGAGACCCATGCTGCCAGCGACGGCCTCACGCGCAGCGAAGAAGTCACCCTGGGTGCACTCTTCGAGGCCTCACTGCAAGGCTTTCCGACCCCGCCCACCGGGCTGCGGCGCGTCAACATCGACGTGATGATGCCGCCCTGAGCGCGGCCGCGCACAAGCACTCGCCGCATCGTCGGACGCCTAGAATGGTCGCCATGGACGTCACCCGAATCATTGCCATCCGACATGGCGAAACCGCCTGGAACGTGGACACCCGCATCCAGGGCCAGCTCGACATCCCCCTCAACGATCAGGGCCAGTGGCAGGCGCGCCGAGTGGGCGCCGCCCTCGCCTCCGAGGCGCTGCACGCCATCTATGCCAGCGATCTGGCCCGGGCCTGGCAGACCGCCGGCCAGATCAGCGAGCACACCGGCCTCAGCGTCACCCCACACACCGGTCTGCGCGAACGCGGCTTCGGCAGTTTCGAAGGCCGCACCTTTGCCCAGATTGAAACCGAATTGCCCGACCAGGCGCACAAATGGCGCACCCGCGACCCCGAGTTCGCCCCAGAAGGCGGCGAATCGCTACTGAGCTTTCGCCAGCGTGTGGTCAGCACCGCGGCCGAACTGGCCGCCCGCCACGCCGGCGAACAGATCGTGCTGGTCGCCCACGGCGGTGTGATGGATGTGCTGTACCGCGCCGCCACCGGCCAGGAGCTTCAGGCCCCGCGCACCTGGGCATTGGGCAATGCCGCCATCAACCGCCTGCTCTGGACACCGCAGGGCTTCACCCTGGTGGGCTGGTCCGACACCCAACACCTTCAAGACGAGTCCCTGGATGAAAGCACCACCTGAGGCACTGCTGGCCCTGCGCGGCCAAGGCACCGACGCCATCGACACCCCGGCCCTGGTGATCGACCTCGACGCCATGGACCGCAACATCCAGCGCATGGTCGACTTCAGTGCCAAGCACCAGATCCAGTGGCGCCCGCACGCCAAGATGCACAAGAGTGCCGAGCTGGCCCGCCTGTTGATCAGTGCTGGCGCCACCGGCTGCTGCGTGCAGAAGACCAGCGAGGCCGAGGCCCTGGCTGCGGGCGGCGTGAACGACATCTACATCAGCAACCAGGTGATCGCACCGGCCAAGCTGGCCCGTGTGGCCGGGTTGGCGCAAACCCTGGCCACCCGCGGCGGCTGGCTCACGCTGGCGGTGGACAGTGTGCTTGGCATCGAGCGCCTGGACCAGGCCCTGGCGCACAGCAGCGCCCGGGTGCGCGTGCTGGTCGAAATCGATGTCGGCCAGGGCCGCTGCGGCGTGGCGCCCGGCGAGGCTGCCGTGGCCTTGGTGCGCGACATCAAAGGCCGGCCGCGTCTGCAGTTTGGTGGCCTGCACGCCTACCATGGCGGGGCCCAGCACCTGCGCAGCGCCAGCGAACGTCGCCAGGCCATTGCCAATGCCGTGCAGGCCGTGAACCGCAGCTGCGAAGCGCTGCAGAGTGCCGGTTTCCAGATTCCCCTGATCACCGGCGCGGGCACCGGCACCCTGGTGCTGGAGGCTGCCAGCGGGGTGTACGGCGAGTTGCAGGCCGGCTCCTTTCTGTTCATGGACGCCGACTACTCGCTCAATGAGCGCGATCCGGCGCAACCCCAGTTCGAACACGCCTTGTTCGTCAAGACCCAGGTCATCAGCGCCCGCCACGGCCATGCGGTGTGCGATGCCGGCCACAAAAGCCACGCCGTCGACAGCGGCATGCCCCGCGTGCACACCCTGCCCGGTGCCGAACCGCTGGTGTTCAGCAATGGCGGCGACGAGCATGGCCTGCTGACCACCGTGCGCCCTGCAGCGGCGCTGCCTGAGCTGGGCTCGACCCTGTGGCTGATCCCAGGCCATTGCGACCCCACCGTCAACCTGCATGACCACCTGGTCGGCGTGCGCGGCGGGCTGGAGCACGGCGTGGTCGAACGCATCATCAGCGTGGATGCGCGCGGCGCACTGACCTGATCCCTCCGGGTTGATGCGGAGGCGACCGACAGACGGCAGCCCCAACAATGGCGGGCATGAGCGCCACCCAGATCATCGTCCTGGCCACCCCCGTGTTCTTCGCCCTGATGGCGCTGGAGTACGCCTGGGGTCGCCGCACCGGCCGCAACACCTATAGTCTGCCCGACACCTTGAGCAGCCTGGCGCTGGGCGTGCTCAGCCAATTGAGCGCCGTGTTCATGGTGGCCCTGTCGCTGGGCCTGTACACCCAGGTGTGGCGGCATGCCGCCCTGTGGCGGGCGAATGACTTCTGGTTCAGCCTGCCCGGCTGGTGGCTGGCCCTGCTGTTCTATGACTTCTGCTACTACTGGCTGCACCGCATGGGCCATGAGGTGGCCCTGCTGTGGGCGGCCCACGTGGTACACCACCAGAGTCAGCACTACAACCTGTCGACCGCGCTGCGCCAGACCAGCAGCGGCCCCCTGCTGGCCTGGCTGTTCTATCTGCCGATGGCGCTCGCCGGCGTGCCGCCCCAGCAGTTTGCCGTGGTGGCACTGATCGACCTGCTCTACCAGTTCTGGATCCACACCGAGCACGTGCCGCGCCTGGGCTGGTTCGACCGGGTCTTTGCCTCGCCCTCGAACCACCGCGTGCACCACGCCGTGAACGACGCCTACCTGGATCGCAACTACGGCGGCATCCTGATCCTCTGGGACCGCCTGTTCGGCACCTTCCGCGAGGAATCAGAACCCTGTGTGTACGGCACGCGCAAGCCCCTGAACAGCTGCAACCCGCTGTGGGCCAATGCCGAGGTCTATGCCGACCTGCTGCACACCAGTCGGCGCACTCCACGCTGGGGCGACCGACTGCGGGTATGGTTCAAGCCGCCAGGCTGGCAGCCGCCCGGCCTGGGCGCCGTGAAACCGGCCTTCGACCCGGCCACTGTGCCCCGCTTCGATCCGCCTTTAGCGGGCCCCCAGGCCCTGTTCTGCGGCGCGCAGTTTCTGGCCCTGCTGGGCGCCTCAGCCAGCTTTTTATGGCTGGCCGAAGGCCATGCGCTGCCGCAGCTGCTGCCCTGGGCCGCGGCCCTGGTGCTGGGCTGGTGGTGTCTGGGCGCCGCCCTGCAAGGGCGCCTGGCCTGGCTGGAGGTGGGCATGCTCGAAGCCGCGGCCCTTGCCACGCTCACAGGGGCCGAAGGTCTGCAGGGCTGGCACCACCTGTTCAAACCGCTGGCCATGGCGCTGGCCTGGGTGTGGGTGCTGCGCCGGGCCGCACCCGGCCAACCCGAAGGGCGCTTGCTGCTGGCCCTGAGCGCCTGCCTGGTGGGCGACGTGATGCTGATGCTGCCCGGCCTGTTTCTGCCCGGCCTGGCCGCCTTTCTGTTGGGGCACCTGGCCTACCTGGCGCGCTGGCGCCAGGATGCCCCCTGGCTGGCCAGCCGCCCGGCCCTGCTGGGCTGCGCCAGCGCCGGGGCCTTGATGCTGGCCGTGCTGTGGCCCCACCTCGACCCGGTGCTGCGCATCGCCGTGCCGGCCTATGTGGGCGTGATCGTGCTGATGGCCGCCCAGGCCCTGGGCCGCGCCACGGTGCTGCGCACCCCCGCCGCCTGGGGCGTGGCCGCCGGCAGCCTGTGCTTCATGGTCAGCGATTCGCTGCTGGCCCTGAACCGCTTTGTGGCCCCCCTGCCCCAGGCCACGCTGTGGGTGCTGGGCAGCTACTACCTGGCGCAGTGGCTGCTGGTGAGAAACTCAGCCCAAGCCCAAGCCCAAGCCCAAGCCCACGCCGAGCCAAGCTGATCAACCGCCCGACAAATCACTCGCGTTCTTCGACGGCGTCACCCCCAGGTGACGGTAGGCGGCCAGGGTGGCGATGCGCCCGCGCGGCGTGCGCTGCAGGTAGCCCTGCTGGATCAGGTAGGGCTCGATCACGTCTTCGATGGTGCCCGACTCTTCGCCGATGCTGGCGGCGATGTTGTCCAGCCCGACCGGGCCGCCATCGAAGCGGTGGATCACGGCCTCCAGCAGCTTGCGGTCCATCACGTCAAAGCCCTGCGGGTCGACATCGAGCATGGTCAGGGCACGTTCGGCGATGGCGCGGGTGATGCGGCCGTCGCCCTTGACTTCGGCGTAGTCGCGCACCCGGCGCAGCAGGCGGTTGGCGATGCGGGGGGTACCGCGTGAGCGGCGGGCAATCTCGAAGGCGCCGTCGTCATCGATCGGTGTGTTGAGCAGGCCGGCGCTGCGGCGCACGATGCGGGTCAACTCTTCGGCAGTGTAGAACTCCAGGCGCGCCACGATGCCAAAACGGTCGCGCAGCGGGTTGGTCAGCATGCCGGCCCGGGTGGTGGCCCCCACCAGGGTGAAGGGCTGCAGGTCGAGCTTGATGCTGCGCGCGGCCGGTCCCTCGCCGATCATGATGTCGATCTGGTAGTCCTCGAGCGCGGGGTAGAGGATTTCCTCCACCACGGGTGAAAGCCGGTGGATCTCGTCGATGAACAACACATCGTTCTTCTCGAGGTTGGTCAGCAGCGCGGCCAGGTCCTTGGGCTTTTCGAGCACCGGGCCGCTGGTCTGGCGCAGGTTGACGCCCAGTTCGGCCGCGATGATGTGGCTCAAAGTGGTCTTGCCCAGCCCGGGCGGGCCGAACAGCAGCACATGGTCCAGCGCCTCGGCACGCTTGCGCGCGGCGCCGATGAAGATGTCGAGCTGCTCGCGCACCTTGGCCTGGCCCACGTACTCGTCAAGCAGCTTGGGGCGCAGGGCGCGCTCGATGGCCTCTTCATGGGGCGAGGTCGGCGCCGCCGACACCACGCGCCGGTCGGGGGCGGGAACAGGGGCGAAATCGTCGGTCTGGATGGTCACGGCGGCTCAGGACAGGTCAGGGCTTCAGAAAAAACCGGGTGAGGCGTCAAGCCGGCTCACCCGGGTCAAGACTATATAGCGCCGCCCTGGCAAAGACAGCGTGGCCGGCTCAAGTGAGGGCCTCGGATGCCGATAAAGCAAGTAACCTTTACTGACATTCAAATCAGAACGGTCACAAACCACGGGTCCGATGATGACGAAGAACCAAGAACACACCAGAACCCTCCTGCCGACGGACCGACCCGGCATGAATCGACCCTTGACCCTGTCTCTGCTCTTGCTGACCTGCGCCCTGGGGTTGGGCCTGGCGGGCACCGCCCGCGGGGCAGACGACCATGGCGATGCCCATGGCAAGCCCCCAGCCAAAGCCACTGAGAAGGCTGAAAAAGCCGAAAAAGCCAGCCCGGCCGCCAGCCCAGCCGACGTGGCAGCCCGGATCCGCGAAGGCGTGGAGCGCAACAACCAGGCCGGCCGCGGTGCCAAGGGCGAAGGCGCCACCGTGATCGAGGTGCGCATGCCCAAGGCCACGCCCACCAAACCCTCCGGGGCCCTGGCCAATCCGATCGATGCGCGCAGACTCGCCGCCGCCGACAAGGAAAGCAACAGCCGCGAGTACATCCGGGCCAAGGCCGCGGCCATGGCCGGGGGCGAGGACGCGCATGGCAAGGCCGAAGGGGCCGCCGCCGAGGTCCACGGCCAGCACGGCAGCGCCCACTGGGAGTACGAAGGCGAGAACGGTCCGGCGGCCTGGGGCAAGATGCAGCCCGAGTTCAGCACCTGTGGCCTGGGCCGGCGCCAATCGCCGGTGCACATCACCGATGCCGACACCCTGGTGGGGCCTGCCGAACCGCTGCAACTGCGCTACATGCCCAGCACGGCGTCGGTGGTGAACAACGGCCACACCATCCAGGTCGACCTCGACCCGGCCAGCCCCAACACGCTGACCGTGCGCGGCTCGACCTACAAGCTGGTGCAATTCCACTTCCACCACCCGGCCGAAGAGCGCATCAACTACAAGGGCTATTCGATGGTGGCCCACCTGGTGCACAAGAACGACCAGAACCAGCTGGCCGTGGTGGCCGTGCTGATGGACCCAGGGCCGGCCAGCGCCTTCATCAACAAGGTCTGGACCTACATGCCGCTGGACAACCAGGACCGCGTGCAGATGCCCCCGGGCGCCCTGAACGTGGCCGACTTGCTGCCCCCCGATCTGCGCTATTACCAGTTCCTGGGCTCGCTGACCACGCCCCCCTGCACCGAAGGCGTGCTGTGGCTGGTGCTGAAAACCCCCGTCACCCTGAGCCCGGAGCAACTGCGCCTGTTCTCCAAACTGTTCCCCAACAACGCCCGCCCCACCCAACCCCTGAACAACCGCGTGGTGCGAGAAGTGCAATGACCGGCGATGCGTGAACGTTGAGGGCCGCCAGCCCCCCTTCACCGTCCAGCCGGCCTGCAACGAAGGGGTCAGGCCGGCGCCGGGCCGCCCCAAGGCGGCCTGCGGCCCCCTCGGGGGGCTGAGCCCTGCGGCTCCAGGCCTGCCTG
>NZ_JBWKOU010000044.1:0-24428 GCF_059416245.1 Curvibacter sp. GW821-FHT09D12 | reverse complement strand
TGGATGAAAAGCGTTCGGTAGATGGCTTCGTGGGACACGTGGAGACTGGGGTCGCTCGGGTAAGTATGCTTGAGCCAACCAGCGATCTGCTCTGGCGACCACTGATTCTGCAGCTTGGTTGCCACGATTTGGGCCAAGCGAGGGTTAGTCGCCAATTTGCAGCGTTTGGGCCGGCGGGCGCGTTCCCAGGCTGACTCGTCAGCCGAGGTGGCTCGGTAACGAAGAAGGCCGCCATTTCGATGAAGCTCCCGGCTGACCGTGGACGGTGCTCGGCCCAATCGCTTAGCAATAGTTCGAATCGAATCGCCGATTGCCAGGGCTCTGGATATTTCTTCGCGCTCGGCCATTGTCAAAGCCTTGCAGGACCGTCGTCGCTCTGGTGGACGGATTCCACCTGTCTGCGAAAGAATGTTATGGATAGAGGTGTGAGGTCGATCGAAGAGCAGTCCGATCTGATGGAGCGTCTTGCCCTTCTTCCACTCCTCCCACATCACCGTTTTTTGGGCGGCGGTGTAGTAAATCCTTGGTCTTTGCTTCACACGAATCTCCTTGCACAACGTGCACTGCTAGTGTGTTGCATCGACCGGTTGAATCCGCCGCCCTTAGCCGTCAGTCGGCCGTCTACCAAAGCTGTCCTTCTCGCAATTTAGCGTTGAACCATGAATGCGAAATTCGCGGCACCTCACTTCACCTATAAAGACTTCTTGTTGGTCTCACGCAGGTAGAGTAGGTCGGATTCCGAGCAAGGCATGTTCCGTCCCTGCGGCAATTTGATCCGCGAACGCACTGTGGATAACTGCTCGTGCGAGCGTGACCGCACCCACCAGCGCCGATAGGGCGGCACAAGCAGCCTCTATGTCTCGCGGCGCATTTGGTGAGTCTGGTCCATCTACGACTGCCTGTGCGACGTCGCGTAAAGCGTCTTCGAAAGTTGTGCGCGAGGCTTCGTCTGATCGAGACACCTCTGTCGGCATCGTCTGCAACGTGCAACTTTCTGACAAGTCGCAGGTTCGCTTGGCGCTGAGGTAGAAGCGCACAAATTCCGGCCACCAAGCGTGTCCGTGTTGTTCTTGGAAGTACAGCACCCCGCCCCTCAATTCAGCCATGCCCTGTGCGACCGATTCCCGGAATGCTTGGGCCTTTGAGTCGAAATGAACGTAGAAGGCGCCCGACGTCAGTCCTGCTTCTTTTGCAAGGCCGTCTACCCCTATCCCACCAAAGCCTGCCTTGCGAAAGCCGCGCCCCGCGCCCTGCAGGAGTTGCTGCCGCGTCTGCAACTTCTGTTCTGACCTTGACACGATTAGCTCCTTCGACATGTGAAGTTGATGATTGTAGTTGCCGAAACACGATCGTTATGCGATATTAAATAACGGTCGTTACTTGAAATGCCATGCCGATGCGCAGGGTATGGGTCGACGCCGTTCTATCTGTTTGGAGTACCTATGCCACTTACGCTCACCCTTACCGAGGGCGTTCTTCCCGAAGGTCTGGAAAAAGTCGCTTTCAGCCGCCTGTCCGATGCCATGCTCAAGTGGCACGGCCTGGCTGGAAATAAGGCGATGACACCGAATATCGTTGGCTCGATCCACGTCCTGCCGAGGGAGCATACGTATTCGGGATCACAGGAAGCCTCTGTGGCCTTCATTGAATGGAAGGTCCCGTCCTTCGCGTTTGCTAGCCGTGAGATTCAAGTCGGCTACATCGAAGAGGCCACGAACATCGTTTATGAACTGTCTGGCGCGCACCATCCGAAGGAGCGCATATGGGTCAATGTGGTACACGCGGTGGATGGGGCTTGGGGCATTGCCGGAATGGCCCTCAGCAATGCGCAACTTAGCGAGGGTGGTGTTCCAGCCTGATACATCTGGGGGCAGCAACAAGGTCCCCAGATTCGGGACGACCGCGTTGAGGCCTCCTCACAACTCAGTGAGACCAGTATGCAACTCTCGAACTATCTTTTCTTCACCACCAACTGTGACCAAGCCTTGGCTTTTTATGCGCAATGTGGCCTTGGCCATGTTGTCGAGGTTCTGCGCTACGGAGTAGACGGCATGCCGGTAAGAAACGAGGCTATGCGTGGGAAGGTCATGCATGCCAAGTTCCAAGGACCTGCTCTGCACTTTTATGCCTCGGACAATGACGACGCGGAACCGATGCGGGGTTCTGCACACTTATTGGCAATGGACGACCGCGACTCCACACGCGAACTCTTCAACGCGCTGAGTGCTGGCGGCACCATCACAACCCCCTTGGGCATCCAACCCTGGGGGGACTATTACGGCAAATTGACCGATCGATTTGGTGTTCAGTGGATGCTGAACTGCGCTGAGTGAGATCGCGCGCTGCGCTAGCGGAGCATGGCCGTTCCGGGCATGCTCTGCTTCGCGTAATCCGAAGGTCGTCGGCAGTCAAACAGGATTTTGAAGGGCGGCTATTAGGTTAATCGTTCGACCGGCTCCTTCTGGCCGATATCAGCCTTTCGCAAGCATACCGCCAAGGTCAGCACCCGCCGCAAAGCCGCCACCCACCCCTCACCCCAACACCCCCCTCAACTCCCCAATAGCCGCCTCCACAGCGTCCGCCCGTCTCTCCACCTCTGCCTGCGTCACCCGCAACAAGGCTCGCAGGTCTTCAGGCGTGACGCTGAACTCTTCGGGTTGTTCGTGTGTGGGCAGTTGATGCGGTGACAGCAGGCTGTTGATGCAGGCCTGGGCCTGGTGGGCTTCTTTCAGGCGGCTGAACTCGTCTTGCAGGGTCAGCGCCAGGGTGGCGGCTTGTTCGCAGTGGGGTGGGGCTGCTGGTCTGGTTTTGTGGGCCATTTGCCACCCCCTTCAGCGCTGGATTGGGATGGGGTTGGCCGCTGGGGCCAAGGGGCGCCTAGTGGGCGTGGCACCCTCAGGAGGGGGGCCGGGGATGTGGGCGGGTCATGGTTTCGTGCTGCTCTGTGAGACTCGAAGCCATCGGGCGCCTCAAGGCTGCGCGGGTGGGCCTCGACAAAGGCGCCGAAGAGTTGGTGGCCTTGCTCAAGAAGGCCGTCTCATGGGGTGCTACCTGTTGCATTCATGGCCCGGTGCTTGGGCTTGTGCCCATTGGCGGGCCATGGTCCTGTTTTCTGGCACGGCGGCATGCGCCACGGTTTTCTGCCAATGTCGAACCCATCAGGGTCGCCTAGCGGTATGAGGTCGGCGGACAGGCCTGGTTGGTCGATGGGCGCTTGATCTCATGGCTGTGACGCCAGATGGCGCAGCAAGGGTTCTCTGAGTGTCATTCGGCAGGGCGAGTCCGTTTGGATGTAGCCCTGTGCCTCCAGGTCTTTCATCACCCGGCTCACCATTTCTCGCGAGGCACCGACCATCTTGGCGATGTCCTGGCGGGATATCTTTTCATGGATCACCATCAAGCCATCGTCGGTGGGCTCGGCCTGCTCCACCAGGGCGCGCTCGACGCGGCCGTGAACGTCCATGAGTGCCAGCGATTCAATCTTGCCATTGGCCTGACGCAGGCGCTGCACCAGGTGATTCATGACGGCATAAGCGACATGTCTGTTTTCTTGCAGGCAGCGTTGGAAATCAGACCGGCTCACGGTCAGCACGTCGGTGGGGATCTCGGCCTGGGCGGTGGCTGCGTGCGGTTGATCGTCGATGAGGCTCATCTCGTCCAGGATCTCGCCTTTGCGCAGCTTGTTCATAACGAGTTGGCGCCCCTTGCTGTCACTGGAAAACACGCGCACCCGGCCCGCCAGCAAGACAAACAGCTCATGGGCCTGGTGGTGTTGCCGAACCAGAACCTCGCCCCGCTTGTAGTGGCGCTTGTTCACAGTCAAGGCAATGGCCTCGGCTTGCGCCGCGGTCAGCAAGGAAAACAGAGGAATGCGTTTCAGCAGATCCAAGTTTGAGACGATGGTACTCATCTTGTTATTTGGTTCTTTTCAGTTTGCGGCAGGCCGCGAAATTCGCGACCCCACACGATCATTCGTTGTCTTGCTGGCCGGCAAGCCAGCCCACGCCCCGTGGAAGCCCATCGACATGGGGCCAATGCCCAGCGGCCATCCGCGAACATGCGCAGCCCTCTCGGCATCTCGTGAGCTGCCTGCGTGACAAGCCACCACAGAAATCGTCTGCATCTGAATCTGCATCGGCGTCACGGCACAAAGACCAGGCCTCTGCCAAAGACGGCTCGCACGGGCAAGGGCAGGCCCGTCTCGGTCAGGGTTTTGCGGCGCAGGCGATTGAGTTGAGATTCAATGCGGTGAAAAGCCTCTTCGGAATCGCCACCCCCCATCGACTCAATCAAGTCAGTCTTGCTGACGACGGTGCCCGGTGTTTTCGCCAGGCAGCCCAACAGTTGCAGCTCTCGGGTTGTCAGCGGAACCGACTTGTTGTCGGGTGACATCAGCAGGGCTTCGTTGGCTTGCAGGCGCCAAGCCGTCACGGTGGTCTGGCCCGCCGAGGGCTGGCCCGTGCGCCGCAGCAAGGATCGGATGCCGGCCACCAACTCATTGAGGTCGGTGGGTTTCACGAAGTATTGCAGCGCCCCGGACTCCAGGCCCGCGATGCGGCTGCTGAGTTCGCCCCGTGCCGTCAAAATCACCACGGGGATGCCTTGTACGGCCAATCGCTTGACCAGCGACAGGCCATCTTCACCGGGCAGACCAAGGTCCACCAGCACCAGATCGGCGTGCTCTCTGAGCAAGGCTACATAGAAGTCTTCGGCCGATTCAACCCCCCAAGCCCTGAAGCCTGATTTGACGAGGAAGCGACAGACATTGTTGCGAATGTCTTCGTCGTCCTCCACGACAGCAATGCTGGGAGCGGTGGTAGAAGAGGCGGCTTGTTGAGGCATCATGAAAGGTTTTGATCTTGGATTCTCCAGGCCCCGCACGGAACGCGCCATGTACAAATACTCACAAAAACTCACAACCAAGTGGCTGGTGTGTCTGATGCTGTTATTGGGGAGCTACGGGTTGCATGCGGGGGAATGGCGCCATCGGCTGGAGGCCGGAAATCCTATCCTTCTGGGCAGTCAATGGCCGTGGCAGCAATGGATTGATGTCACTGGCCAAGCCACGGTCGATACCGTGGCGGCCAAGCCCGACACTGAGTTTCAATGGCTTCAGGGCCCCGTGAGCGAAGGCTACACCCGAAACGTGGTCTGGCTGCGCCTGACGGTACCGCCCGAGTTGCAGCACGAGCCCGATCTGCTGCTGCAGATCAGCCCGCCCTACCTCGACTGGATCTCGCTCTATCAACGCCGTCAAGGGCAGTGGACGCAGCAAGATGCGGGGGACCTGCGGCCCTCGGCTGAGCGCCTGTCGACACGCAAGTTTCTTTTTCGATTGAACCCTGCTGAGCCCGTCCTGATCCGGGTGCAGAGCAGCAGCGTGATGCGGGTCTATGCCAGTCTGTGGCGCCCGGACGATCTGCTGGGCCAGACCGAGCGCGAGGGATGGGGCCTGGGGCTGTATTTCGGCCTGGGCTTCTCATTGCTCTTGCTGGTGGGCGGTGGTGCCGTGATCTTCAAGGAACGGCGCCTGGCCGCCACAGGTGTCTTGGGGGTCTTGACCCTGATTCACGCCTTCAATCTTCATGGGTACACCAACATCTGGTTGCTGGAGCAGCACCCGGCCTGGGCCAGCGCGATGGTGGGCCTGGGCTCGTTCTCGGTCGCGGCCGGCGTGGCCTGGCTGACGACCGAGTTGGTGACCCGCGGGCAGGCCCGATGGCGCGCCGTGCAGGTGTTTTTGCGCCTGCTGTGCCTGGCCAACGTCGCCGCGATGCTCAGCATCCCCCTCGGCTGCTACGGGCGCTTTGCCCTGCTGGGCATCGTCTGCCCGATGCTGAGCGTCTTTGCAGGCAGCTGGATCTGTGGTGCAGACATCCGGCAACGTGGCTGGAGTGTTGAACGGGGCCTGCTGTTGGTGACCTTTGTATTCCAATCGGGCAACATCGTGCTCACCCTGGCCGAGTTCACCGGGACGCGGGTGGTCAAGCACGACACTGCGCTGGTCTGGCAATTCCAGTTGCTGCTGCTGCTGACCATGGCCGCCGCAGCGATCGGGGCAGGGTTGTACCAGCGCTTCAAACGGGCCCACGAAGCCAGAACCCAGGCCCATCGGGCATTGGCTGCGTCGGAGCGCATGTTGGAGACGCGGGTGAGTGAACGCACGGCCGAGCTGGGCAAGGCCCAGCAATCCTTGCAACTCGCGCTGGATCAAGAACGCCGCATGTTGCTGGAGCAACGGCAGTTCTTCAGCATGATCAGCCACGAGTTCAGAACGCCCTTGACGATCATCGACAGTGCGGCCACCGAGCAGATGAGTTTTCCTGACCAGGACGTTGGACGTCAGCTTGAGCAGGCCGCGCAAATCCGGCGCGCCTGCCGACGCCTGAGTGCCCTGGTCGACAACAGCCTGTGCAGTGAGCGCTTTCGCGCCGGCGGCTTGCAGCTCGTCAGCGCCGAGTTCAATCTGGCCGACCTGGTGAACGAAGCCACCCAACTGGTGCACTGGTCGCCCAGGCACTGGCTGCAACTGTCTCTGGCCCCGGATCCAGCGGTCTGGATCGGTGACCCGACCCTGCTCAGGATGGCTTTGTCCAACCTCATTGACAATGCCGTCAAGTACGCACGGCAGGGCCAGGTCAGCGTCAGCACCACGCTGGACACCCGGGGCTGGCTTTTGTTGTCGGTCAGCGATCAAGGCGAGGGCCTGGATCAGCAGACGCAGGCCCGCATTTTTTACAAGTTTGAACGCGGCCAGTACGACGACAAGGCTCAGGGTTTCGGCCTGGGCCTGTGGATCACCCGTCACGTGGCCAGGCTGCACGGCGGGGATGTTCTTCTGTACTCAGAGCCTGGGCAGGGGTGTCGATTCGTGATTGAACTGCCTCCCACGCTGGCGGATGCGCTTCATACGCTGCAACCGAGCTGAGCGGGGACTGCACGAGGCCCCGGGCCTGGGCTGTCCCGTGTCATCCCCGTGAGCCCTGGTATGGGGATCATCCCAAGTGTGTCGCCAGGCTCCCGAGGTCCGGCTGGGGTTCAAGGTCTGCACAGCGGTGGGCGCGCTCATGACAAGGTAGCGCTATCCGTCGCGGTTTGTTGGCGCGCGTGGGCGTTTTGGGTCGGATCGGGCATTTCGCAAGGTATGCTCCGGCCGTTTTAAAACGGCGACTCCCTCATGCAACGCACCCTGCTGAAATCGAAGATCCACCGAGCCACGGTCACCCATTGCGAGCTGCATTACGAAGGCTCCTGTGCCATCGACGAAGACCTCTTGGAGGCTGCCAACCTGATTGAAAACGAGCAGGTCCACATCTGGAACATCAACAATGGCGAGCGATTCATCACCTACGCGATCAAAGGCCAACGGGGCAGCGGCATGATCTCGGTGAACGGATCGGCGGCCCGCCGTGCAGCCGTGGGCGATCTGTTGATCATCGCTGCCTTTGCTCAGGTGGACGAGGACGAGGTTCGCGCCCATCAACCCCAGCTGGTGTTTGTGGATGGGCTCAACAAGCAAACCGAGTTGCGGCACGGGGTGCCCACCCAGGCTGTCTGAGGCCTGAAAGCTTGAGCAAGCACAGCCGTCGGATGTGCCCGCCATCGTGACTGTCTTGCTCGACTCCAATGTCTGTCGCCAGCCGATGTGTCCGGTGGCCAAAGCATGCACCAGAGGGGCTCGCGGGGCCTATTCGATGCCAAGGTCCAACTTCGAGACCAGGGCGCGGCTGTGGTCGTTCAGGCCGCGCACCTCGACCTCGCTGCCGTGTTTGCGCAGCCTTTGACAGATCTTGTCCAAGGCCGTGACGGAGGTGATGTCCCAAAAGTGGGCCTGGCTCAAGTCGATGGTGACCGCCCTGCCTTCGACCTCTCGCACGTCGAAGGCGTCAACCAGCAAGTCGGCGGACGCAAAAAAGACCTGGCCTGAAACCCTGTAGGTGAGTGTGTCATCCCCTGTCCGGGTCACGACCAAAAGGCGCGACACCTTGAATGTGAAGAACACGCCGCTCAGCAGAACGCCGATGGCCACACCGGCCGCCAGGTTGCCTGTTGCGACGGTCACCGCGACGGTCGCCAGCATGACCAGGCTTGATAGTTTGGGATGTCGCCGCAAAGCGCGCGCGGAACCCCAGTCCAGGGTTGAAGCCGACACCATGACCATGATGGCGACCAGCGCGGCCACCGGCACTTGTGCCACCCAGGGCTTCAGCAGCAACATGAGAATCAGCAGGAAGGCACCCGCAAAGAGTGTCGAAAGTCGACCCCGCCCACCGTAACGCACGTTGCTAACCGTCTGTCCAATCATGCCGCATCCGGCGATGCCACCGAAGAGGCTGGCCGCCATGTTGGCCATGCCCAGGCCGCTGCATTCCCTGTTTTTGGCACTCGGTGTGTCGGTGAGTTCGTCCACCACGCTGGCGGTCATCAGTGACTCCAGCAGTCCGACCATGGCGATCGCGAAAGCTGGGAGTGCGATGAGGCGGAGTGTCTCCATCGTGAAGGGCACAGTCGGCAGCGCGAAGACCGGCAAGGTATCTGGTAGCAAACCCAGGTCGGCCACTGTCTTCAGCGGCAAATGCAACCATTGCCCAATGAGTGTCAGCACCACGATGCAGACCAAGGGCGAAGGCACCGCTGTGGTGATCCGAGGCAGGCCATAGATCACCACCAGTCCCAGGGCAACCATGGCCCAGGTGGCGCTGTTGGCACCGATGAGGTGCGGCATCTGCGCCGAAAAAATCAGAATGGCCAAGGCATTGACGAACCCGGTGCGCACCGAACCGGAGACAAAGCGCAGCAGCACGCCGAGTCGGAGCCAGCCAAACAGGACTTGTACCGCGCCGGCCAACAGGCCGGCGGCGAAAAGATAGGGGACACCGTGTGAATGAACCAAAGGGGCCGCCACCAGGGCGACCGAGCCCGCTGCAGCGGAAACCATCGCGGGCCGACCTCCGGCAAAGGCAATCACGATGCTGATGATGAATGACGCGAACAGCCCCACCGCCGGGTCCACGCCGGCAGCAAAAGAAAAGGCGATGACTTCTGGAATCAGGGCAAAGGTGGCCACGGCACCGGCCATGAGCTCGCGCGGAATGCTCGGAGCCCACTGGGCCCGAAAGAAATGAGAATGTTGGGACATGACGAGGGCGCTCCCTGGTGGGAGGCCGAGAAAGCGTGATCGATGCAGGCATGGAACGTCCATGCCCATGAGGTCGACGTTCGCTTTGTTCTAAGGGGGCGTCAGGCGCGAGCAGCCTGACTGCCGACGGCAGGCGTTCCGTGAGATGCGGGCCAACGTGAAACTTTGAAAGCGGGCGGCCATGTGTTCGGTGGTGCCCGAGGCACGGTCCGAAGAGGCAAGGCGATGCACAGTCATCGCGCGAATTGTAGCCAGGTCAGATGAACCTTCGGTGCGGGCGGCCAATCTGGTGCCCGCCCTGAAGCGGGTTGCGGCAGGTCCGCGTCCCCTCAGCGTCCGCGGCGGTTTGGCAACAGTTCATGTCGGTGGCCCAGACCGATGGCACCATCCAGCCCAAGGTGCCGCTTCAGGCGACCACAACGGCGGGTGGTGACGCCTGGCTTGTTGAGGGTGTAGAGACCAGACCGTCAGACGATCCCGTCTGAAACGGCCTGGCGTGTCTCAGGCTTCAGCGCACCACGATGCCGGTGGGCGTGCTGCCGCCGCTGGACACGTTGGTGATCAGGCTCAGGTCGCAGCTGGTGCCCACGCTGTACACCGACACGGTCGAGGCGCCGCTGTTGGCCACGTAGGCAAAGCGGTCGTCGGGCGACAGGGCAATGGCCACGGGGCTGCTGCCGGTGGCCAAGGTGGCGGTGGCCAGGGCGGTGGGCACGCCCGTGCTGATGATGTATTGCGACACAGTGCTGTCGCTGCGGTTGACCACATAGGCACAGCGGCCGTCCGAGCGCAGGGCCACCGCGTAGGGCGTGCTGCCAGTGCTGACCGAAGCCGGCGACAGGGCGGTCAGCTTGCCGGTGCTCGAATCGATGCTGTAGGCCAGCAGCTTGGCGCTGCCGGCTTGGGTGGCGTACAGGTACTGGCTGTTGGCGGTGGCCAGGCCACGTGGGGCGCTGCCGCTGCTCAGGCTGTAGCTGGCGGTGCTGAGTGCGCTCAGATTGCCACTTGAGCCCACGCTGTAACCCGTCAGGGTGGCGTCGCCCGAGTTGGCGGCGTAAACATACTTGCCGTCGGCGGTGGCGGCCACCGAGATGGGCGTGCTGCCGGCGGCCACCGAGGTGGGGTAAAGCGTGCTGAGCACGCCGGTGCTGGCCACGCTGAATTGCCCCAACGACTTGTCGGTGTAGTTGGTGCTGTACAGGTACTTGCCGTCGGCCGACAGCGTCATGCCGCGGGTTTCGCTGACGGCCGCGGTGTTGGCCAGCAGGGTCAGGGCGCCGCTGCTGGACACGCTGTAGTCGGCGATCACGGGGCTGTCCTGAAAGCTCACATAGGCCTTGGAGCCATCGCTGCTCATCACGATGTGGGTGGGCGGGTAGGCGGTGGCCGCGATGCCGCTGCTGCCCAGGGCCGTCAGCGTGCCGGCCGAGGTGCTCACGCTGAAGCCGTTGACGGTTTCGCTGCTGCCGTGGGTGACGTAGGCCAGGTAGGCGCGGCAGGTGACGACCACGTTGCTCACGTTGGCGCTGGCGGTACCGCTGGCCCCCGAGGTGACGGCGCAGGTCTGCCCCGTGGGTTGCGATTTGACGGTGACGGCATAGCTGCCCACGCTGCTCGGAAAAGTGAAGCTGGTGGCGCCCGAGGCCACGCTCACAGTCTGGCTGCCGGTGGCCAGCACCAGGCCGCTGGTACTCAGGCCACTGAGGGTGCCGCTCAAGGTGTAGTCAGCGCCGCTGCCACCGCCCCCGCAGGCGCTGAGCACGGCCGCGGCCAGCAAGGGGGTGAGGGCGAACGGCGTGGTGCGGGCCGAGCGGGCCGGGATGAACGTTTGAGCAGGCATGGTCTGGGGAAGATGGAGGGGCAAGTGGTCGGTTCTGTTCGGCAGGGCGTTCGAGTCAGTGGCCTTCAGCGCCAGTACAGGCCGGCGACCGAGGGACAGAGACAAGAAAGCGGATCTGCGAACCCTGAGCAAGAGAAAGAGGGAAGAGCGGAAATAAAGAGAAGAGGCGAGGCCCGGGCAGCACCGACGTGTGGCCTCGCCTCATCAAGGTCTGCATTGTGCGGAGCAGGGCACGGCCCTGCCAAGCGCGCTGCAGGGTGGGTGTTGCATGTACCCGACTTGTTGCAGAGCCTTCACGCGTTGGTACATCGACGGGTTGGCTGGGGCCTGCCGGGTGCGGCTGTGCTGCTTCACGAATCTATACAGCCCGCACACATGCGCGCCAAGGGGCGCTTTCAGAATCGACGCGCGGCCCCGAACGTGGGCTGTCGCCTCTTCATCCCGCTGCCCAAGAGTGCCTCGACGGCGCCGCTGGCGGCTCATTGTTGCCTCATGACCCAACGCCTTTCAATGCTGGCCACTGCGGCCGTGCTGGCCCTGCTTCAGGGCAACATGCCCGTCTTGGCCGGGACGGCCGTGCCCGCCAAATCGCAGCCTGCAGCCAACCGGGCCGGTGCCGACCGCACCCTGACCCTGAACTTCAGCAATGCCGATCTTGAATCGGTGGCGCGTGCCATGGCGGTCATCACCGGGCGTCAGATCCTGCTGGACGCCCGGGTCAAGGGCAACCTGTCGCTCACCAGCGAAGACCCCATGACCCCCTCGCAGGCCTGGAGCCTGTGGGCCAGTGCGCTGCGCCTGCAAGGCTATGTGGTGGTGGAAAGCGGCGGCGTGTACCGCGTGTTGCCCGAAGCCGATGGCAAGCTGCAGTCGGCCTCGGTGGTGGCCGGCGCCGAGGGCCCGCGCGACGACCGCATCGTGACCCGGGTGTTCAAGCTCAGCCACGAAAGTGCCAGCAACCTGGTGCCGGTGCTGCGGCCGCTGATCAGCCCCAACAACGTGATCAACCTGAACCCGGGCAACAACGCGCTGGTCATCACCGACTATGCGAGCAACCTGGCCCGCCTGGCCACGCTGATCGAATCGCTCGATACCCCGAGCGGTACCGATGTCGAGATCATTGCGCTGGAGCACGCGGTGGCCTCCGATCTGGTCAGCACACTGCAACGCCTGGGTGATTCGCAACTGCGCACGGCCAGTGCCGGGGCCGCGGCGCAGACCGGCACGGTGGCGGCGGGGGGCTCAGCCAGTGGGGGCACGGGCAGCGCCACGGCGGGCCTGTCGATCATGGTCGATCAGCAGAGCAACAGCCTGCTGGTGCGCGCCGCCAACCCTGAGCAGATGGCTTTTGTGCGCTCGCTGGTCGCCCGGCTGGACCGCCCCAACACCGGGGTGGGCGTGCACGTGGTGCACCTGCAGAACGCCGATGCCGCCAAGCTGGCCACGGTGTTGCGGGCGGCGTTCCCCTCGGCCGACAGCTCGCGCAGCACCAGCAGCGGCTATGGCGGTGGTGGCAGCAGTGGCAGCACAGGGGTGGACAGTTCGGGTGGCTTCTCGTCGAGCATGACGGCGGGCAGCAGCACAAGCACCGGCAGCAGTGGCAGCAAGGGCAGCAGCAGCCCTTCGGTCAGTGCGTCGGCACAGCCCAGCACGGGCGGCGGCATCCAGGCCGACCCCAGCACCAATTCGCTGATCCTCACCGCCTCGGAGCCGCGCTTTCGGGAGATGCGCAAGGTGATCGACCAGCTCGACGCACCGCGCGCGCAGCTGTATGTGGAGTCGCTGGTGGTCGAGGTCGATGCCAGCAAGAGCCTGGACCTGGGCGTGCAGTGGTCGCAGCTGTTCAGCATCAGCAGCAGCACCACGCTCACGCTGGGCACGATTGCCTCGGCACTTGAGACCATGTCGGGCACCAACATCCTGTCGACGGCCAATGTGATCACGCTCGACAACGAAGAGGCCAAGATCGTGGTGGGTCAGAACGTGCCCTTTGTGACGGGTTCATACACGACCACCAGCAGCACCACCTCCAGCCCGTTTCAGACCATCGAGCGCAAGGACGTGGGCATCACCCTGAAGATCAAACCCCAGATCGGCGAGAACGGCAACGTGCGCCTGACCATCTACCAGGAGTCCTCCTCGGTGGCGGCCACCACTGCGGCCGGCACCACGAACGCGGGGCCCACCACCAACAAGCGATCCATCGAGTCGACGGTCACGGTCAAGAACGGCAAGATCATTGTGCTGGGCGGCTTGATCGAAGACAGCGCCACCAACGATGCCGGCCAGGTGCCGGTGGTGGCCGACATCCCCGTGCTCGGCGCCATGTTTCGCAGCTTGAGCAAGACCCGCAAGAAAACCAACCTGATGGTGTTCCTGCGCCCCCGTGTGGTCGCCGACGACGAGGGCAGCGAGGCCCTGGCCAACGAGCGCCGTCAGGCCTTGCAGGCGCGCCAGCGCGAGCTGCCCCCGGCCATCCGTGACGTGCTGGTGCCCGAAACGCAGCCCGCCTGGCCCCAGGGCTGGGAGCCGGCCAGTCCAAGCCCATCCACCACCCAGCCTGCCAGCTCACCCGTGAGCCTGCCGACCAGCCCGGCGGCTTCGCCGCTGCAACCTGCTGGGGGTTGATGGATGAGGGCTGGCATGTGGATTATGTCTGTCCTGTAAATATCAAAGAATTAATGCTTCGGTGTCTGTAAAGAAAACAGAACGCCAGGTGAATTAATGTGCAGAAAAATATGCGTTGAATAAAACAGAAGGTATTTTCAAATGGGTTTGAAAGCCTTCTGAGATACTCCGCGCGCCCTCCCATTTTCAGTCTGAACGCAGGAACATCCCATGGACATCAGCCGTCGAACTTTTACCCTGGCCGGCCTGGCCGCCACTGCCTTGGCAGGCTGCGGCGGGGGCAGCAACTCCAACACCAATCTGCGCCTGCTCAATACCAATGTCAGCTCGCCCAATGCACTGTCGCTGGAGGTGAATGGCACGGTGATCAGCTCGGGCGTGGCATTTGGCAACGCGGGCAGTTATGTGTCGGTCGGCACTGACACCAATACCGTGCGGGTGCTGGATCAAAATGGCACGGCCATTTACAGCTCGTCTTTCAGCCTGTCGGGTTCAAGCGGCCCCTATACCTTGGTGGTGGCGGGCTTCTCGGGCTCCACCCACACCACCACCCTGACCGAAAACCAATCGTCGGCTGCCAGCAGTCGTGCCTACCTGCGCATTCTCGACCAGTGCCCCGACGCGGGCGACGTCGACATCTACATGTTGGGCGATGGCGAAACCCTGGCCAGCGCCACCCCGCTGGTGTCGCTGAGCAGCATCACCCTGGCGGGCTACTACACCCTCAATTCGGGCACCTACACCCTGGTGGTCACCGGTGCCGGCACCCGCGATGACGTGCGCCTCTCGCAAAGCGGCATCACGCTGGCTTCCACCTCGGTTCAGACCCTGGTGCTCAGTTCGGCCGCAGGCGGTGTGCTGGTCGATGCCACGCTGGTGCTGCAGCAAAGCACCGCGACCACTTATCGCAACACCCAGTCTCGCCTGCGGGTGGTGTCGGCCCTGCCGTCGCAGGCCGTGGCCAGTGCCACGGTCACCTCCAGCGGCAGTGCTGTCACCTTGCTGTCTTCGCTGGTGTCGCCGGCCATCGGCACCTACAGCCTGGTGGCCTCGGGCAGCCTGCCGCTGAGCCTCACGATCAATGGCACCACCACCAGCCAGACCGTGGCGCTGACGGCCGGCAACGACTACACCGTGCTGGTGTATGGCGACCCCGCTTCGCCGCAGACCACGCTGCTGAGCGACTCGAACCGCCTGCCCACCGCCAGCACGACTGCCAACGTGCGCCTGTACCACGCCTGCGGCACCAGCACCGCAGCCACCGCACTCAGCATTGGCTATGTGCCGATTGTCAGCGGCGTCACCCTGGGCAGCTCGGCCCTGGGCGTGCTCAGCAACACGCCCTACAGCAGCACCCAGCTCACGGTCAGTGGTGGCGTGGCCTACAGCGCGAGCGACATCGCGGTGGCCTCCAATGGCCTGTACTCGATGTTCATCATGGGCAGCACCGCCAGCCCGGTGGGGCAGTTGTATCGGGAGCGTTAAGGACGCCAGGCCAGCTTGTGAAATCACGCTGGCCTGGACGCGCGGTGATTGGCTGCTCCAATCGCCGCACCAAATGCGGAGAAAAATTTGCAGTTGCGGGGAAAGAGGGCTCTAATCTCCGCATGAATAGCGGAGAAAAACTGTACATCTGGCAGTCCCCGGAATGGCCTCATTGGCGCTACGAACTGTCTGCATTGGCCCAGTCCCTGACAAAAGTCAGCCGAGCCCAGGGCTTGCTTCTGGGGCGACTGGCCGATCTGGGGCTTGCGTTGCGCGACGAGGCCAGTCTTGCCACCTTGACCGAGGACGTGCTTAAGACCAGCGAGATCGAGGGTGAGGTGCTGAACGCGGCATCGGTGCGCTCGTCCCTCGCCCGCCGTCTGGGAGTGGACATTGGTGCGGCGGCCCCGGTCGATCGGCAGGTCGAGGGGGTGGTCGAGATGGTGGTCGATGCCACCGCTCGCTGCCAAGAGCCCTTGACCGCCCAGCGTCTGTTCGGCTGGCACGCCGCGTTCTTCCCGACGGGCTATTCAGGCATGAGTCGGATTGCCGTCGGCCAATGGCGTCAGGACAGCGACGGGCCGATGCAGGTGGTCTCGGGCCCGATAGGGCGTCGAAAAGTGCATTTTCAGGCCCCGCCCGCCAGCCGTTTGCTTGCCGACATGAGTCAATTCCTGGCCTGGGCCCATCAGCAGACCGAGGTGCCTGACCTCATCAAGGCCGGTCTGGCGCACCTTTGGTTCGTCACGATCCACCCCTTTGACGACGGTAACGGCCGCATCGCCAGGGCTGTGGGTGATTTATTTCTAGCGCGTGCCGATGGCAGTCCACAGCGCTTCTACAGTTTGTCGGCGCAGATTCAGCGCGATCGCAAGGCTTACTACGAGGTGTTGGAGCGCACGCAGAAAGGCTCGTTGAACGTGACCGAGTGGCTGTCCTGGTTTCTGGCTACCCTGGGTCGGGCCCTGGAAAATGCCCAGTCCACTCTGGACACGGTGCTGAACAAGGCACGCTGCTGGCAACGTTGGACCCCTCTGTCCTTGAACGGACGTCAGATCAAGGTACTGAACCGACTGCTCGATGGGTTCGAGGGCAAGCTCACCAGCAGCAAGTGGGCGGCCATTGCCAAATGCTCACCCGACACGGCCTTGCGCGACATCACCCAGTTGCTGGCGCTGGGTGTTCTGCAGAAAGCCCCGGGCGGCGGACGCAGCACAGCCTACGAGTTGGTCGCATGGCCTGGGTAAATGGCCTGGGGCAATGGCCTGGGTCAATGGCCGGTGCCTACCCGTTCATCGCTTCGTGTGTTCTTGGCCGCCTCGGCAGACGATGCGGGCCCATGGGGCCTCAGGCTGAGTGCCTTCAGCTTCCAGACCCGGAATCAGCGGCGGCCTGAACCGCGCCCTTGGGCTTGAAGATGTGCACCAACTCGCCCCGGGCCAACTTTTCAACCAATTCGGTCACTCGCCTGGCCCGCGTCTCGGGCCGGACCGCGGTCTGCACCCGCCAAATCACCGCGTACCGTTGGCTGGCGTTGAGGGTCGAGAAAAAGGCCTGCGCGGGTGGGCACCCTGTGAGCGCGGCCTGCAACTCGTCTGGCACGGTGGCCGTGCGAGCGCCGTCGTAGGCCCGGGCCCATCGGCCGTCGGCCTGGGCTGCATCGACCTGGGCCTGCCCCGGCGCCTGCATCCGCCCGGCCTCGATGAGCGCAGCCACCTTGGCCGTGTTGGTCTTGGACCAGACGCTGCGCGGTCGGCGTGGCGTGAAGCGCTGCAGAAAGTACGCGTCATCGAAACTCTTCTTCTGGCCATCGATCCAGCCCCAGCACAGGGCGATGTCGACGGCCTCGGGGTAGCTGACGCTGGCCATCCCGCTCCCCTTTTTGGCGATTTTCAGCCTGAGGCCCTCGGATTGGGCGTGTTCCCGGCGCAACCAGGCCTCAAAGGCCCGGGCGGACTTGAACGGTTTCACATCAGCTTGAGCTTGCGGGGCGGCCATGGCGCACAGTCTGCCGCAAAAAGGCGGTGGTCGGTGGTGGCATGGGGCCCAATTTGGGGCGCGCTGTGTGCCGACGGGCGCGCCTGGTCTGCCATCCAGATCGCTGCAAGGGTGCAGGCCTGCTTTGGCGCCGCTGGCGCCGCCCGGACTGCCCGCACAATCGAGCCCTCGACACCCGGCGTTCACCGATTCGTTTCTGCTGCACGCGGCCTTCACCGCACTCTTCACATTTGCCATGCGCCTCCTCCACACCTCCGACTGGCACCTGGGCCAGCATTTCATGGGCAAAAGCCGCCAGGCCGAGCACCAGGCCCTGATTGACTGGCTGTTGCAGCAGGTGCAGGTCCAGGCCGTGGATGCGGTGCTGCTGGCGGGCGATATCTTTGACACGGGCACGCCGCCCAGCCATGCACGTGAGCTGTACAGCCAACTGGTGGTGCGCCTGCGCGAGGCGGGCGTGGGCCTGCTGTTGCTGGGGGGCAACCACGATTCGGTGGCGATGCTGGGCGAGAACCAGGCCTTGTTGGCCTGCCTGGGCACGCACCTGGTGGCCCAGCCTGCGGCGCAGCCGGCCGATCAGGTGCTGGTGCTGCCGCAGCGCGATGGCACGCCGGGGTGCATCGTCTGTGCCGTGCCCTTTATTCGTCCGCGCGATGTGTTGCAGAGCCAGGCCGGGCAGAGCGCGCAGGACAAGCAGCAGGCCCTGCAACAGGCCATCCAGGCTCACTATGCGGCGGTGTATCAGGTGGCGCTGACGCGCCAGGCCGAACTGCGGGCCACCCTGGGCCGGCACCTGCCGCTGGTCGCCACCGGGCACCTCACCACCTTGGGCAGCAGCCTCAGCGAATCGGTGCGCGAGATCTATGTGGGAAGCCTGGAGGCCTACCCCTGCGACGCCTTTCCGCCGGTCGATTACGTCGCGCTGGGCCACATCCACCGGCCGCAGCGTGTGGGCGGGCACGAGCACATCCGCTACTGCGGCTCGCCCCTTCCTTTGAGTTTTGATGAAGCCGCGCAGGACAAAGAGGTGCTGTTGATCGACCTGGGCGATGCCGGCCTGCAGCAGGTCAGTCCACTGTCCGTGCCCCGCTTTCAGGGCCTGCAAGCCGTGCGCGGCACGCTCGATGAACTTGCACAGGCCATGCCGGCACTGGCGGCCCAGGCCACCGCGGCCTGCCCGCTGTGGCTGGAGGTCACGGTCAGCCAGGACGACTACCTGCCCGATCTGCCGGCCCGGGTGCAGCAGATGACCGAGGGCCTGCCCCTGGAGGTATTGCGCGTGCGCCGCGACCGCGGCACGGCCACGGCCCAGTTGGCCGCCCTGGCCCGCGAGACGCTGGATGAACTCAGCCCGCAGGAGGTGTTTGAACGCCGCCTGCAGCAAGAGGCGCTGTCGCCCGAACTGGCCCAGGCCCTGACCGAACGCTATCGGAGCGTGTTGATGGCCCTGCAACAGGGCAGCGAAGCGTTGGATGGGGCTGAAGGGGCCGAGGGGGTGGCCGCATGAGGATCCTGCGCCTGCGCCTGAAGAACCTCAACTCGCTCAAAGGCGAGTGGCAGGTCGATTTCACCCGCTCTCCCTTTGCCGATAGCGGCTTGTTCGCCATCACCGGCCCCACCGGGGCGGGCAAATCCACCTTGCTGGATGCCATCTGCCTGGCGCTGTACCACGAGACGCCACGCCTCAAGACCATCAGCGCCAGTGCCAACGACATCATGACCCGGCACACGGCCGATTGCCTGGCCGAGGTTGAATTCGAGGTTCAAGGGCAGGTCTACCGTGCCTTCTGGAGCCAGCACCGTGCCCGCGACAAGGTGGACGGCGCGCTGCAGCCCCCCAAGGTGGAGCTGGCCCGGGGCGATGGCGCGATCCTGTGCAGCCAGAGCAAGGACAAGTTGCAGCGCATCGAGGCCATCACCGGCCTCGACTTTGCCCGCTTCACCAAGTCGATGCTGCTGGCTCAGGGTGGTTTTGCGGCCTTCCTCAACGCCAGCGCCAACGAAAGGGCTGAACTGCTCGAAGAGCTGACTGGTACCGACATCTACGGCCTGATCTCGCAAAAAGTGTACGAACAGGCCAGCCAGACCAAGGCCCGACTCAAAGAAATGCAGGCCCGTGCCGAGGGCATGGCGCTGCTGGCCCCCGAGGCCCGCGCCGCCATGGCCGCAGAAGCCGACAGGCTCCAGGCGCAGGCCCAGGCGCTGCAACTGCAACAACAGATCCACCAGGCGCAGCGTCAGTGGCGGCTGCAAATGGCCCAGGCCGAACAGGGCGCCACCGAGGCGGGGCAGCGGCTGGCTTTGGCCCGGCAGGCCCAGGACGAGGCCGCGCCCGCCTTGCGCCGCCTCGCCGCCAGTGAGCCCGCCCAGGCCCTGCAGCCGCTGCAGCAGCAGGTTGCGCAGGCCCAGTCTCAGGTGCAGGCCAGTGTGCAGGCACTGAGCGAGTTGCAGGCCCAGCATCAGCAAACCAGTACCCAGGAGCTGCAGGCCCATGGCCTGGCGCTGGCCGTGGCCGAACGCCATGCCCGGCAGGCGCAACAGCAGCTGCAGGCCTTGCGGGCTGAGCAGCAGCAAAGCGATCAGTTCTGCAGCACCCATGCCCGCCATGCGCGTTGGGGCGAGGCCCTGGGCGTGTGGCGCCAGGGCTTGGCTGAACTGGCCCGGCGCCGGGCCGAGCTGGTGGCTCAGCAGCAACGGGCCCACCAGCAGGCCGACGAACTGGCGGCACTTCAGCAGCAGGCCCCGGCCTTGCAGCAGGCGCTGGCCCAGGCTCAGCAGTCCCAGGCCGCGGCCGACGCGACGGTGCAGACGGCCCAGGCCGGGCTGCAGCAAAGCCTGGCCGGGCGTCCTCTGGCCCAGTGGCGCGAGCACTGGCAGGCCAGCCAGGGCCGTCAGGCCCGATGGCATGGGCTGCAGGCCCTGGCACTGCGCCTGCGCGAGCTGACGGCGCTCGCGCTGCGGCAGGCCAGCCGCCAGCAACAAGGCCTGCAGCAGCAGACCCAGCAGGCCAGCGCGCGAGAAGCCTTGCTGGCGCGCTACAAGGCCTTGAAGTCCACGGTGGCCGACAAGCAGCAATTGCTGGCCCAGGAGCAGCGCATCCAAAGCCTGGAGTCGCACCGGCAGCACCTGCAGCCGGGGCAGCCTTGCCCGCTGTGCGGCTCGCCCGATCACCCGGCCGTGGCGGCCTACCAGGCGCTGGACGTGTCGGCGACCCAGGCCGCTCTGCAGACGGCGCAACAGGCCCTTGACGAGGTTCGGACCGAGGGCGAGGCCGCCGCCGCCGCCCTGGCCCGCACCCAGGCCAGCCTGAGCGCCTGGGCGCAAGAGCAGCAAACCACCCAGGCCGAGGCCGAACAGGCGCAGGCCGATTGGCAACAGGCCTGCACGGCCTTGGGCCTGGCGCCACCGGCCTGCCCCGAGTGGGCCGATGCCGAGGCCCTGGCCCAGGCCGTTGAACAGGCCGGGCAGGAGGTCACCGCTGCCCTGCACGCCGTGCAGCAGGTCGAGGCGGCCGAAACCGTGCTGCAAGCCGCTCACCAGCGGGCCCATGCCCAGGCCCAGGCCCGGCAGGCCGCCCAGGCACAGCTGGACTTGCTGAACCAGGCCCTGCAGGGGGCGGCACAAAGCCAGCTCACCATCGCAGCCACGGTGCAGCAGCACACGGAGGCCCTGGCCGCCCACCACCAGGCGCTGGCGACCACCTTGGCCGACGACGGCTTTGAGCTGCCCGAAGCCACCCAGGCCGAAGCCTGGCTTCAGTTGCGCCATGCCGAATGGCAGCAGTGGCAGCTGACCCAGGCTCGCCTTCAAGCCCTGGCCACCGAACTGAGCCGCCAGCAGGCCCTGTGCGAGGCCGCCCAGGCCGAGCAGGCCCGCTGGACCGAGCGCTGGCAGTCCCTGCAACCCCCGGCGCCCGGGCCGCAGGGCGGCCTGTTCGATGCACCGGCCATCACCGTGCCCGAACCGCCCCCGTCGCTGGCCACCCTGAGTGCCGAGGTTGATCGACTGAGCCGCGAGCGCGCAGCCCTGCAGGGGCGACTGGCCCAGTTGCAACAGGCCCTGGCCGAGCAGCGGGCGACCCAGGCCCAGGCCGAGGCGGCCTGGCAGGCTGCGCTGCAGGCCAGCCCCTTTGCTGACGCCCAGGCCTATGCCGACGCCCTGCTGCCCGGGGCCGAGCGCGAACGCCTGCAGGCCCTGCAAGCCCGTCTGGCCCAGGCCCTGCACCAGGCCCAGGCCGTGCACGAGGCCGCGTTGCAGCAGCGCGACACCTTGCAGCTGCAAGCGCTGACCGAGGCCCCGCTGGCAGAGCTGGAGGCCTTGCTGGCCGATCAGTCACAAGCCTTGGACGATCTGCGCCAACAACTGGGCGCCCAGCAGGCCTTGCTGCGCGACGACGAGCAGCGGCGCATCAGCCAGCAGGCCCTGCTGCAGCAACTGAGTACCCAGGCCGCCGAGTCTGAGCTGTGGCAGCGCCTGGACGGGCTGATCGGCTCGTCCAAGGGCGACAAGTTCCGCCGCTTTGCCCAGGGTCTCACGCTGGATCACCTGCTGCACCTGGCCAACCGGCAGTTGCAGCGTCTGCATGGGCGCTACCAACTGCGCCGCAAAGGCACGGGTGAGCTGGAGCTGGATGTGGTGGACACCTGGCAGGGCGACACGGCGCGCGACACGCGCACCCTGTCCGGCGGAGAGAGCTTTCTGGTCAGCCTGGCCCTGGCCCTGGCCTTGTCGGATCTGGTCAGCCACAAGACCTCGATCGATTCGCTGTTCCTGGACGAAGGCTTTGGCACGCTCGATGCCGATACCCTGGAGGTGGCCCTGAGTGCCCTCGACACCCTGAACGCCAGCGGCAAGATGATCGGTGTGATCAGCCACGTCGAGGGCCTCAAAGACCGCATCTCGGCCCAGATCCGGGTGGAGAAGGGCGGGGGCCTGGGGCATTCGCGTTTGAGGGTCTGATCACGCTGTGGTTTGCGTGGGGTTCGTGGTCGGTGGGCTTTCCCGGGCGGCTTGCAATAGTTGCTCGCACGACGTGATCTGGATCGACCCGTAGCTGATCCGTATCAGCCCGTCGCGCTCCCAGTTTTTGAGGATCTTGCTCACGGTGGGGCGTGACACCGCCAGGCAGGTGGCCAGGTTGTCTTGTGAGCCCCAGTAGACGAACCCTCCGTTGGAGCGAGGCGTGCAATGGCGGACCAGCTTGGTGGCCATCCTTTCCGGGATGGGGCGCGACATCGCTTCTTCCACCCAGCACAGCACCCGCCGGTACCGCGATGCGACCAGCCGGGCCACATCGCAGGCCAGGGCTGCGTCCTGCACCATCAAACGCTGGAAGGCCTCTCGTTGGATGATCCGCAGGAATGAGGTCTCGATGGCCTCGACGGTGAAGACGTTGTCGCCTGGCAAGAGCAAAAATGCCTCCCCAAGCCAGCTGCCTGGTCCCCAATCGGTGAATCCAAATTGAGGCTCGGTGCTTGAAAAGAGGTAGCTCCGGATCTGCCCTGATTCCACATGGACCATGGCTTCTTGGTCATCGCTCCGGTCCCAGATGATGTCGCCCGCCTCCACGCGTTTCAGCTCCGAAACGGCAAGCAGCTTTTGTCGGCTTTCTGGCGACAGGGTGCTGACCATATCGGTTGCAAAAGCCTTGGGCTGGGTATTGTTAAGTTTTGACATTCTTTTTCATCTGAAGATCACGTTCGTTGCGGTGTGACTCGGCCGCAACGGATTGTCAAATATTGACAATAAATGAGACGATAAAAATGGACGGAGCCGGAGTGGGTTGCGAGGCTGAATGGTCAAAATTATCAATTAATTATGAAAACATAACAGATGCAACGAAAACTCAAAGACTGAGGGCGGATGCCTGACGCTGCCCAGCCGTATTTTCTTGGTATCGCATGTCGTCCGCACAAAATTGTAGGGTCTTCTTCAGGGTATGTGGGGTGATCGGACGGAGGCGCGGAGTTGATCGATAGTGGCTTGGGTTGCCGTGATGTTGAATTCGAATCGACTGAGAATATTCCGAGACGCCCGCCTGGCCTGGTTATCGCTGGATGATGGCCCCGGCCATTTTGATCGAAATGAATGTGGAAATATTCTTGGCTCCGATGCCTCAGACAGCCTGTCATTCATTGACGGCGGCATTATGGTGGGTGCCGGGTAAATCAGGTCGATGCAGACATTCAAGTTAAAGCAAAGGGCTGATTTTTTGCAGGTGAGGGTGCCGCTTTCGAGGCCGATTAAGTCGTTCAGGGCCGCGATTGATTCACTCCAAAATATTGAATGCTTGCGATGGGATGGATGGGCCCATTCAACGTCATCGACGCACCAAGGCCCGCGCCTTGACATTGACAAGCCCGCAGGCGCCCAGCGGGCTGTGTCTGAAATTGGCGCCGTCGCCGGGTGCCGCCCGATGGATTCGGCCCCGAGCCGGGTCAGGCCTCACCCCATCAGATCGGGCACCGCGTGGCGTGGCTCGTGGCTGTCAGGCGGCTGGCACGCGGCGGCCATCAGGCTGTTCTCATCCTTGATCACGATCGACCCGTAAAAGATCTCGATCAGGCCCAGCTTCTCCCAGCTCTTGAGGCACTTGTTGATGCTTTGCCGGGACACGCCAAGGCAGTCGGCCATGCTGTCCTGAGAGGCCCTGACCAGCCGTTGCTGGTTGTGTCGTCGTTCGGAGGAGGCGCACAGCAGCAGGGCAATGCGCTCGGGGATGGGGCGCAGCACCGAGTGCTCGACCCAGGACAGCAGGCGCATGTAGCGGCTGGCGGCCAGCGTGGCCAAGTGAAGCAGCACCTCAGGATCGGTTGTGATGAGCTGTCTGAACGTGGGCTCGTCCATCACGGCCACCTCACTGATTTCAACCGCCTCGGCAAAAAAGGGTTGCGAGCCTTTGCTCAGCAGGTTGGCCTCACCAAACCAATGGCCTTCGGTCCAGATCGTGTTGCCGAACCGTTTGCCCGATTCGGCATACAGCGCCGTGCTGACTGCGCCGGTGATCACGCCGAACAGCAGGCCGCAGGGGGAGTCGGGCGAAAGCAGCACCTCGCCTCGGGCCAGGGTCCGGCGTTGTGACACGGCGCGAAGTCGCGCATCGACATGAGGGGGTGGGCGATGGATGAAATCCGTTTTGTATCTCATGGGCAACGAATAGTCTGAAGTGGACATTTTGTTGTCGGACAACAAGTGAGAATCGGGCCCGATTCTCAGGGGCGCTCGTCGAAAAGAGTTGTCGTACCACTTGGGCCCGCGATGATTCGGTGCGTGTCAAGACAGTTGTCGCCTAATTCATGCGCGCCGAGCCGCTTTATCCAGTGCTGATTCCGTCGTCTT
>NZ_JBWKOU010000043.1:0-25729 GCF_059416245.1 Curvibacter sp. GW821-FHT09D12 | reverse complement strand
CCACGTCGTTCTCTCATCGTCCACACCCCCTAGTTTCTTCTGTTTTAAGGATGCGACAACTATTCTGACGCGGGGGGGATTACCGATGGCGGTCCATTGATCAATTCTTTTCGCTGGACAGGGCCTGGCGGGGCAGAACTTTGCCGTGGTCTGAGGCTGCGCTGCAGGGTGTCATTCAACGTCGTTCGAAATTGGCCGATTGACGATTCACGGGTGGCTTGACCGCGCATTCCGCCTGTCCGCCGCCCCGGCTCGGGGCTTGGGTTTTCAAAAAGGAGCACTGAATGTTGGCAAAAGGTCTGATCGGGCTGGTGTGTCTGATCCACGCCCTGATTTTTCTGGCTGAGATGGTTTTCTACCGAAGCTGGGGGGTCAAGGTTTTCAGAATCAAACCGGAGGACGTGGACGCCAGGGCCGCGGCCATGTCCAACCAGGGTTGCTACAACGGCTTTCTGGTGGTGGCCCTGTTGTTGGGCTTGGTGTACCCCGAACCTGGGGTGGCCAAGGCCTTTGCCACCTACGGGTTACTGTGCGTGGCGGTGGCGGGGGTCTGGGGTGCGGTGACCGTGGCCCGCAAGGTGTTGTTTGTGCAGACCGTTCCAGCAGTTCTGGGACTGGTGTTTTTATTCTGGTGACCTGGCGGGCCGATAGGCCGTTTGCAGAAGGCGCGGTCGACGCCGACGGGCTG
This sequence comes from Curvibacter sp. GW821-FHT09D12, assembly GCF_059416245.1. Taxonomy (NCBI): domain Bacteria; kingdom Pseudomonadati; phylum Pseudomonadota; class Betaproteobacteria; order Burkholderiales; family Comamonadaceae; genus Curvibacter; species Curvibacter sp. GW821-FHT09D12. The sequence continues at coordinate 25,041 of NZ_JBWKOU010000043.1, read as the reverse complement.
GCCTGATCCTGCGCCGGCCCGCGCCAACCCTGCGGGCCCGGTGCTGAGCCCGACCCTGGGTGCAGGCCCCGATCGGCAAGGTTTGCCGGGGCAAGCCCCGGCCCTGGGCGGGCCCTCTCACGCGGTTTCATGCGTCAGACGGGTATCCGGGCAAAAATGCCCACCGCCGCCCATGAACGATGACCACAGCGCGTCATGCCATGGGCCTATCAGACCGACAGGAGACCGATCGATGCCAATGTCTTTTCACCCCTTGCCGCTGCAAACCCCCCAACGCCGCCGCGCCCTTTTGGGCGCCGCCAGTGCGGCGGTGTTGGGCCTCTTGGGCAGTGCTCCGTTGAGGGCACAAGAGGCCTTTCCGGCCCGACCCATCCGATTCATCGTGCCGTATGCCGCGGGGGGCACCACCGATCTGGTGGCGCGCACGGTGGGCGCGCGCATGGCGCAGACCCTGGGGCAGCCGGTGATCATCGACAACCGCGGGGGGGCCGGCGGCAACATCGGCATGGATGCGGTGGCCAAGTCGGCCCCTGATGGCTACACCGTGGGCATGGGCGCCATTTCGACCAATGCGCTCAATCCCCACATCTACAAGAAGATGGCGTTTGACCCGCGCAAGGACTTCACGGCGGTGGGCTTGCTGGGCAACTCGACCATCGTGCTCGAGGTGGGCTCGGCACTGCCGGTGAAGAACGTGGCTGAGTTGCTGGCGCATGCGCGCAAGAACCCGGGCCTGGCGTATGCCACGGCGGGCACCGGCACCTCGATGCACCTGGCCGGCGTGTTGTTTGCCCAGCTCAGCAAGACCGATTGGGTGCACGTGCCCTACAAGGGCAGTGCGCCGCTGGTGACGGACCTGATCGGCGGGCAGGTGCCTGTGGCGTTTGACAATCTGCCCGCCTCATTGCCCCACATCCAGGCCGGCAAGCTGCGGGCGCTGGCCGTGGCGGGGGCGCAGCGCTCGCCGGCCCTGCCCGATGTGCCGACCCTGGCTGAAGCGGGGCTGAGCGATTACGCGGTCGAACCCTGGTTTGGTGTGTATGGCCCAGCGGGCCTGCCGGCTCCGGTGGTTCAGCGGCTGGAGCAGGCCCTGGCGCAGGCGTTGGCAGATCCTGCCGTGAAGGACAAGCTGGTGGCTGCGGGCTTCACGCCGCGCAGCGGCAGCGCGGCCGAACTGCAAGCCCTGACACTGCGTGAGTACGAGCGCCTGGGCAAAGTGGCCCGGCAGGCCCAGATGGGCGCTGATTGAGTGAGGGGCAGGGGTGTTGTTTGAGTGGACACGTTCTTGGCCTGACCGAACTGGCCGCTGGGCGAACATGTTGAAATCAGCTACCCTCTCAAGTAACACTTTTGCGGTTTGACGATTTTCGTCCCCCCGATCAGATCACAGAGCTTTCATGGACCGAATTGCCGACCTGCTGCTGGACGCCATCTGTGTGGTTGATGCCCACGGTATCTTCCAATACATCAGCCCCGCCGGTGAAGATATCTTTGGTTATGCCCCCGGGGAGATGATCGGCCGTCGCATGACCGATTTCATTGCCCCTTTTGATCGGGAGCGCACGCTGCAGGCGGCCCGGCACGTGATGGCAGGCCAGCCGCATCTGCATTTCGAGAACTGTTATGTGCGCAAGGACGGCTCTCTGGTGCACCTGATGTGGTCGGCCCGCTGGTCAGAGGAAGATCAACGGCGCTACGCCGTGGCGCGCAACGTCAGCGCGCTCAAACAGGCCGAGGCCACGCAGGCCGCCCTGTTCGCCATCTCTGAGGCCGCGCATGCGAACGGCGACGTGCGCGAACTGGTCGCCAACATCCATGCCATCGTCGGGGGCTTGATGCCGGCGCCGCACTTCAAGGTGCTGGTGCGGGATCCACAAGACGGGCGTTTCCGGATGGCCTACGACGCCCACGTCGGCCAGCCTGCGCCGTCTGACACCGATCACGAGGCGCCAGCCGATCGTCTCCTCAGTGAGGCTGCGATGGCTGGCGGGGGGCTGTTGCTGCTCACGCCGGATGACCTGCACGACAAACCCGACACTTGGCGCTCGGCCTTCGGGGCGGGCTGGGCGGCCAGGCTGGGCGTGCCCCTGAGCACGCCCGGCGGCACCCTGGGGGCCCTGATCCTGAAGCGTGACGCGGGCCACTGCCCGTGGCACGACAAAGAGCAGGCCCTGCTGCAATACGCTGCCACCCAGATCGCCACCGCCATCGAACGCAAGCAGATGCAGGCGCGTCTGCAGCACATGGCCCAGTTTGATGCGCTGACCGGCCTGCCCAACCGATACCTGTTGCACGACCGCATGGTGGGTGCGCTGGCGCGCGCCGAACGCACGGCGGGACGTCTGTCGGTGCTGTTCCTGGATCTGGACCGCTTCAAGCAGGTCAACGACACGCTGGGCCACAAGGTGGGCGACGGCCTGCTGCAAGAGGTGGCTCGCCGGATGCGGGATTGCGTGCGCGAAACCGACACGGTGGCCCGCATTGGCGGTGATGAGTTCGTGGTGCTGCTCGAATCCATTCAGGAGCCGTCACATGCCCTGCAAGTCGCCGACAAGATCCGGGCCACGCTGCAGCAGGCGCTCCGCATCGGGCGTCATACCCTGCAGATCACGCCCAGCATTGGTGTCGCCCATTACCCTGAGCATGGGGTGAGCACTGATCAACTGATGGCTCAGGCCGATGAGGCCATGTACGCGGCCAAGCGTGCGGGGCGGCAGGCGTCGGTGCCCACGCACTGAGCCTGTGTTGCGGCTTTGGCGCCGGGGTTCACGCAGGGCTGGTGGCCAGTCGCAGGCGGTTCTTGAGGTTCTCGAACACCTGGCGGGTGAGTGGGTTCACAACGTGGCTGCGGATGTACAGGCGATAGATCAGGTCGGGCATGGCGGGCATGCCGTCGGCGGCCCCCAGCACCCTCAGGCCCGCGTCGAGTTGTTCCACCCCCCGCGCCGTGACGCCCAGGCCCGCGTGCAAGGCGGCCCGGATGCCGATCAGGCTCGGTGCCGAGCAGCGCGCGGTCCAGTTCATGCCCGCCGACTCCAACGCCTCGTGGCCCAGGCGCCGGTAGATGCTGGGTCCATCGGCGGTGATCAGTGGTACCGGTTTGCGGGGGTCGTGCACATAGCCCGCACCGCAAAGCCAGACCGTGGGAGAGGAGCGCAGCACCACCCCTTCCAGCGTGCTGTCGACCCGGTTGGACAGCGCCATGTCCAGTTCGCCCCGCTTGAGCGCCTCCATCAGGAAGGGGCTTCGACCCACATGGATCTCAAGCTGCAGCAGCGGTGAATGCCGGGCGATCTCGGCCAGCAACGGTGGCAGCATGGTCTGCGCCGTGTCGTGAGGCGATCCGATGCGCAGCAGGCCCTGCAACTGCCCCTGCTGCAGGGTGCGCAGCGCTTCGTCATTGATGTTCAACAGATGGCGTGCGTAGGTCAGCAGTCGTTTGCCGTGCTCAGTCAGGCCTTTGTTGCGTCCTTGCTTTTCGAACAGGGCTTGGCCGATCTGTTCTTCCAGGCGTTGCATCTGCTGGGTGATGGCGGACTGCGTGCGCCCCAACTGGACGGCAGCGGCTGCAAAGCTGCCGAGGTTGTCGATGGCGGCGAGCGTGCGAAGGAGTTCAAGGTCCAGGGTGTCCATGTATTAATTTTATTGAAGTGTTCTATGGCTGTGCCGGATTGTTCGTGTCGCTGCGTCTCACTAAAGTGAAGCGTGTCACGAACCTTTCACGAACCCTTCAGGATCTCCTCTCCATGAACACGACATCCCCTTCCATCGCCGTGCAACGTCAACAGGCCGTGCAGGCCGGCATCGCGCAGATGAAGCAGGCCTTGCAGGGCCAGGAGCCCACCCGGGCGCGTCTCGATCAGGTGTTGGCAGAGTTGCTCAAGCTGGCGGCCGCCAAGGCTTTCTGGCAAGCCGATACCTATGCCGCACCGGAAGCCGGCGAGCATCAGGCACGCTATCTGATTGCCGAAGATCCAGACCAGAGCTTTGCGCTCTACCTCAATGTGATGCGTCCCGGCAAACGCATCGTGCCTCACAACCACACCACCTGGGCCTGTGTGGCGGCGGTGGAGGGCACGGAGCACAACCGCGTGTACCAGCGCCTGGACGATGGATCGGTGCCCGGCGTGAGCCGCCTGCGCGAGACCGATTGCGTGCTGGTCGCACCCGGCTCGGGCATTGCCCTGATGCCTGAAGACATTCACTCGGTGGAAATCCATGGCGATCAGGTGATCCGCCACCTGCACATGTATGGCCGTGCGCTCGAAACCCTGAACACCCGTACCAGCTATGACCTCGACGCTGGCACCTGCCAGGTGATGGGCATCGGCGTCCAGACCCGCCGCTGACCGGTGCGGCTGCGGCCGCCGCGGTCTGCTTTCTGGTTCTTGTCCCGCAACGTGCGGCGAGCCCGATGGGCTTGCTGCAGGCCTTGTTGCGCCCCAATTTTGTGTATCAGGCTCCCATGACGTCATACCTCTCACCCGCCCAATTGAAATCCTGGCTGCACGATGGCTCTGAACTGGCTGTGCTCGATGTGCGCGAACACGGTCAGTACGGCGAGGCCCATCTTTTTCATGCCGTGCCACTGCCCTTGAGCCGACTGGAGATCGATGCGCCCCGATTGCTGCCCCGCCGCGGGGTGCGAGTGGTGGTGTACGACGCGGGCGATGACAGCCCGTGGCAGGTGGCCGAGCGCGCCGCCACGCGGCTGCAGGCCCTGGGTTACGGGCAGGTCAGTGTGCTGGCGGGAGGCACCCGCGCCTGGGCCGCTGCGGGGCATGTGTTGTTTGCCGGGGTCAACCTGCCCTCGAAGACCTTTGGCGAACTGGCCGAGCAGGTCTACCACACCCCGCGCATCAGTGCCGATCAACTGGCCCAGTGGCTGGCCCAGGGCCAACCCGTCACCGTGCTGGACGGGCGACCGGTGAGCGAATTCCGCAAGATGAACATCCCGGGGGCCCTGTGTTGCCCGAACGGAGAGCTGGCCTACCGTGTGAAGACCCTGGTGCCCGACCCGTTGCGGCCCATCGTGATCAACTGTGCCGGGCGCACGCGCAGCATCATCGGCGCACAGACCCTCATCAACCTGGGCCTTCCCAATCCGGTCTACGCGCTGGAGAACGGCACGCAAGGGTGGTACCTGGCCGATCATGTGCTGGAGCACGGCGGCGGTCGACGCTACCCCGACGATTCGGGCAGTGCAGCCCTGAAGCCTGAGGCCGAGCGCCTGGCGCGTCGTTTTGAGGTGCCCTTTGTGGATGCCCGCACCGTGGGCGATTGGGCGGTCGATCCCCAGCGCAGCCTGTTTCTGTGCGATGTGCGCACGCCCGAAGAATTTGCGGCAGGCAGCCTGCCTCAGGCCCAACACACCCCCGGTGGCCAATTGATGCAGGCGGTCGACCAGTACATCGGCGTGCGGGGCGCGCGCCTGGTGCTGTTCGACAGTGACGGCGTGCGGGCACCGACCGTGGCCAGCTGGCTGCGCCAGATGGGGCACGACGCCTGCGTATTGACCGGTGGTCTGGCCAGCGGCCTGGATCTGCCCGCGGCGGAGCTGCCCAAGCCGCCCCCGCTGCAAAGCATCCAACCCGCCGAACTGGCCGCGCGCCTGCGGGCCGGTGAATTGGCCCTGATCGACCTGAGGCCTGGCATGCAGTATCGCCAGGCCCACATCGCGTCGGCCGTGTGGTCCATCCGGCCGGCGCTGCCAGGGCTTCTGAAGCGCGAAAGCCGCCAGCCTGTGCTGGTGGCAGAGCATCCCAATGTGGCGGCGTGGGCCAGCACGGAGTGGCCCGAGAACCTGCCCATGCCTTTGCTGCTGGCGGGTGGGCTGGACGATTGGCGGTCGGCGGGCTTGCCCGTGGTGGCCAGCCCGGAGTCACCCAGCGATGCGCAATGCATCGACTACCTGTTTTTTGTGCACGACCGGCACGACGGCAACAAAGAGGCCGCCCGTCGCTACCTCGCCTGGGAGACCGGTCTGGTGGCCCAGCTGGACCCCGCTGAACGCGCCGGCTTTCGCTTGCCTGCCGCGTTGCCGCACCGCAGCTGAAGGGCGCAAGCGCCGGTACAAGGCGCTGCCCCAGGCTTTCAGAACGCCATGCCTCATGGCTTGCCTTATCGATTGCCCCCTCGCTCTGACCCACACAGGAGTTGACCCATGTCCCACCCCCTTCGCCCGATGTCGATCCCCTTCTGGCTGGCAGCCGTTGCCGTTCTGGCCGGCTGGCTGCAAGCCCCGGTGCATGCCCAGCCCTTGCCGCCGCGCAATGGCTTTCCGGTCCAGCCGATCCGCTTCATCTCGCCGTTTCCACCTGGCGGCGGCAACGATGGCACCACGCGACTGGTGACGGCGCGCCTGCAGGAGGTGACGGGCCAGGCCGCCGTGGTCGAAAACCGGGGCGGCGCCGGCGGCAACATCGGTGCCAAGGCCGTGCTCGAGTCCAAGGCGGACGGTTACACCCTGTTGTCCGGCCAGGTGTCGCTGATGGCGGTGAACCCCTCGCTGTATGCCTCGGCGGGCTTTGATCCGCAAAAGAACTTCATCCCCGTCACCCAGATCAATGCGGCGCCTCTGGCGCTGGTGGTGGCGGCGGATTCTCCGTACAAGACTTTCGCCGACCTGGCCGGTCGCACCCGCAGCCACCCGGGCACGGTGACCTACGGCTCTCCTGGCAACGGCACGCTGTCGCACTTGGCAGGGGTGATGCTGGCCAAAGACCACGGTGTGGAAATGACCCATGTGCCCTACAAGGGCGCGGGCCCGGCCATCACCGATCTGCTGGGCCGGCAGGTTGATGTGCTGCTCACCTCGACCGCATCGGTGGCAGGCATGGTGCAAAACGGCAAGATGCGCGCCCTGGCGGTGACCAGCCCGCGTCGGGTCGGCGTGTTTGCCAAGGTCCCCACGCTGGAGGAACTGGGCTATCCGAATGCGCGGTTTGAAGACTGGTATGGCTTCTTTGTGCCCGCCGGTACCCCGGCCGAGCGGGTGGCCTACCTTCATGAGGCCTTGGTGCGGGTCCTGCGTTCGCCGGAGGTGAGCCGTCAGATCACCGAGGGCGGCAGCGAGGTGGTGGCCAACACACCGGAGGCCTTTGCAGCGCAAGTGCGGCAAGACATCGAGCGCTGGTCGCGGGTGGTCAAGCTGTCGGGCGCACGGGTTGATTGAGGCCCAGCGCCTCAGCCCCACACCTGCATCCCAACCGCCTGCCCAAACCACCGCACATGACCACGAACCACACCCCATCCCATCCGGCTGGTGTCAGTCTCCAGACCCGCCTGTTGCATGCCGGGCAGCCCCCCGAGCAGGCCGGAGGCCGTCCCGTCAACCCACCCCTGGTGCGGGCCAGTACCGTGCTGTTCGACAGCGTGGCGGCCCAACGCGAGATGCGCGGTCGGCGTGGCAGCGAGCGCCTGTTCACCTATGGTGCCCGTGGCACGCCCACCACCTTCGCGCTGGAAGACGCGGTCAGCGAGCTGGAAGGAGGCTATCGAACGCGCCTGTTCCCCACCGGGCTGGCGGCCGTGGGCATGACGCTGCTGGCCTACCTGAGGCCCGGCGACCATGTGCTGATGTCTGACGCGGTCTACGAGCCGGTGCGTCACCTGGCCGCCAGCTTTCTGGCCCCCTACGGCATCGACTGCAGTTTCTTCCGGGCAGACGGCCAGGATGTGGCCCGCCTGGTCCGGCCCGCGACCCGCATGGTGTATGCCGAATGCCCGGGATCGCTGGTGTATGAGATGTGCGACCTGCCTGAGTTGGCGGCCCTGGCCCATGCCCAGGGGGCCTGGCTGGTGGCGGACAACACCTGGGGCTCGGGGTGCCAGTATCGGCCGTTGGCCCTGGGGGCGGACATCTCCATCATGGCGGCCACCAAGTACCTGTCGGGTCATTCGGATGTGATGATGGGCACGGTCTGCACCACCCGGGCGGCCTGGCAAACCCTGGCCGATCGCAGCGATGCCTTCGGCATGACCGTGAGCCCCGACGACGCCTGGCTGGTGCTGCGTGGCATGCGCACGCTGTCGGCCCGCCTGCAGATGCACGAGCGCCATGCCCTGCACCTGGCGCACTGGCTGCAGGGCCGGCCCGAGGTGGCCACCGTGTTCTGCCCGGCGTTGCCCTCACACCCCGGGCACGCGCTGTGGCGGCGGGACTGCAAGGGCACCAACGGGCTGCTGTCCTTTGAGATGCAGCCCTCAATGGCGCCGCAGGCGGCTGAGCAACTGATCGATCACCTCGCCCTGTTCGGCATCGGGGCCTCGTGGGGTGGCTATGAAAGCCTGGCCACGCTGGCCGACATGAACAAGGCCCGGAGCCTGGAGGACTGGCGGGGACGGGGTGCCGTGGTGCGCCTGCACGTGGGCCTGGAGGACCCGGTCGACCTGCAGAACGATCTGGCGCAGGCGTTTGCCTCCTTGGCGCCTTTCGGCGCTGCCTTTTGAGCGGCCCTTGGATCGGCTTGCCATGAGGACCTTCTCGGATTGGCCGGCATTGCATGCCGGTGTGGGGCGCTTGCGCGTGCTGTGGCCTGGTGCCGCGATGGCCGCCTTGGTCATGGTGTCGGCCACCTTCATGGCCGAGCATTACGGGGGGCCCTTGCTGCTTTACGCGCTCTTGCTGGGCTTGGCGCTGAACTTTCTTCACGAGGATGCGCGCTGCCGTCCCGGCATCGATTTCTGCACCCGCACGGTGTTGCGCGCTGGCGTGGCCCTGCTGGGAGCGCGCATCACCCTGGGGCAGGTCAGCAGCCTGGGTGCGGGGCCGTTCTGCGTGGCCGTGGCCGGCGTGGTCAGCACGATCTGCCTGGGGGCGTGGCTGGCTGGGCGCATGCAACTGACACGCGACATGGGGCTGCTGTCGGGGGCGGCCGTCTCGATCTGCGGTGCCTCAGCGGCCTTGGCCGTGTCGGCGGTGATGCCCAGGTCCGAGGAGAACGAGCGCTGCGTGCTGCTGACGGTGGTGGGGGTGACCGGTTTTTCCACCCTGGCCATGGTCTTCTACCCGCCGCTGGCCTTGCTGCTGCAACTGCCCGATGTGGCGGCAGGCATTTTGCTGGGCGGCACCATCCACGATGTCGCGCAGGTGGTCGGGGCGGGTTCGATGATCTCGCCGCACGCGGCGGATGTGGCCATCATCGTCAAATTGTTGCGTGTGCTGTTGCTGGTGCCGGTGGTGGCCTTGCTGGCCCTGTACTGGCGTGGACGGCACAGGGCCCGGGTATCACCCGCAGCGCCCGCGGATGCGGTCGGCCGGGTCCCTCTGGTGCCCTTGTTCCTGCTGGCATTCATGGGGCTGGTGTTGCTGAACAGCGTCGGTGGCGTGCCGGTCACGGCGGGGCGGCTGTTGGGTGACCTGTCGCGTGTCTGTCTGGTGGTGGCCATGGCGGCCCTGGGCATGAAAACCTCACTGGCCAGGCTGGTGGCGCTGGGTTGGCGGCCCGTGCTTTTGATGCTGGCCGAAACCCTGTGGCTGCTGGCCTTGTTTGTGGGCTACCTGTGGCTGGACCGGGCGGGCCACTCTTGAGTCCAGCGGGTTCCCGGCGGGGAAGCACGCGAGCGGCGCACGGTGCGCTCACTCATCGTGCCCCCATCTCGCGTCCATGGCTTACCGCCGGCTTCAACGCTGTTCGTAAGGCAAGGGTTGCGGCGATGAAGCCTGAGGCGGGCTGGGCTGGGGCAGCACCTGGGGCGCCGGGCTTTCTTCGCGCGGTTCGGTGATGATGTCGTCGATCTTTTTCTGCAACGGGTCGGGTGCTGTCTCAGGTACAGGCGGCGGTGGGGCGGGCGGATTGGCCGGCATCGGCGGGGCCGGCGGGCGGGCAGGGGCCTTGGCGGGCTGTGACCAAAGGCCATGCGGCAGGTGTTGCAGCAGTCGCTGCGCCAGGCCTTGCCACAGGTCGTGAAGTTGTTGCCTGAGGCTTTCGCGGGCGCGTTGCAGCAGTCGTTGCAGCCAGTTGCTGTCGTCCGGGGGCTCGAAGCGGGTCTTGCCGTCGATCAAGCGGGCGCGCAAGGTCTTGGACACCACGTCGCCCACGATGGGCAGGGCACTGTGTGCACCCTGGCCCCAGTAGTCGCTGCGCAGGGTGATGCGGCTGTCGTTGAAGCCCACCCAGGCGCCGGCCACCAACTGGGGCTGCATCAGGATGAACCAGCCGTCGGTGTTGTCCTGGGTCGTGCCGGTCTTGCCGGCCACGTCGGCCCGGATGCCCCAGCGGTTGCGGATGTCGGTGCCGGTGCCGCGGTCCACCACGCCGCGCAGGGTGTCGATCAGGGTGTAGGCCACGCGCTCGGGCAAGGCTGCCTCGGCGCGGGCCGGGGCCAGGTCTTCGATCACGTGGCCCTGGCGATCTTCGATTCGGGTGACCAGCGTGGGCTCCAGATAGCGCCCTTGGTGGACGATGCTGGCATAGGCGTTGACCATCTCCTTCAAGCTGACCAGGCTGGTGCCCAGGGCGATCGAGGGCACCTCCTCGAGCTTGCTCTGGCGCACGCCCAGGGCCCGCGCCAGCCGGGCCACCTTGTCGGGGCCCACCTTTTGCACCAGTTGGGCGGTGATGGTGTTCTTGGAATAGGCCAGCCCATCGCGCAGGCTCATGGGGCGCCCGCTGGGCGGACTTTCGTCACTGGGGCGCCAGACCTCATTGCGGCCCACCGCGATCTCGATGCTCTGGTCGACCAGCGTGTCGTCAGGGCTCATGCCCTGGCGGAAGGCCTCGCCATACACAAAAGGCTTGAAGGTGGAGCCGGGCTGGCGGCGTGCCTGCTGCACGTGGTCGTAGGCGTCCTGCTCGAAGTCGCGGCTGCCGACCCAGGCCCGCACCTGGGCGTTGCGTGGGTCCAGGGCCAGAAATCCGGCTTGCAGCAAGGTCTTCTGTTGCAGCAGGCTGCGCATGAAGGGCGTGTCGGCCTGCAGCTTCTTCAGGGCCTGGGCATCGTTCAGGCCGCCGGCCAAGGCGCTGCGGTAGGCCGGGGTGTCGCGCATGAAGCCCTGCACCAACGGGTTCTTGGCGTTCCAGGTGCTGGCGCCGGCCCAGGCGGCATTGGCCACCCGTTGCAGCTGGGCGGTCTGGCGCTGCACCGCCTGGTTGGCCAGGGCCTGCAGACGCGAGTCGAGCGTGGTGCGTACCACCAGGCCATCGGTGTAGATGTTGTAGTCGTTGCGGTCGGCCCAGGCCACCAGCCATTTGCGCACTTGCTGGGCAAAGTGGGCGGCCGGTCCCGGGGGCTCGGTCTGGCGCTCGAAGTCGATGCGCAGGGGGCGGCTCTTGAGGGCCTCGAAGGCCGTGGCCGAGAGCTTGTCGCGCTTGACCATCTGGGACAGCACGATGTTGCGCCGTTGCTGCGCGCGCTCCGGGTTGAGCACCGGGTTGTAATAGCTGTTGCCCTTGAGCATGCCCACCAGGGTGGCGCTTTGCAGCACATCCAGGGCATCGGCCGAGCTGTCGAAGTAGGTGCGGGCCGCCATCTCGATGCCGAAGGCGTTGTACAGAAACGGCACGGTGTTGAGGTAGGTCTCCAGGATCTCGGGCTTGCTGTAGACGATCTCGATCTTGACCGCGGTGATGGCCTCCTTGAGCTTGCGCGTCAGCGTGGGGGCCCGGCCCACTTCGTCGGGGTACAGATTGCGCGCCAGTTGCTGCGTCAGGGTCGAGCCGCCCTGCCGGCTGCCGCCGAAGGTGCTGAGCGCCGCCGAGCCCAGGCGGCGCCAGTCCAGCCCATGGTGCTGGTAGAAGCGGTGGTCTTCGGTGGCAATCAGGGCGTCCACCACATGGGGTGAGATGCGCTTGAGAGGCACCCACTCGCGGTTGGCGCGCTTGAACTCGGTGATCAGCTTGCCGTCGGCCGACAGGATCTGCGCCGGCTGCTCCTGGTTGGCCTTGCGGATGTCCTGGATGCTGGGCGTGAACGGGATCAGCAGCACGGTGTAGAGCACCAGCCCCAGGGGCACCGCAGCCACGGCCCAGGCCACACGGCGTCGGTTCAGTCGGGCCGTCACGGCCGCGCCCAGGGCCTTGGCCAGCGCCGGGCTGCGCCGCAGCGCGGCTCCCAGGCGGGGGAGAACACGGTTGGGCGGGGAGGGGGTGGGCTCTGGGGTCTCGGGTGTCATGGCGGGCGCGGATCAGCGCGCAGTGCTGGCGCGGCGAAGGGGGGAGTGTAGGGCCTGTCGGCACAGGGCCCCCACGCATTTGGATTTGTACAAATACAATCGAGCCCACGCTGGCACAGACCCCGCGCCGGGCCATTCCATCTCACGCTCACACCATGAAACAGCATCCCCAGGTCATGCAGGCCATTCGCAGAGAGCTTTCCGACTGGCGCCTGTGGTCGGTGCGGGCGGTCGTCATGGGCTTCGCCGTGTTGTCGGGCCTCACGGTGGTGCTTTTCACCTGGCTGACCGAACAGGCTTTGCTGGCCTTTCACGCCCTGCAAGGCCTGGCCTGGTGGGCCCCTCTGTTGTGGACGCCGCTGGGCACGGCCGCCGTGGTGTGGCTGACGCGGCGTTTTGCTGCGGGCGCTGCGGGCTCGGGCATTCCGCAGGTCATGGCCGCCCTGACACCGGGCCTGCCGGCACCGGCCAGCGCCTGGTTTGTGTCGCTGCGGCTGACCCTGGCCAAGATGCTGCTCACCGCCACTGGCCTGCTGTGCGGCCTGTCTTTGGGGCGCGAAGGCCCCTCGGTGCAGATCGCGGCTGGCGTGATGCACTCGGCGCGGCGCTTTTTGAAGCCGGGTGGGCCGGTGTCGGAGCAGGGCCTGTTGATCGCGGGGGGGGCCGCCGGCATTGCCGCGGCCTTCAACACGCCGCTGGGCGGCATCATGTTTGCCATCGAAGAGTTGTCCCGCAAGCCCGAGCAGCGCAGCAACGGCCTGATCATGGCGGCCATCGTGCTGTCGGGGCTGATGGCGGTGTCGGTGTACGGCAACGCCACGTATTTCGGGGTGATCCGGCCCGGGGTGGTCGACCTCGGCCTGTTGGTGCCGGCATTGGCCGTGGCCGTGGTGTCCGGTCTGGCTGGCGGCTTGTTCTCGCGCCTGATGGTGGCCTCGCTCAGCATGGCCTCGGGCGATGTGTTCACGCGCTGGCGCCGGGCCTTCCCGGTGCGCTTTGCCGCCGGCTGCGGCCTGGCGGTGGCCGTGATGGGGCTGGCCAGCGATGGGGCCACCTTCGGCAGTGGCTACCAGCACACCCGCAGCCTGCTGGAGGGGCCGCAGCAGGCCAATCCGCTGTATGTGCTGCTGAAGTTCGCGGCCACCTGGATCACCAGCTGGTCAGGCGTGCCCGGGGGCATTTTTGCGCCTTCTCTGGCGATCGGCGCCGGCATCGGCAATGACCTGGCCCAGTGGCTCAACCCGGCGCAGGCCAGCACCCTGATCGCCCTGGGCATGGCGGGCTTTCTGGCCGCGGCCACCCAGGCGCCGCTCACCGCCTTCATCATCGTGATGGAAATGGTCGATGGTCACGGCCTGGTGCTGAGCCTGATGGCCAGTGCCCTGGTGGCCAGCGGCGTGTCGCGCCTGATCAGCCTGCCGCTGTATGCCTCGCTGGCGCACCTGCAGTGGTTGCGTCTGCCGGAGGGGCTGAGGGGGCGGAGCGAGACCGGGCCGTCGTCGTGAATCCAAGACCCGGTGCAGTCGATACCGGTGGATTGGCCCAGGATGATGGCTTGTTCGATTTGCTCGTTGGGGGGGTGTCCGTGACAAGGGGGCAGAGAAAGCGCCGTCGCCCCGATCAGTTTGCCCTTGAGCTAGCAGCCAGGTGGGTGGCTAACCCATGAGATGGTCTTCAACGAGCGACGGCGTTCAACGCTGGGGCCAATGCCACGCCCAAACGACCCACGATGGCGGGCAAGGGTTCTGGCGGAAGCTCGTTCTTCCTGAGAAAAGCCAGCCACAGCGCCTGGCGCGAAGCGTCGTGTGCAAACTCGTCTGTCAGGCCGACGGGGAGTGCTTCAGGCGCTGCCATGCCCCGTCTTTGAAATGTGGCGTTGATGGCATGGGCCAGCAGATCGGTGTCTAGAGTTTCTCGTTCAAACAGCACCGACAGATCGAAATAGTCCTTCAAGCGGCTGTTGGTCATGCCAAGCAAAGCGATGGCGTGGAGCTTTTCTGCGATGACGGTGTACGCAGGGTAAGCCCGCAGCCGCGGCGCGGGCATGTCCTCCGGCAGCACCGGATACACCGAATCAACAGGCGCTGGGGTGACCGCGTCGCCGAAGCCGACGTCGATCTGGGTTTTGCAACGTGCCCTGGCCAGATCGGCCGCAATGACGACACGGACGCCGCCGTAGCCCGCTTCCTTTCGGATCTCCTCCACCACGACGGAGGCCGGGTTGAACACGATACCGTCGCCGACCGGGACGGCTGCGATGTCCCGGAATACTTGGGCCACGGACTCCAGATCGCTGGCACCGAATCCCAAGAGGTCTGCATCGCGTGTGGCCCGGTGTGGCATGTCGTACCAAAGCGTGAATAGCAGCGCACCTTTGAGAAGAAAGCGATCTGCGTGCGGCGACTGGGTCAGCCGATAGAGGATGCGCTCCAATGCAAAGCGCACCAGCACCTGATTGAAGTCGACACCTTGCGCCTTGGCGACATTAAGCAGGCGCGCTCGGATGGATGACGCGACATTGTGGGCGGCCGCACTCATCCGACGCTTTCCAGGTAGGGGCGCATTACGTTGGCTACGCGGCAAATCTTGGCGAAGCGCCAGAGGTCGTTGACGGATGCCTTGCTGCGCGAGCGGGCATCTTTCAGCGCCTCCAACGCCACATCGAGCCCGATCTTGTGACGGTACTTGAAACAGTCGGCCACGGTCTTGGCCACGCCGTACACCCGTAGCTTGACGCCGTCGCGGTCGACTTCCTCAACCCCTGCTGAGTAGGCATCGCCTGTGAATTGCACCATCTTGACGGGCGGATAGTCGGCACGAGGCGGGTGGCTGCCCCTTGGCATGGCGATCCAGATCTGACGAGGCAACTGCGTTGTCAGTTCATGAAACTGCAGCGCAGTGAGCAGGCAGAACACCGCTTGGGGTGCCTTGGTGGCGACGGTGCCCAGGCTCTCGAATTCGGAAACCTGTGTATCCGGCAGACGGTACAGGCCGCGCCCCACCTTCTCCAGCAGGCCCGCAGCGGTCAGGCGTGTCAGTACAACCCGAGGCGCATTGATGGCGTTCAAATCGCTGGTGCGCAGTAGCCCCTTCTGGCTGGCCAGATCGAGGACGCGCTGATGGTGGGTACTGGATGGCATGGGTGGAGTATGTTCCGTTATTTCGTCGAAAACAAATTTTGGAAGATAAAACGGAACATTCAAACCACGTTCTTCCGCTATTGTCGATCCGGCGCGAGTTTGTCATGGGCCTCGAAGACGCCCAGCGGGGCGGCGCTCAACGTGCCTGGATTGCAGCTCGATGGATGGATGACGGGCACTTGCCCGGCGTGATCGGGCAGCTGTGACACCGCCCCATGAACGAATCGTTCTATCGCGCACTCGCTGTTGCGGACGCATCTCTTTCACCGCTGCGCGGCAATCAGATCGTCACGGGCCGGTCTGGGATCGTCACCTTGCTAGGGTTCAATCCCCCAGTCTGGGGGCTGCCCTTGCTGAACGCTCAGGCGCCCGCACTCACTAAAATCCCCCCATGACCGACCACAAGACCATCGCCACCCACAGTGGCACCTTCCACGCCGACGACGTTTTTGGCGTGGGCGTGCTCATGGGGGTGCATCCCTCGCACACCCTGATCCGAACCCGCAAGAACGAACTGATCGAGGCCGCCGATTTCGCGGTCGATGTCGGCGGGCAGTGGGACGCGGCGCGTGGGCGTTTCGACCACCACCAGCGCGGCTTTGACGGCGCTCGCCCGGCCCGATGGGTGGACGGCGCAAGCCAGCCCGGCGTGGGCTATGCCAGTGCCGGCCTCGTGTGGGCCGCCCATGGCACCGACTATGTGCGCGCGCTGGCGCAGGCCCAGGGCCATGCGCTGGACGACGCGGCGGTGGCCGAGGTGGTGCGTTCGCTCGATGCCTCGCTGGTGCAGTACCTCGACATCGTGGACACCGGCCAGGGCGATGTGGCCCCGGGCATCTTCGGCCTGTCGGCCCTGGTCTCGCAGCTCAACACCCATTGGATGGACGAGCAGGGCCTGACGCAGGACACCAAGGCCGCTCTGCAGGAGACCCGCTTCCGTGAGGCGATCGCCATCACCCGCCGCTTTCTGGACCACGCCATCGTGCGCAAGATCTCGCAGCTGCGCGCCAAGGAAACCGTGCGCAATGCCCCGCGCCTGCTCGACGGGCGCGTGCTGCACCTGCGTGAGGGCGGCATGCCCTGGACCCACGTGGTGCTTGAAGAAATGCCTGAGGTGCTGCTGGTGATCTACCCCGATTCGGATGGCGACCAATACCAGATCAAGACCGTGCCGATCGAGCCCGGTTCGTTCACCGCCAAGATGGACCTGCCCGAAGCCTGGGCCGGCCTGCGCGAGCAGGAGATGGCGGCCGTCACCGGGGTGGCCGACAGCGTGTTCTGCCACATGAACCTGTTCATTGCCGGCGCCCGCAGCCAGGCCGGTGCCGTGCGCCTGGCTGAACTGGCCCTGCAATCCGCCGGTCGCTGAAGCCTCGGGCAAGGCCGGCAGTTTTCCCTGCAAACCCTGAACAACACTGTGGATAAGCCGTGCCCAGGGGGCTGAAAGCCAGGGTAAGTACTTGATTCACAAGGGCTTGTGTTGCGCTGCTCAATGATTGGGCAGTTGCTGGCGCTGGGCTTGGTGGTGGGCTGTCGGGCTCAGTTATCTGAAATGATCTTGGTTCGGATCAATCATCTGGAGCGAGATGACAATGGATAAATCGGGGCTCTTGGCACCTTGTTACGCGAGAGCCAAGTCAGAGCGTGTGTCCGTTCTATGATCCAGAGGTGTCGGTTCACCGCTGCCGTCCCGGGCTCGCTGGAGTCGGGCGCCTGCTGGGGGCCGACATCGCCCCCAACCCAAGCATCTGCATTGCCATGTCGCACACCTTCGCCCAGGACATCTACACCGAGCCCGCCAACCTTGACTTCAACACTCTGGCCAACCTGGGCCCGCTGGCCCCCATGGCCGGCGTGTGGGAGGGCAACCGTGGGCTGGACGTCAAACCCAAGGCCGACGGCCCGCGCAAGCAGGCCTATGTCGAGCGCATCGAGCTGCAACCCATCGACCCGCAGACCAACGGCCCGCAGCTGCTGTATGGCCTGCGCTACCACGTGCACGTGGTCAAGCCCGGCCAGACCAAGACCTACCATGACCAGGTCGGCTACTGGCTGTGGGAGCCGGCCACCGGCACGGTGATCCAGACCCTGGCCATTCCGCGCGGCCAGATCGCCATGGCGGTGGGCCAGGCCGCCCCCGATGCCACCCGCTTCGAGCTGGTCTCCACCCTGGGCGACACGCATGCCAACATCAGCTCCAACCCGTTTCTGGATCACGCCTTCAAGACGGTGGAGTACCGCATCGAGGTCACCATCCACCCCGACGGCAGTTGGGGCTACAGCGAAGACACGGTGATGATGATCCGGGGCCAGACCGAGCCCTTCCACCACACCGATCGCAACCACCTGTTCAAGGTGGCCGAACCCACCCCCAACCCGATGGCTCGCCCGGCCTGAGGGCGCCCAGAGCAGGCCCAGCCCTCGGCTCGCTCGATCCTGGCAAGGAGTCCATCCATGACCCAGCCCATTTCTGCTTCTGAGACCCTGCCGGTGCACCAGGCCGCCCAACAAGGGTTCTCGCAAGCCGCCCAGGCCTACGCCCAGGGCCGCCCCGACTACCCGGCCGAGTTGCTGCCCTGGCTGCAGCAGGCCCTGGGCCTGGGCCCGGCCAGCCGGGTGCTGGACCTGGGGGCTGGTACCGGCAAGTTCACCCGCTTGCTGGCCCGCACGGGCGCTCAGGTGGTCGCGGTTGAACCGGTGGCTGAAATGCGGGCCCAGTTGACGGCTGCGCTACCTGGCGTGAGCGCCCTGGGGGGCACGGCCGAGGCATTGCCCTTGCCCGACGCCTCGGTCGACGCCGTGGTTTGTGCGCAGGCCTTCCACTGGTTTGCCACCGAGGCCGCGCTGCAAGAGATCCACCGCGTGCTGCGCCCCGGCGGCTGCCTGGGCCTGGTCTGGAACGTGCGCGACGAATCGGTCGATTGGGTGGCCAGGCTGACCGAGCTGATCACACCGCATGAAGGCGATGCGCCGCGCTTCTACAAGGGCGATTGGCGCAAGCCTTTCACAGGGCGCTGGTTCACGCCCTTGGCGCTGAGCCGTTTCAGTTACCAGCATGTGGGCCCGCCGGCCCAGGTGATCGTGGACCGATTCATGTCGGTCAGCTTCATCGCAGCATTGCCGCCCGACAAGCAGGACGTGGTGCGCCAACAATTGCAAAACCTCGTCGCCCACCACCCGGCCCTGAGCGGCCAGGCCACGGTGGCCTTTCCATACCAGACCGAGGCATACCTGTGCCAACGGCTCTGAATCCACGGTGGGCCGGGGCGCTCAGGCGGGGCGACTGGCGGCCAGTTCGGCCTTGATCCAGCGGCAGAATGCCCTGGCCGGATCCGGTTGGGCACAACGCGGGTGGATGAACGCCAGGTAACTGCCCTCGCCGCGCACACGCTCCAGTGGCAACTCATTCAGCAGGCCTTGTTGAAGATGGCTGGCCACCAAAAACGACGGCGCCACCAGCACCCCAGCGCCACTCAGGGCCGCCGCGATGGCCAGAAAGTAATGATCGAATCCGGCCTGGATGTGCAGCCCGCCAGCACCCAGCCCCTGGCGCTGAGACCACAGGGCCAGCACATCAGGCCGCGATCGGGCCACCAGCAAGGGCCAGCTTGATACCGGTTTGTGATGCCAGCGGCGCAGTTGCTCGGGCGTGGCCACGGCCACCAGCTCCTCGTGGGCCAGGTGCCACTGCTCGGCATGCCCCAGGTTCAGATCGCGTGTCACCAGCACATCAAAGGCATCGTCGGGTTGGGGCATGGCCAGCGAGGTGGTCAGCTCGACGCTGATGTGGTGGGCCTCCTGAAAGCGGGCCAGTGCCGGGATCAGCACTGCCATGGCCAGCGAAGGCAAGGAGGTGCGCACCTGCAACACCGAAGGTCCGGCGGTGCGGCTGCGCAATTGCTGACTGGTCAGCTCGATGGTGGCCATCGCATCCTGGACCGTGTCGAAGTACAGGCGCCCAGCTTCGGTCAGGCTCAGGCCCGTGCCGCTGCGCTGGAACAGCACTTGGCCCAGCCAGGACTCCAGGGTGGCCACATGGCGACTGACGCCACTTTGCGTCAGCCCCAGGTGTTGAGCCGTGCGCTTGAAGCTGCCCCAGCGCGCCGCCTCGACAAACACCCGCACGGCGTTCAAAGGCACCTGCTGTGGCCGCCCAGGCCGGGGCCGATCTGGTGTTGGCTGCGCTGGGGCGGTGTGATCGGGGAGGGTGGGGGTATCTGATTGACTCATGATGGGTATGCATTTTCCTCAATCCGGGTCACGGCTTGAGCCGGACTCGCGGCATCATGCCCGCCATGATTTCGATCACAACACCTGCCCCCGCACCCGAGGCTTCCGCGGTCGTCCCCTCGGCCGCCCGGCGCAACCTGTGGGCCGCCAGCGCGGCCCACGCCGTGCACGACGGCATGACCGACCTGATCTATGTGCTGCTGCCCCTCTGGCAGAGCCAGTTTGGCCTGTCGTTGGCCTTCACCGGAGCCCTGCGTGGCCTGTATGCCGCCTGCATGGCTGGTTTCCAGGTGCCGGCCACGCGTCTGGCCAGGCGTTGGGGACGGCCCGCCTTGCTGGTGGGGGGGACCTTGCTGGTGGCGCTGGCCTACCTGGTCGCTGGCTTCAGTGGTGCCTTGCCGGTGGTGTGCGCTGCGCTCTTGCTTGGAGGCCTGGGTGCCAGCACCCAGCACCCTTTGGCTTCGGCCCTGGTGGCCGATGCGTATGCCGGCGACCGTTTGCAGGCCCGGCGGGCGCTGGCCACGTACAACTTTGCCGGCGACATGGGCAAGACGGCTGTGCCGGCCTTGGTGGGCGGTCTGACGATGTGGCTCAGTTGGCAACACAGCCTGATCGCGGTGGGCCTGCTGGGACTGGCGGCTGCCGCCGGACTGGCCTGGCTGTTGCGGGCCGAACCTGCGCAGGTGCAGCCCGCCGTGGCGGCCCCGGCCGAGCCCGCCGTGCAAAGGCTTGGCGACGCAGTCGCCCCACCCCCCTGGGGCCTGATGGCCCTGGCCGCCACGGGGGTGGTGGACAGCGGCACGCGCATGGGCTTTCTGACCTTCTTGCCCTTTGTATTGACCACCAAGGGCGCGGGCACCGCCGGCATCGGTCTGGCGCTGGGCCTGTTGTTTGTGGGCGGTGCCCTGGGCAAGCTGTGGTGTGCGGTGCTGGAACGCCGTCTGGGCATGATGCGCACGGTGTGGTTCACCGAAGGGGCCACGGCCTTGTGCATTTTGGGGACCTTGCTGCTGCCCTGGTGGGGGGCACTGGCACTGATGCCCCTGTTGGGCCTGATGCTCAACGGCACCTCATCGGTGCTGTACGGCTGCGTGCCCGATCTGGTGACACCCGCGCGGCGTGACCGGGCCTTCGCCCTGTATTACACCGCCACCATCGGGGCCGGTGCCATCGCCCCCAGTGCGTTCGGCGGGTTGGGGGACTGGCTGGGCGTGGTGTCGGCCATGCAGTGCGTGGCGGGCTTCGTGCTGCTCACGCTCCCCTTGATCTGGTGGGTTCGGCGGGCGCTGGCCGTGCAGGGCAGGGCCTGAGGCTTCCCAGACGGTTGCTCAGTCCTTGGCGCCCTGCGCCTTGGGTTGCCAGCCTGCCAGTTGCCGGCGCCACCGGCCCAGCGCGCTGTCGGGCTGGGCTTCGGCCGCGCGGACCGAGGCGGCCATCAGCTGATCGAGCAGGGCTTGTTGCTCGGCATTGGGCGCCTCCGGAAAACTGGGCACCACCTTGACGATGTAGTCGCCACGCGGGCCGTTGGGCCGCTCGGGAAAGCCCTGACCGCGCAAGCGGTACACCAGGGCATCGCGGTTCAGTCGCATGTGCTGCAGGCCCTCGGGGGCGGGCACCTCCACCCATTGATTGGCCGCCCAGGCGTAGCCGCACACAGGGATCTCGCATCGCAGTTGCCCGTCTTCCAGCACAAAGAAGGGGTGAGGCTCGATGTCGAGGTGCAGTTCCAGGGCCAGCTCCATGCCATCGTGCAGGGTGCCGGGCACGCTGAGTTCGTCGCCGGCGCGCACACCGGGCGGGATGCGCACATGCCGCCGGTAGTTGACCGAACGCTGGCCCGTGCCCTCACAAAGGGTGCAGTGTTGATGCTCGCGGCCGTCGCCAGCGCAGTCGGGGCAGGTTTCCTGGGTCCACAGCCAGCCAAACAGGGCGGCCTTGGCGCGTGTGCCTTTGCCCTGGCAGCCCGGGCAGGCGCTGGGCAGCACCCGGTGGCCCTGCCCCTGGCAGGCTGCGCAGGCATGGGTAAAGCGGCCCCGCAGGGTGCGCACGCAGCCCAGCGTGGCTTCCTCGATGGACAGGCTGACCTGGCGCACCGTCACTTCCCGGGGTGGGGGGGGCTTGGTCTTGTGGCTGGATTTGTCGGCCGCTGGCGGGCGCGCTGGCTGCGCCGGGGGCGGTGGCGGCGTGGGGGCCGGCTCGGGGGGGGCATCGCGCAAGGCACGCAGGTGGTGGTAGGCCTTGTTGATGCGCTGGGTGCGGCTGGCCGCGTCGCGGCTGGGGTTGCGGTCGGGGTGCCAGCGCGACACCAGGCGGCGCCAGGCGGCTTTCAACTGGTCATCACTGGCGGTAGGGGGCAGGCCCAGTTCGCGGTAGGCCTCGTGCTTGTCCATGGGGGTCTGTTTCTTGGCGTGGCGGGCCGGCCACCGGGGCAGGTGCCCGCGGGCCATCGGGGCCAGGGGCGCATGGTAGCAGGCCGCCGGGCTGCCCTCGGCGCAGACTGTGAAAGAACGTCAGCCCAGCGCCGCCACCCTCTGGGGGCGGCGTGTGCAGTCACGAACCATTGGATACACCTGGCCTCAGCCCGCAAAGCCCTGCAGCACGTTGACCACGTTGATGCCCACCTCGGCCACGGCGTAGCCGCCTTCCATCACGAACACCGTGGGCAGCCCGGCTTGGGCGATGGCGGCCCCAACCTGCAGATAGTCGGCGCTGGCCAGCTTGAACTGCGAAATCGGGTCACCTTCAAAGGTGTCCACCCCCAGTGACACCACCAGGGCCTCGGCGCCGAAGGCCGCGATGGCGTCCAGCCCTTGTTGCAGGGCCGCCCGCCAGGTGGCGAAGTCGCTGCCGGTGGGCAGCGGCAGGTTCAGGTTGCAGCCCTGGCCGTTGCCGTCGCCGGTTTCGTCGGCATACCCCAGGTAGAAGGGGTATTCGGTGCGCGGGTCGCCGTGCACCGATACCGTCAGCACATCGCCACGCTCGTAAAAAATGGTCTGGGTGCCGTTGCCGTGGTGGTAGTCAATGTCGAGCACCGCCACGCGCTGGGCACCGGCATCGCGCAGGGTCTGGGCTGCCACGGCGGCGTTGTTGATGAAGCAGTAGCCGCCAAAAAAGTCTGGTCCGGCATGGTGGCCAGGTGGGCGGGTGAGGGCCATGGCCGCCCGCGACTCTGGTGCAGGCCCGCTCACCGCCTGCGCGGCTTCGATGGCGCAGCGTGCACCGGCCAGGGCCGCTGTCCAGGTGCCGGCGGTGATGGGGCTGCCTGAGTCAAACGAAAAGCGCCCCAGGCGCGCCGTGAAGTTGCTGCTGGGGGCCTCGTGCCTGAAGCCGCGCACCGGCCAGATCGAGGGCAGGATGTCGAGTTCGGCATTGGCCGGGTTCAGGGCCACCCAGTCGTCCCAGGCGCGGGCCAGAAAATCCAGGTAAGGCGCGCTGTGCACGCGGTGCAGAGGGGCCAGATCCGCCTCGCCGGGCTGGCGTAACACGCCCACGGGGCGGCGCTGCAGCTCGCTCATCACATAGTCAAGCCGGCTGGGGTTTTCGTGGCAGGGCACGAGGCGGCCGCGGAACATTTCCTGGCGGCCATCGTGCAAGTGGTGCTGGGGGTTGTGAAAAATGATCATGCGGGCGCCGACAAGCTCAAAAGGGAAGGTCGGAGTTTAGCCACCGGGGCAGCTGCGGCGCGCGGCCGCCCCGGTTTCAATCGGCGTGGATGCCGGCGCTTTTCACGATCTGCGCATAGCGCGTGTACTCGGTACTGACCTGCTGGGCAAAAGCCTGGCGCGACAGGCTGGCCACTTCGATGCCCTGGGCCGCCAGTTCCTTGCGTGCGGCCGGGCTGCGCAGAATGCGATTGACCTCGCCGGCCAGCGGCTCCAGCACGGCCTGGGGCGTGCCGGCCGGCGCAAACAAGCCGAACCAGGTGCCGGCCCGAAAGCCCGCATACGTTTCGGCCACGGTGGGGATCTCGGGCAGCAGCGCATTGCGCTGTTCGCCCGAGGTGGCCAGGGCCACCACGCGGCCGCTGCGGATGTGGGGCAGGGCCGGCCCGATGGCGATGAACATCAGGTCCACCTGGCCTGCAATCACGTCTTGCAGGCCGAGCGGCCCGCCGCGGTAGGGAATGTGGGTGGCGTAGATGCCGGCGTGCTGCTTGAGCATCTCCATCGCAAACTGCAGCGCGCTGCCGTTGCCTGCCGAGGCATAGTTGAGCCGGCCCGGCTGGGCCTTGGCGGCGCGCACAAAATCACCCACGCTTCGCAGCCCGGACTTGGGGTGGGCCACAAGCACAAAGTCGATCTGCCCCAGCGGCGCCACGGGCAGCAGATCACGCCTTGCGTCGTAAGGCAGGTTTTTTTGCAGGTTGGGCAAGATGGTGATCGGTCCGTCACCGCCCACCAACAGGTTGTAGCCGTCGGGCGCCGCCTTGGCCAGGGCATCGGCGGCCAACACGCCGGCGGCGCCGGTGCGGTTGTCCACCACCACGCTCTGGCCCCAGCTTTCGCTCAGGCGGTTGCCCACGTAGCGCGCCAGCACATCCGGGGCACTGCCCGGGGTGTTGTGCACGGTCAGGTGTACCGGTCGGCTCGGATAGCCCTGGGCGGCGGCCCCTTCGGCCAAGCCAGCGCCCGCCAGCAACAGCAGAGTCAGTCGAACGGCGGCCAGAAAAGCGGGTTTGAACGGCATGGAGGCGGGGATCAGCGGCAATGGAGGAGCGGGGGCCCGATTCTGTGCGCCGCATCCCAAGACGCCAACCATTCATTTTTCATATGCTTAGATGCCGCCGCATGGGGAAGCCTCCTGGGGTGTTGTGGCAGGCCGGTTCCGGGTGGGCGAATGAAAAAAGGGCACCGGAGGCCCGGTGCCCTGAAAGTCTTGAAGAAAGCAAAGTCTCGTGCCCACAGGGCCCCGGTCGATCCGGTGAACAAGGGGGCCGGGCAGCCCTGGCAGAGGCGGGGCCCGACCTGTCCTGATTCACGCTGGCTTCGACAGGGGCGCCCGGGGCCAGGGGTCAGAACGCCAGGCGCAGGCCGATGTCAAAGCCGGTGGAGTTGCCATTGACGTTGTTGGCGCCGGTGACGGGGCCGAGGGCGCCGGAGCCGTAGGAGTTGGCGGCCATGGAGGCGCCGCCGGAGTTGCTGACGCGGGCCAGGGTGGCGTAGGCGGCGGTGCGCTTGGAGAGGTTGTAGACGCCGCCGATGGCGAACTTCTGGGCCTTGGCCGAGCCGAGCTTGACCTGGCCAAGGGAGGCCAGCACGTTGAAGGCCCCCACGGGGGCGTTCACGCCCAGGCTCCAGCCCTTGGTGCTGAGGTCGTTGCCGGTGGTGGCGACGTTGGAGAGCTTTTGCTGAGCCACGATGCCCATGACCTTGGCAGGGCCAAAGTCGTAGGCGCCGTAGACGCTGGTGTCGGCCATGTCACCGGCCAGGGGGGCCGCTGCGCCTGAGGTGCCGGGGCCGGCCAGGCCGTTGCTGCCCAGGGACTGGGTGAGGCCGGCAAAGGTGGTGCGGGTGTAGGCGGCGGCGACATCGAGCGGGCCTTGGCGGTAGCCCAGGC
>NZ_JBWKOU010000042.1:0-26923 GCF_059416245.1 Curvibacter sp. GW821-FHT09D12 | reverse complement strand
TGATGTGGGAGGCTCCGCTGAGCTTACCGGGGGTTGGGCTGCTGGGCTGGATGC
Source organism: Curvibacter sp. GW821-FHT09D12 (assembly GCF_059416245.1). NCBI lineage: Bacteria > Pseudomonadati > Pseudomonadota > Betaproteobacteria > Burkholderiales > Comamonadaceae > Curvibacter > Curvibacter sp. GW821-FHT09D12. The sequence goes on along the minus strand of NZ_JBWKOU010000042.1, from coordinate 26,869 downwards.
GTGGGAGGTATTTCTTCAGCCTGTTAAGCCAACCGTGTACTCGCATCAAGTCGTTATCCGGCGTGAGCGGGGAGTAGTCCAATGGCATTGGTCAAGTTTCTCGGTCTGGCAGGCACCAAGTCAACCGCACCATGCCGGCTCCCAGCGCTTTAGAGCTGGGCCTTGATGCTTGTGAAAGCCTTATCGCCACGCTTGTAGCCAGTACGCGGGCCTGCAAAGGTCTGGGGCTGAACCGTCACACCGTGCATTTCATTTGTGTGAAACAGCTTCCAACCGACGCATTGTCCGGACTCGCTACCTCCACCCACCTGATAGGCGCGAAGCGCCGAGTGGCCCTGCTTGTCCGTACCATATGTGTGCGGTTCAACCGTCCTTCGATATCCGTCGTACATGAACGACAGCAGGTTGCGGCCTTGGACGGCTGTGGCGATGCTCACAATGGTTCTCCCTAGTCGCAGTAGTCGTCCCACCACGAACTGGTGTCGACGCACAGTGAGTAATTGACCATCTCAAGTTCTTCAGGGGTTTCTACCTTGCTGTAGAACTTACAGGTCAGTGGATACGAGTCTTGGATGACTGCGCCGTCACCCCTGCGCACGTCGCTGTTCGAACCCCACTGGAGCTGAACTCCGACCGAGCCGTGCGCAATGAACTGAATCTCCGCATGGTCCATTGAAGTCACCTCGATCTGGTGGACATCCACTTCATCGATGCAGTGATGAGTCGAAATTTCATCGAGGGAAAGAATGGTGTCGCCGATGACCTCACTGACCACGTCTTCGTGGACTCGCTCCTCAATCCTGCTGCACAAGAGCCTGCGCGTCGAATCAGCGCAGTCGAGGAAGGCCCGTAGCGCCTCGCAGGCTGCCAGCGCTTGCTGCTCAACTTCGTGCGGGCTAGAACCGAAGGAGTCCTCATTCACGTGAGTGAATTTGCTGAGCCGGTCGATGATCTTCAGCAGTGCTTGTCGTTCTGCAAAGACATCAATGCCCAGTTCGTCTTCTACATATGCCGGGTCAAGGCCACCATGCACAACGTAGCTAACCTTCTGCGCACGAGTGACTTTTCCTGCGTTCTTAGCGTCCGGCACGAACCATGAGGTTGCTATCACATGATGGTCAGGTGCGAACTCAACTAGTACGTGGCGAAACAACTCCCGAAAAGACGCAGAGAAGTTGTTCAAACGCAAGGGATTCGAGGTCTCCTGCACACTCTGCATCGTGGCGGCCAAGAGCCGCCTCTGGAACTCGTTGGCCATCCGCGGCATGAGCTCCTCCGCCAGTGCAAGTGCCGTCTGCATCGCGCCGTTCCGGAGTTCAGCCACCTCAGGCAGCCTGCTTGCCCTGGTAGGGCAACTGCAGTTCTTCCACGTCATACGTGAAGTCGAGCGGAACCTGGATGGGCTTCTGCGAGGAGTCTTTCGCGTTGTAGACGTCCACGTCGGTTTTGAGCTGATAACAGTCCCCGACGATTTGCTGACGCCGTTGCGCAAAAGACCGCACGAAGTGGTCACGAGGCGCTCGCTCGTCGTCCATGTCTGCCCACAGAGACATGGTCTTGTCGCCCTTCTTGGAACGAACAGCGTGCATGGCGCGATATCGCTGACCCTTGGCATCAGTTCGGTATTCCTCACGGAATTGCTGGGCGATGTCCGCTGCTATGGCATCGACGACGGTACGGACGCTGGGCTTGTGAAGTCCGTTGCGGTACGCCCACTCAGCTACCACATGCGGGTCGAGCAAGCCATCGCCTCCAAACTCCGCCTGATATCGCTCAATGTAGGACTTCACCTGATTCGCATATGCCGTCATAGCAGTTCTCAGCTCAATGTTGTGATTACTCGTTGAACGAGCCCCAACCATCGGCATCAGCCGACGGCAGCACCAGCGCTCGCACCTTAACTTGGTGCTTGCGCAAGAAGTCGTGGCGCCCCATCCTGCGCTGGAGTTGGCCGACCACCAATCCCGGATGTACATTGATTCGCTGCGCGAAGCGAAGTACTTTTTCCTCGGAGAAATAGGGCTGAACGCGAGCAATGAAGTTCTCAAGCTCTGCCGAAGGCACGCAGAACTCCGCACCTGCCGCATTGGCCAGCCGCTCGCATTCAGGCAACTCCACCTTGTCTTCGCCCACGTCGGTGTCGATGACCGCTTCATTGTTGGTCTTCCCGTCCTCGCGCAGCACGTGCTCAATCTCGTGCCGCAGGACGAACCAGAAGTTATCAATCCGGTCGAAGCGCAGTGTCATGCCGATGACCGGCTTGTTTTCCTCGAGCCAGAAGCAAGCGCCGTCCATCTTGGAGCCGGCAATGGACTCCACCAGCACAAGACGAACGCCTACCTCAGCCAGGATACGGGGCACATGTCGCACTTCCTCTGGCGAGAGGGTCAGTGCCTTAAGCTTGTCCAACGCTGCCAGAAGCTTTGCGCGCGAGTAGGCGGGCACCACCTGCTGTTTCGCCATGTCTTTCACACGAAACAACCAGGCCAACTGCAGCGGTGTGACATCTAGGGTCGCGTGGGTCTTCTTGGCGCTGTGGCATAGTTCAGGCTCCGCTGACATGTCTGGGATGGAAAAGAAGGCGCAAAATCTCTGCTCCAGCACGTCGATGTTTTCACTGGCGCACACCCAACCACGGCGGAGCATTTCCCGCACAGGGAACTTGTCATACAGCCGCGCCTTGCGCGCGACATTGTTGTTGGGGACTTTGACCTTGGAGAGCTGGTATTGACTCTCCAGATTCATCCAATAGTCGGGCGACATGCCAAAGGCGTCTGCCAAACCCTTGGCCGTCTCGGGCGTAATGGCGCGCTTTCCAGCGATGACCTCGCTAATTAGGCGCGGCGGCCGATCAAGAATATCTGCCAACTCTTGCTGGGTCCACTCCCGCGCTTCCAACTCCTCCCGCAGGAACTCTCCTGGCGGGAATACTTCAGCAGGCACGCGTGCGTTCATACTCTCTCCGATTTCTAGTGATAGTCAACAATTTCAATAATTCCGACGACTTTGCAGGGGTGGTTGCCTCGAATTTCCAGAATCAAACGCCATTGCAAATTCAGCCGTATTGAATGTTGTCCTTCTCTGTTCCCCTTGAGTTTTTCAAAGTTCAGCGACCTCACAGCCAAAAAGTCGCGCTCATCCCTGAAGGCGCGAACTTGTTGCATCCGTTTTCGATAGGCACGCACGACCTCCTGCGAATACCCAGCCGTGTACTGGGCATCGGTCTCTAAGCGGTCAAGGTCGTCATCGTCAAACTCAACATCCATGCGCTGAGTCTAGAACGAGCATCTTGCAATGTCAAGTCCATCTTTACACGTTGCGTAAAGATGGACTTTTTTATAAATGATCGCCTCGCTAAATCTTCGTTGCGCTTCACTCTTGAGAGTCCGCCGCCGATGTGTGCCCCACACAAACAGTCTTTTGAGCTTCGGGCTGACGCAGTTTGAATAGCTGGCCGGCGGCATTGTGAGGACGTGGTGTAGGTGTACGACCACCAGTGACCCAAACGTAGAGTTTGTAAGTCCGCTTAACGTGACCGCCTGTCGCCAGTTGAAATTTTGCGTGGTTGATACCAGCCCTTCTGGCTTCGACCCACTGTGCACTTCGCACGAAGCCTGCTGCAAATGACATCAGTGAGCCACCGTTTCTTGCGCAGACGCAGCACTGCCTTGTCGCCACTGTCCAGGCGGCAAACCGTTATGCCTGCGGAAGGCGGCCGAAAACGCGTACATCGATGTATACCCGACCCGTTCTGCGATATCGCTAAGGGCCATGTCCGGAGTTCGCAGGAGATCACGCGCGATTGCCATCCGCCAAGCCGTGAGGTAGCGCATGGGCGCATCGCCCAACACGTCTTGAAAGACGCGAGCAAATGTTGCCCGCGACATATTGCTTAAGCCAGCCAACTCGTCCACGGTCCAAGCCTTGCTGGTGGCGCCATGCATGGCCTGCAAGGCTTTGGACAGGCGCGGGTCCGAAGCGCCACGAAACCAGGCCGGCGCTGTTGCGCTGGACGCTAGCCCAGTGCGAATGCCCAGCACCACCAGGACGTCCAGCAATCGATCCAGAACCGTCTGCCGACCCGGCTCTAGATGAGAAAGCTCGCGCGATAACAGCGCCACGACGCCGTGAATTGGATCGTCGATGCGTGCGGGAATCGCCAACATCGATGGCAATGAATTGACCAGTCCCGCTCCGATGTCGCCGGAAAAGCGGTAGGCACCGCAGAGGAAAACAGCCGCACGCGGATCGCGCTCTGCCTCATTTACGGGTTGCTGAGCCCGAAAGTCTTCTGGCAAGACGCAGACCGCGCCGGGCTCGTGGGCGATGAAGTGGTCCGGGCCTCCCCGTACAAGGGCCAGGTCGCCCGGCCGCAGTTCAAGCGCCTCTTGCTCATGGCCCTCGACCCAAAGCCATGCCTGCCCTTGAAGTACAGCGTGCACCGCGAGTTGGATCGTGCCAGGCAGGCGCAACCCCCAGGGGGCGATAGCGATCGACCGCGCGAACACTCCACCGGAGGCTCGGGCGCGAGTCAGATGCTCTTGAAGTATGTCCACGAAATGAGCGTATCACACAAATTTACGAGCTATTTGATTATTGTTGCATTCAATGGTCGCCCCTAAAGTCTGCATCACCGACCTACATCCCGGAGATCACCATGACCGCCTGCACCCCCAGCATCCCTAGACCGACCCTGGTTCTCGGCGCCACCGGCAAGACCGGCGCGCGCGTTGCACAAAAGCTGCGCGAGCGTGGCACCACCGTCCGCACGGCGGCCCGGCGAGGTGCAGACGTTCGCTTCGACTGGGACGATCCGTCAAGTTTCGCCCACGCCGTGCAAGGCGCTCAGGCCATCTACCTGGTGTCACCCGTCCTGCGGGTCGACTTCGCACCGGTTGTTAGCCGGTTTTTGGACGAGGCGCAGCTCGCGGGTGTAGGCCACATCACCTATCTCAGTGCCCACGGCATTGAGCTGGCTCCGCCACAAGTGGCGCTGCGCGCAGTCGAGCTTGACCTGGCTTCGCGCCCATCCTTCACGCACTCGATCCTCAGGCCCGCCTGGTTCATGCAGAACTTCAGCGAGACATTCCTGAAACCGGTGAACGATGAGATCGTCGTGCCCTGCGGGATGGGGGCTGAGGCCTTTGTGAGTGCCGAGGACATCGCCGAAGTCGCGGCCGCCACGCTGACCGACCCTGTGTGTCATACGGGCCGCGCCTACGCCCCCACGGGCCCCGAGGCATTGACATTCGAGCAGGCGGCAGCGCTCATTTCGAGGGTGGTTGGACGCAGGATCACCTACCGTGACATTGAGCGCGAGGCCTGGATCCGTGCGATGACGCAGACGGGGGTGCCCGCAGAATACGGTGACGTGCTGCGCATGTTGACGGAGACGATTGCCAACGGTCACGGCTCGCAACCCAATGGCGACGTGCTGGCGGTCACAGGCAAGGCAGCATCGTCGTTCACTGAGTTCGCCGCCGCAACCGCCGCCGCATGGCGCTAACGCGCGCGGCCCTGCACCAGGCTGACAAGTGAGCTTTGAACGATCTGCCGCCATTGTGGAAGGCAAAACCTACCCACCATGGGCAATGCAGAAACCAACGCAGACACACGATTCCCATCAAGGAGAGCCCCCATGACAGGTTCACGCTACTCGACATTCAAGCCGGTCAAACCCTATTTCGATCTGGTGCGCACAGCCTTGGGCGAGCGCGTCGACGGCGAACACTTCTTCGACTGTGCGTCTGACGACATGACGTACGAAGTGCTCTACGAGCTCCCCGGTTGGCCACGTGTCATTCGTGGCAAACATGCACTCATGGAGAGTTTCCGGGGATACGGTCAGCACATCGTTATTCATGCGGCTGATCACCTGACGCTGCACGCAGCCGAAGACGGCAAGGTCGTGGTGCTGGAGTACGAGGTGCACGGGACAATCTTGTCAACCAACAAAGGCTACAACAACCGGTTTTGCTCGATCATCACCGTGACAAACCGTCGAATGGTGCATTGGCGGGACTACATGGACTCCCTCGCAGCCTGGAATGCACTGACCGTCCATGGCCTGTAACTGCAGGTGGAATGCGTTGGATGAGCTGCAGGTGAGGTGCCTGTCGCCACAGACCGCTCTCGGCCGAGGCTGTGTGAAAACACTTCTCGGCTTGTGGCTTCGAAAATCAAATAGGACACCTCATTTCGGTTCTGGGCTGTAAGCCAGCACAGCACGAATCTTGACCTCGGGATCGTGCAGGGCCTTAGACAGCAGTGACAGCGCCCCTGAGATCTTGAAGACCTCAGTGGATCTTGGGCTTCCATCCTTCAGAAGAGGAGCAGCTTGAGTCATCAAGCTTTCGAAATTGGACACGAGCGCGCGTAATCCTGATTCATCAAGCGAGATGTTTGCCTGACGGAGCAGTTCTTCTCGCCCCCCGTATTGATCACCTCGCCACAATTCAATCAGGCGTGTTGCGACCTGCTTCGGGTCCAGTTTGCTCTGGGCCGAAGCATGAAGCCAGTGGCGGCAGGCGGATTGCATCGCCATGCCGATATCCCCGGCGGAATCGTCAGCGTGCTCAAACCAATGCCGGTCAAGTTCGATGAACTGCTCAAACAAAGCCATTGCATCGGCAGGATGGTTGGGTTGCACCTCGGCCGCAACTTCGCTCAACCATGTTTCCAACTTGCGCCCATAGGCTGAGGCTTCGTCATAGCCATGGTATTTCGAAGAGCGCTGCCAGGCCTTCAAGGTTTTCTTGAACTCGTCGCTCAATGCGTTGGGTTGCTGGGTCATCTGTAGACGGAGCAATCGGTCCATGACATGTTCATGGTGAGAGGCCAATTCAAGCAAGACGGTACGCAGGGTGGCAGCGTCCCGATGCCGCAGAAATTCTTCAATCGACTCAGGCAGGGCGCTTGTCATCGATAGGCAGGGCTTATGGCTGCGTCAGAGGCTGCACTTCTGGAAAGATCCCAGAAAATTCCCTGCCAGTCGGAGATGCACCCCTCTGAGGAGCAGGTCGGACAGAACCAGTGGATGACTTCATCGTCATCCATGGCAGTCTTTACGTGCTGATCCTCCGACTGTTTGCGGCGATGACACAAGGGCCCAGGGACTTCCTCTGCGCGATCGAAGTTCGAGGCATGTGCGACGACCGCCATCACGAATTCAGCCATTTTCTTTGCAGCCACCTTTTCGGGTGCTATCGCGCCCTTGTCATTAAGATAGTGCCAGGCGTTGATCACGTACATAGGTCGGCATGAGGTTTGAGGGGCTTCGGATTGACTGGATAACCCACGTCCTGCAAAAAACAACGATCCGGCCTCAAGTCGATCACGATTGTCCCGCAGGAGCAAACGGTCGTGTGCCTCGGCAAGCAGGAAAGGTGGAACATCCCCAGAAGGTCTGGCCTGCGAGGCTGCCCATTTTGGCGGTTCGTTGGACCATTGACTGCTGGCATCTGGGACAGGCGGGGGCTAAGTTGTGGACTGCTTCTGCAGTCAATCTAGGGTCAGCCAATAAGACGGGCTCATATGGCGGAATGCTCTTTGCCTTCCTGGTGTCGCGTGCTTGCTTCTTGGGTGGATTGGAGCGTGAGGCTTGTGCGCGCTTAGCCTGAACTTGACCAATCATTCGGCGCAGTTCCGGCCCGTCGATCAGGCGAATAGGCAGATTTTTAGCGAAATTGCGGGCTGCCTCGGTGAAATGCCCAGAGGTGACGATGATGGCACCGTCAGCAGCAATGGCGGTCATGATGCCGTATTGCTCGCGTACGACCTCGGGGCCCACACGGTAGGTTTTCCAACGCTTGCACTGGACGATGTGTTTTTGGCTGTCCTTCCACAGAACAAGATCGATACCACCATCAGGCCCTCCTCCCCCGTTTTCTTCAACCGAGTAGCCTTGAAGCCGAAAGGCTTCGCCGACCAGCATTTCAAACTCACGCCAACTCATCTGCTGGAGGCTGTCTTGGGCAGGGTTGGTTGCCACCTGATCAAAGAGCTGCGCACGTTTTCTTCTGCGGATCACCGACACGATCGCGCCAATGCAACAGGCCAACGGCAAAGCGATCTGGCACGCAAAATAGATGGGTTGAACCATCACGTGGGCCCCAGATCGCAAAGAGCCAAAGACTCCATACAGAATGCCACCCAGGATCAGACTGACCCACCAGGGCAAACCTGACGTCATCTCAATGATGAGATCCAAAACACCGTCGTTCTTTCTTGACCTTCCCATTTCCTCTCCCTTTCTGCCCATGTGCTCTAGCGGCACCGGGCAGTGTGGGGAGGATAGCGAAGAACCTAGCTTCAACGAAGGTCTCTACCCTGGGTAAGGGTTGCTGTCCGAGGAATTTTTGCCGTCATCAGGCCGACCCGCATGGATAGAATTTGACCATTTCGTTCACTACGTCGGGTACCCACATGGCAATTGCTTCTCAGACGCTGTCTCAACTCCAAGCTGCCGGCTCGGCCGTGAATGCGGCGGGTCTTGCATTACAACAGGAGCTTCAGGCGCATTCGCAAGCCTTAATGGAGCAAATGGCCTTGCAACCTTTTGGCCGCGAGGTAGATGGTGCTTATCAGCAGATGCGGCAGGTGGCGCGCCTGGTGCACGAGATGAATTCCTTGGAACAGCAACTCAAGGCCATTTTCTTGGATGCCGCGCAGAAGGTTCAGGCCGAGGTTCCAGTCCTGCCCGCCCTGCCCTCTGTGACCCGCCAGCGTCGAGTTAAGCAAAGTTCAGTTGCCTCCCCCTCAGAGATGGTTGAGGATGCAAAGGTCGTCAGCAAGGCGCCTGGCAGGCGCAAAGCCAGCAAGCAAGCAAACTGCCACGGTTGAGCTATCTGCTGTTGCCGACAAACCAAAGATGTCCAACTCGGAGCTCTTGCTTAAAGCACTCAAGAAAATCCTTGGCAAACAGGCAAAGGCTGTTGGCCATGTCGAGATGGCTAAGATCAGTGGCCTGCCTCGCGGCTCGATCGGGGCATCAATCAAGAAGCTCGTTGAGACGAACAAGCTGACCGTTGATGCCAATGGCTTCTTCAAGCTAGTCTGAGACTCTCGGGTTGATTTTCATCCAGCAGGGCCCCCACCACAGCACATTCGCCAGGATGCCTACGTCATTCGCACCCAAGGAACCTCGCCCTTTGGGCATGGGGGCGTTGGTCGCCCTCCAGCGTGGCTCCTGTTGCCCGGCTTCGCCAACGCTGCAGGGTGCGCTCGCTCAGGCCACACAGCTCGCAGGCCAGGGCCAGTCGGGCCCCGGCGTTGCAGGCCTGGGTGATGAGTTCAGACATCTGTTGACGATCTTCAAGCGAGGTCATTCGTCCTCGTCTCTGTCCTTTTGGAAGATCGTCTCTAACTTTTTTGACAGCACCAGCAAGGCTGCGGTTTCTGCCAAGGCTTTTTCCTTGCGACGCAGGTCGCGCTCGAGCTCTTTGATGCGGCGCCGGTCCTGGGCGGTTTGTGAAGGGCTGGCCCGTTGATCTTGAGGATCGGCCAGCGACTGGGCTGCGGTTTGCCGCCACAGTTGCAGGTCGTGCAGCAGCACCCCGTTGGCTCGGCACCAGGCACTCTTGCCCGCCTCGTCCATCGCAGCCGTGGTCAGCAGGGCATCAAAGCGGGCCGCGGCGCTCCAAACCTTGCTGTCAATGCGAGGCTGGCTCAAAGCATCACTGCGCCAACGCTCCAGGATTGAAGCGCTCACACCCACCTCGGCTGCCACTTGGTCCAGTGGGGCGCTCTCGGGTGGCAACAGCTTTGCAAATGCTTTGTTCTTGAAGTCTTGTCCGTATCGGGCCACGTCGTTCTCTCATCGTCCTCACCCCCTAGTTTCTTCTGTTTTAAGGAGGCGACAACAAGTCTGACACGGGGGGCTATTCGGGTCTGAAAATTCGCACACCGCGTGAATTTGTCTAACTTCACCCGCGCATAAGTCAGGTAAACGGCCAAGCGCTCAATTGCGAATAGACCGTGTCCGGTCATACGGGGGCAATTCCACCAGCGTGACTAGTTGGTAACAAGAATTCCGCCTGCCGGGCTGCATCAAGCTTGATGGCTGAATTCGTCCAGTATTACGGAGCCGATCTGTCATCGCAAAGACATCACTCGTCAGCGCCCCTTGCTAACCTACAACGGAGTCTGAGTTGGATATCTACAGAGGCCGAGTGCTTCAGTTTTATACAAAAGGAGACAGGATGATCGATCTTTACAGTTGGGCGGCACCGAACGGTCACAAAGTGCAGATTCTGGTTGAGGAACTGCAGATTCCTTACCGGGTAATTCCGATCAATATCACTGCAGGCGACCAGCATACAGACGGCTATCGCGCGATCAACCCGAATGGGAAAATACCAGCGATCGTGGATCACGCGCCGTCCGACGGTGGCGTGCCGTTCATGGTCTTCGAGACTGGCGCCATCATGGTCTATCTGGCGGAGAAGGAGAAGCGCTTCCTCCCTACTGAGATGCGCAAGCGTAGCGAAGTACTTCAGTGGCTGTTTTGGCAGGTCGGTGGGATCGGCCCGATGATGGGCCAGGCCCAGCACTTCTTTCGCTATGCAGCTGATAAGCAGCCTTACGCCATCACTCGTTACCAGACGGAGACAAGACGTCTCTTGAAGGTGTTGAATGATCGTCTCGAAGGTCGGGAGTTCATCTGCGATGAGTACTCAATTGCCGACATGGCCAGTTTCTCCTGGATCCGGATCCACAAGATGACCGGTGTCCCACTGGACGAGTTCCCCCGTGTGCAGGATTGGTATGGCCGGCTGCGTAGCCGCCCTGGCGTTGGCCGCGGCCTGGATCTCCTGAGAGACCAATGGGTGGACGTAACTAAGTCTGACGAAGCGAAGCTCAACCTTTTCAAGAAGAGCCTTTAACCATGTCGATTGATACTGACCGGGTGGATGCGTTCTTCGATCTGCGGAGCCCTTACTCCTACCTAGCGCTCGGACCGGCCCGCGAGCTTGCTCAGCGCAGCGGCGTCGCCTTCGATTGGTGGCCATACGTGACAGACTTCCGCTCCGCGTACGGTGGAGAAATCGAGCAGCGATCAAGTCGCGACGTCGCGAAGCTTAAGTACCTATACATGGATTGCCGGCGGCTCGCAAAATTGCAGGGGTTGACGTTGCGGTCCACGACGAAGCTCTGGAATCCGACGCTCGCGAGTCAGGCCATTCTTTTTGCAAAGGCCAGAAATCGGCTTTGGGAGTTCTGCGACCCAGTTCTCACGGCATTCTGGCGGCGCGAGTTCGACTTGGAATCTCCCGCTGAGGTAGAGGCGGCTCTGGTCAACGCGGGGATGTCGCCTTTGGAGTGGAATGAATTCCTGCAAAGAGACGCCGAAGGCGCATTGGCGGGGACGCTCGAACATGCAGATAGGCTGGGCGTGTTTGGGGCACCGACTTTCATCTACAGGGGGGAGATGTTCTGGGGCGGAGACCGTATGGATCTGCTGGCGTCGGCGATCATAGATGCATCCGAAAAAGGTAGGGATGAACGCTGTACTCCGCCCCTTTCTAGCGGCTGAGGTTTGGCTGCCAGTCTCTTTTTTCTTTGGAATTGTTCATGAATAGAGTCCATGTGGATGTTGCGATCATCGGAGCTGGAAGCGCTGGGATATCTGCCTACAAGGCGGCCCTTGCACATACATCCAGTGTTCTGGTCATCGAGGGTGGCCCATACGGAACGACCTGCGCGCGAGTCGGCTGTATGCCCAGCAAGCTACTTATTGCAGCTGCAGAGGCCGCGCATTCTGTGGACCAAGCCCATGCGTTCGGTATCCGGGTTGGGGCGGCTCATGTCGACGGTGCTGCGGTTATGAAGCGCGTCCGTGACGAACGTGATCGTTTCGTCGGATTCACGGTCGGTGCAGTTGAAGGTTGGCCGCCTGAGCATCGCCTGCGTGGCTATGCGAGATTCCTGGATGATCACACTCTGCAGGTAGATGAGCACACCCAGGTGATTGCCGAACGCATCGTCATTGCCACCGGCTCTCGTACCAACGTGCCGGCGCAGTGGCGGCAGGCCGTTGGTGAGCGGTTGATCGTCAATGACGATGTCTTTGAATGGACCATGTTGCCAAGTTCACTTGCCGTCCTGGGAACAGGCGTGATCGCGCTGGAGTTGAGCCAAGCGCTGTATCGCCTCGGGGTCAGGGTGACGATGTATGGGCGCAGCAATCGCATGGGGCCATTGACAGACCCTGCCTTGCAGGCGCTGACCTCGCAGATCGTCGGCGATGAAATTCCTTTGCAGATGGAGGCGAAAGATCTGCGCCTAAGCCGTGACGGTGACGAGGTACTGGTGCACGTCGGCGACGATACGCGGCGGTTTGAACGGGTATTGGTCGCCAGCGGCCGGAGCCCGAACATCTATGAACTGGATCTGTTTCGGACCACGCTTCCAATCAACTACGACGGTATTCCGGTCTACGACCAGGAAACAGGTCGTGTCGGTGATAGCCACGTCTTCATTGCGGGCGACGTCACCAACGAGTTGACGGTGTTACATGAAGCTGCCGATTCAGGACGCATTGCCGGGGACAATGCTGGGCGCTATCCAGAGGTGCGGCGCCGAAAGCGCCGCACCCCTTTGAGCATTGTCTTCTCAGATCCGCAGATCATGGTGGCGGGCCAGACGCACGCGCAGTTGAGCCAGTCCGGTGTGGATTTCACGGTTGGAATTGTGTCCTTCGCCAACCAGGGTCGCAGCCGAGTCATGCTGAAGAACAAAGGGGCATTGCACTTGTATGCGGCAAGCGACTCCGGGCAACTCCTGGGTGCGGAAATGATCGGGCCTGCTGCAGAGCATGTTGCCCACTTGTTAGCCTGGTCCATCCAGCGTCGTGACACTGTGCATGAGATGCTCGGATATCCCTTCTATCACCCTGTCATCGCAGAAGGCTTGCGCACAGGCCTGCGGAATCTCGCACGGGCCATGCCCAATCAGAAACAAGGAGGAGCCTTTCTCGGCTGAGTTCGGCACAGTTCGGGCTAGGTCCGCGGCCTTACGCTGTCAACGCGTCACCGCGCTGTCAAATCCCGATGTAATTGCGCAGTTGTTGAATGTGGACGATCAAATAGCCTTTGGTGCCTTCGGTAAGGACGATTCCATCCTGCTTGAAAGACGCCAACGCCATGTTCACTCGCTGGCGCGAGAGTCCACAAATCAATGCCAATTCGTGTTGATTGATCGACAACCTATGCGTGTCTTCGCTTCCGTTTTTGGCGAGCATCAGGAGTGCCTTCGCAACCCGCTTCTCAGGTCCCAGCAGGCGCGAAGCCACAAGCATCCCGACGAATTCGCCCATTCGGGCGTTCAGGACATCGCAAAGAAAGTTGCTGAACTCAAGTGAGGAGCTGCGCAGCAAATTGAAGGTATTCGCAGGAATAAGGCAGAGGTGTGCGTAGGTCAGAGCGCGCAGGTCGTACTGCATCAACTCCCTCTTCAACAAGGATCCATCGCCGCACCATTCTCCGTCCCGCAGGTAGTAAAGCGTCGTCTCGTCTCCCTCAGGGCCCACAATGTACATCTGCAGGTGACCGCGCATGACGCCGTACCAGTATGCGCTGGGCTCACCGGCGCGAGCAATATACTCGCCAGAGGCCACCTTCTTCTCTACTGACGTTCCTAGCGCCATGGCTCGAAGTTCGGGGGAGAGCGCGTGGAACCATGGCCACTTCCCGAGGAAGTCGGCTACGCTTGACACGGAAGTATCGTCTACTGTGGATGCTCGGATGATTCCTTGTTCCATCATTCGTTTGCAACGCCTCAGGCACTGGCCACTATGTTGATTCGGCCTAGATCGAGGAGTCCATCTGGAAGCGGCCACGGTAGGCTCCCGGACTCATCCCAATGCGCTGACGGAAAAGTCTGGAGAAGGAGCTGGTGTCGCTGTATCCGACCTGACTCGCCACTTCTTCCACGCTATGTGAACTTGTCTCGAGCAGTGCGCGCGCAGCTTCTAGCCGAAGATCTTGAAGATAGGCTAGCGGCGTTTGGTCCAGAACGCTGCGGAAGCGCCGGATGAGGGTTCTGTCACTGACTGCGAGCGCATCGGCAAGCTCTGTGATCCTCAGGTCATTGGTCATGTTGCTCTGCAGCCAGCGTTGGGCTCGATGCACCAGCTCGTCTGAGTGGTTCTTCTGTGCCAGCAATGGAAGGTACGGAATCTGGCTGGTTTGACTCACGTCGATCAGCATTGCCTTTGCACACTGTGACGCGATGACCGGCCCAGCAAAGCGCTCGATGACCCGCACGGTCTGAATCAGGTACGACGCTGACGCGCCTGCGCAGATCAGTCGATCCATCTCCGTGATCACGGGGCGAAGTTGTAGGTCGACGTGCGGAAACTTTGCCCTGAATTGGCGCTCAAGCCACCATGTGGTCGTTGCCGTGCGCTCATTCAGCAAGCCCGTCTGGGCCAGGATGAAGGTACCCGTGCAGTTCGCCGCGATCCATGATCCCGCGCGCCATTGCGCTGTTAGCCATGCGCAGGCATCGGCCTGCCGGTCGAGGAACTGGTCGAACTGTCGGTGCCCACCATAGTGAAAGCTAGGCACAAACACCAAGTCATAGCGTTCACGCGGTCCCAACTTGTGGGTTTGCAAAGGTAACCCATTGCTGGCGATCGCCGAGTCACCCGACGGCGACACGAAACGCCAATCGAACAATGCCGACGCCGGCGCATTTTCGAGCTTCAGATGCGAGTTCGCAATCTGAAGGATGTCGGCAAACCCTGCCACGCTAGAGGCGTAGCAGCCGTCGAAAGTCAAGATGGCAGCACGTGTCATTCGTCGTAAACAGCATAAATCATGTCAGTTTCGACAATTTACACGAACACGTGCCGTCCGCCTAATAAGCGATGCTGGCCTCTAGAGCAGCGACTACAAAAAGGAGCACAAATGAGCGGCATACCCCTTGCGTCATTGCGCAGCAACGTTCCTAGCTGCGATCAAGGTTCGCAGAGCCAAATGGATGTGAACTCCGGCGAGGTCGTTGACAGAGAACCCCATCCAGCTTTTGAAGACGGCGACCAGGTTTCCATACTTGGAAACTGTCAAGGATTCGCTGTTCTGCCCGCCAGCCAAGTGCAGTACTTTTATCGTGGGTACGCGCTGGTAGCCATCCCAGCAGTGGCGATGGCAGCCTTGGTCGGGATCGCTTATTTCGTGTTTGGGCTGTCGTTCTGAGGTCTCGCCGTCTGAAGCTCGATGCGAGATGGCGAATTTAGCACAAGTAAAGTCAATATCGCCAATGTACGAACAGGGCTACGTGTCGGTTAATAGAGGGATGGCATCCCGACCCAGTAACAAATACAAGGAGTTCCCCATGAGCCTGTCACAGCGTGCAGTTGCTTCACGCGAAGGACATTTCAGTGCTGTTCTTTCTGCCTGCGTTCAACATGGGGAGGTGCGGTATGTCTGAGGTCACGCCGCCGCCCGGTGCCCTGTTGCGTCCGGCGAAACTCGAAGACCGCTATCGGCTTGATCGCGGCCCCGCCTACATCAGCGGTTCGCAGGCCCTGGTTCGACTGCTGCTCAACCAGAGTGCGCGCGACCGTGCGGTAGGGTTGAACACCGCCGGATTTGTCAGCGGCTATCGTGGGTCGCCCTTGTCGGGTCTTGACCAGACTCTCTGGGGTATTCAGAAATTCCTCAAAGAAAGACAGATCGAGTTTATCCCGGGTCTCAACGAAGATCTGGCTGCGACGGCCTGTTGGGGAACCCAGCAATTGATGCAGCACCCGGAGGAGGCCACGGTAGATGGAGTGTTCGCCATGTGGTACGGCAAGGGGCCCGGCGTTGACAGAAGTGCGGACGCCCTCAAGCACGCCAACGCGGCTGGAACTTCTCCGCATGGCGGAGCCCTCGTGCTGGCCGCAGACGACCATACCGCCAAGTCGTCCTCGTTCGCCCACCAAAGCGAACAGTTGCTGGTCGCATCGTTCATACCTATCCTGTACCCGAGCAACGTGCAGGAATACCTTGACTATGGGATTCATGGCTGGGCGATGAGCCGCGCGTCGGGCCTGTGGGTGGGGCTCAAGTGTGTGGGAGACATCGTTGAGACCACTTCGATCGCAGACGTCGATCCGTTCCGGGTCGAGTGTCGGCCGCCCGAGGATTTCGAGGCGACGGAAGACGTCCACATCCGTTGGCCCGACGTGTGGGCGACGCAGGAGCCGCGGATCGTGCGCACCAAGCTGCCCTTGGCGCTGTCCTACTGTCGTGCCAACGGGTTGAACCGCATCGTAGCCAAGGGCGCAGGTTCCCGCATCGGCATCATTGCAGGCGGTAAGCCCTATAACGACGTGCGCGAAGCCCTGGGGATGCTCGGCATCGGCGAGCAGGATCTGGCCGCGAGGGGCATCGCCATTTTGAAGCTCGGCATGGTCTGGCCCCTGGAGCCGCAGATCATCCGCGAGTTTGCGCAGGGCCTCGACGAGATCTTCGTGGTCGAAGAGAAGAGGGCGCTGATCGAGCAGCAGGTCAAGGACATCCTCTACCCGCTTGCCGTAAGTGGCGAGAAAGCGCCTCAGGTCGTAGGTAAGTCCAGTGGTGGGCTCCAATGCGCGGAATTCGAGATTCCGCATGGACAGCGCCTTTTGCGCGGAGACTCCGAACTCGGGCCCGTGGACATCGCAGCGGCCTTGCAGGCGCGGCTTCATGCTGCGGGCATGGACGCATGCCAGGCCCTCCCCTACACGCCAGAAAAGGGAAAGCTCCTGGCGCCCCTCATGCGCACGCCGTACTTCTGTTCTGGCTGCCCGCACAACAGCTCTACTAAGGTACCCGAGGGTTCGCGCGCCTCGGCCGGGATCGGCTGCCACTACATGGCCAACTGGATGGATCGCCGTACCGAAAGCTACACGCACATGGGCGGCGAGGGTGCTCCGTGGGTGGGGCAAAGCCGCTTCTCCAAGCGGCCTCACATGTTCGCTAACATGGGCGATGGCACGTTCTTCCATTCGGGCTCGCTCTCCATCCGGCAGGCCGTGGCGGCAAAGACGCCGATAACGTTCAAGGTACTGTTCAACGATGCGACAGCGCTCACGGGCGGGCAGCCGCACGACGGACCGCTCACGGCACCAATGCTGACGCAACTGCTACATGCCGAAGGCGTGGCACGCGTCGTGGTCGTCAGTGACGACATCGAGAAATACAAGGGGCACGAAACAGCGTTTGCGCCTGGCACGACCTTCCATCACCGGCGCGATCTAGATGCCGTCCAGCGCGAGTTGCGCGAATTGCCCTTCGTGACCGCCTTGGTCTACGACCAAACCTGCGCCGCCGAAAAGCGACGCCGGCGCAAGCGAAACAAGTACCCGGATCCTCCGGTTCGCTACGTCATCAATCCGGAAGTGTGCGAAGGCTGCGGCGACTGCACCGTCAAGAGCAACTGCGTCTCCATCGAGCCGCTGGAGACGCCGCTGGGCCGCAAGCGCCAGATCAACCAGTCCTCCTGTAACAAGGACTACTCCTGTGCCGACGGCTTCTGCCCTAGCTTCGTGGCCGTGGAGGGCGGGGCCTTACGCAAGAAGCCGGTCGACTCCGGTGCCGGCTCTGAAGGGGATCCCGCCGCCTGGCCCGAGCCAGCCCATCCCCAACTGCCAGCGCTGCACACCAGCTACGCCGTACTGGTCAACGGCATCGGCGGCACGGGTGTGCTGACGATCGGCAACATCCTGGGCATGGCGGCGCACCTGCAGGGCCTGCATTGCTCCGTGATGGACATGGCCGGCCTGGCCCAGAAAGGCGGCGCGGTTTGGAGCCATGTACGCATCGCGGCAACGGCCGAAGGCATCTACGCGCCCCGCATACCGGACGCCGCCGCGGATGCGCTCATCGGGGGCGATTTGGTAGTGAGCGCACATCCGGATTCCATCAGCCGGTTGAAGCCTGATTGCCGCGCCATGGTGAACACCAATGTATCGCCCACCTCCGACTTCCAGCGTAACCGCGACTTCAGCATGCCGAACGAGGCGCTGTGGGCCACTATCGAGCAGGCGTGTGCAGAGGAATTCCTGACCAAGATCCCGGCCCATGACATCGCGGTGCGCTACTGCGGAGATAGCGTCTACGCCAACATGATCTTGTTGGGCGCCGCTTGGCAGGCGGGGCAGGTTCCGCTGTCGCACGATGCGCTGTGCCGCGCGATCGAGTTGAACGGGCAGGCGGTCGCGGCCAACTTGCGTGCATTCAAGATCGGTCGGCAGTACGTTGTGTCGCCAGAGCGGCTGGTGGCAAAGCCAGCTGCGGTGGTGCATTGGGTGGCAAAGGCAGGCAAGGAAGACGTGCAGGAACTGGTTCAGGACCGCCATGCGCGGCTCGTGGCCTATCAGGGTAGTAGCTATGCCCAGCGGTACGATGACTTTCTGCGTACTGTGCGCTCGTCCGGTTCTGCCAAGCCCGTCGGCTACGAACAGGCCGTCGCCAAGAATCTCTTCAAGCTGATGGCCTACAAGGACGAGTACGAAGTGGCGCGCCTGCATTCGTCTCCTGAACTGCGCAAACTGATCGAAAGCCAGTTCGATGGAGAATACAAAATTGGGTTTTCCTTGGCGCCCCCACTCTTTACTCGTCGCAACTCGGATGGTCTGCTCCGCAAGCAACTGTACGGCGGATGGATGGCGTCGGCATTTGGAATCCTTGCGAAGCTGAAGTTCCTTCGGGGTACGTTGTTCGACCCGTTTGGGTACACGCATGAGCGTAGGACGGAGCGCGCGTTGATCGAGGAATACATGCAGGGTATCCAGGCGACGATGCCTTTCTTGGCGGCCAAGCAGAAAGAGTGTCTGGAGTTGGCGCGCATTCCCGAGCAGATCCGTGGGTTCGGGCATGTGAAATTGCAAGCCATCGAAGAGGCGCGTGAACGCCAGCGGGCCTTGCTGGAAGAGATCACTGGCAAGAACAATGCACCGATGACCAAGGGACATCGGTTGCAAGGAGCATCCACGTGAGCATGAAAGATACCGAATCCATCCAATGCAGTGTGCACGACGGCGTATGGCATCTCTGTATAGCTCGGCCTGAGAAGCGCAATGCGCTCACCATACCGATGTTTGCGGCCATTGCCGATGCGCTGACGGTCGCAGATCAAAGAGATGATGTGCGCTGTGTTCTGGTGACAGGGACGGGCGACGTGTTCTGCGCCGGCCATGACTTGAAGGCCTTCGACGAATGGCCTCAGCAGTCGCAGGATGCCGTGCCAACCTTCCTGCATGCCATCGCTGACGTAAGGAAACCAGTCGTGATTGCGGTGCATGGCTCCGCTACAGGGATCGGCGTGACTTGGCTGCTGCATGCCGACTGGGTGGTGACGAGTGCCGACACCGTCTTCCGGCTTCCTTTCGTCGACCTGGAAATCGCTCCGGAGGCGGCCAGCACGCTGCTGTTGCAGCGGGCCGTTGGCCTGCCGCGGGCCAAGCGCCTGCTCCTCGGCGGCGAGAAGTTCACGGGCGCCGAGGCATGCGATTGGGGACTTGTCGCAGAGATATCGCCCGCGGCAGAGATCGGTGCGCGGGCCTGGGAGCGTGCAAAGTTTCTCGCTGCGAAGGATCCCATGATTCTTCGTCGCATCAAGGACTGGCTGCATCCCAGCAGCGAATATCACCAACGCATTGATGAAGAGGTGATCGAAATCAACGCGGCCGTCGGCCGCCGTCGAAAGGCAATGGAGAGCACGCAATGAAACGCGCACACATCGTTTACGCGCACCCTGAACCGAACTCGTTCGTCGCGGCCATGCGCGACTTGACCAAGGAAGCCTTGGAGAAAGATGGCTGGCAGACGAGTGTGACCGATCTGCAGGCCATTAACTTCAATGCTGTGGCCAGTGCGGACGATTTTGGTGCCAGGTCACGCGAGGACTATCTAGTCTATCCATTGGAGCAACGTCATGCCTGGCAAAACCAGACCATCGACCCACAAATTGCCGCCGAGGTCGAGGCCGTACGCAATGCGGATCTGCTTGTGCTGGTGTTCCCCATCTTCTGGTATTCGGCACCAGCTCAACTCAAGGGTTGGATCGACCGGGTGTTCTTGTCTGGGGTTTTCTATGGAGGAACGCGTGTCTATGACCGCGGCGGCATGCGCGGCAAGCGCGCGATGATCGTCGCATCACTGGGGGGGCGCGACTACATGTTTGGTCCCGGCTCGATCCATGGGGACTTGAAAGACATGCTCAAGCACTTGCTGCAAGGCACGCTGGGATATGTGGGCTATTCTGTACATGAGCCGTTCTTTGCGTATCACGTCCCTTACGTGGACGATACAGAACGAACGGGCATGCTCATGAAGCTCTTCTATGCCCTGGAGAACATCGACAGCCGCCCGGTGCTGCCAATGCCCAGCCTGGATGATTTCGACGACCAGTTCCGGCCCAAAACGGCGCAGACTCCGTCAACCTGAGTCCGGAGTTGTTAGATGACCGAAATCATTGATGCATGGATGCAGCTGCCGAACAAGGCATACCTGCTCAACCCCATGTTCGATTCGCTGCGCCGATGGCCGACGGCATGGCGGACTCTGGCGGAGGACCATCCGGACATTTCGCACGACGAGGCCCTCAAGACGTTTCGCGAGCAAGGCGTCACGCGAGCGATCGCGAGTGCGTGGTGGGGACCGGCAGGGCCGATGATCACGAACGACGAAGTGGCCGCGGCGGTCAAGGTGAACGCCGGATACGTCGTCGGCGTTGCGTCTGTCGACATCAACAGGCCGATGGACGCAGTGCGGGAACTCCGCCGATGCGTCAAGCAGTTTGGTTTCAAGGGCTTGCGTGTTTTGCCTTGGCTGTGGGGGCTTCCTCCCGACGACCGCAGGTACTACCCTCTCTATGCCGAATGCGTCGAACTCGACATCACGTTCTGTCTGCAGGTGGGCCATGCCGGGCCGATGCGGCCTTCGGAGCCTGGGCGGCCGATCCCCTATTTGGACAACGTCGCGCACGAGTTCCCTGAACTGCGCATCGTCGGTGGGCACATCGGATTCCCATGGGTGAACGAGATGATCTCGCTCATGATGAAGCACCCGAACGTATACGTCGACACCTCGGCCTACAAGGCTTCCCGCTTCCCTCAGGAAATGGTGGACTACATGCGCGGGCCCGGAAAGCGCAAGGTGCTTTTCGGCTCCAACTTTCCGATGCTGACCCCAGCAGAATGCCTGAAGGACGTCCAGGCGCTGGAACTCGGAGACGATGTACTCACCCTATTTCTTGGAGGGAATGCGCGTCGCGCGTTCAACCTGCAAGATTGATTCCACTGGCCGCATTTTGCTTAACAACTGAAGGAGACTCACATGGCATGGGATATCGAAGTCATTGATGAATGCGCCGTCGTGCGCATGAACACCAACAAGGTCAACGTCCAGAACGATCAGTTCTTTGCCGACCTGCATGCAGCATTCGATCGCCTCGAACGCGAATTCAGCGAGCTCCCCGTCGTTTTGACGGGGCAGGGTGATGCGTTCTCGGCTGGTATTGACTTCCAGTACAGTTTCGAGATCTTCGGAAGCGGTAACCTCGATAAGATCCGCGACTGGTACAAGGCCTACCGCGAAACCAATCTGCGCATCTTCCGGTACCCTAGGCCTACGGTTGCGGCTATCAACGGCCACGCCATTGCCGGGGGCCTGATCACTGCCCTGGATTGTGATTTCCGCATCGCGGCCCGCAAGACCGCGAAATTCGGTCTCAACGAAGTGCCCATTGGCATTCCGATGCCGGCGGCCTATGTGGAGATCATCAAGTACGCTCTTGGCGACAAGGTGGGGGCGCTGACCACCTTGCGCGGCGAGTTGTACGGTCTGGATGAGGCCGAGCGACTGGGGTTCTTTCATGAAGTGGTGGAGCCGGGACAACTGCTGTCCACGGCCATTCGCTACGCGCGCTGCATCACCCCTGACTGCAACGTCGCCTATGCGATGTCCAAGAAAGCACTACAGGATGCAACCAACAAGCAGATTGACGAGCGCACTGTTGCTCTCGATGCTTTGCTGCCGAACGGTATGAGCGACCCTGGAAACCGGCAGGCCCAAGATCGCCGTCGGCAGGAAATCATGCACAAGCGCAAATAAGGTCGTGCGTCGGGGCTACTTGTGCTGCCGCGCAATCGCCGTCTGGATCAGCGGCATGTGACCCTGTACCAGTTCCAGTACCGCTCAGAAGTAGAAACTTCCGGCCTCTCTGACATCGCAGTTGCTGCCTCCAGGCAGCAACTGCGGGCGAATTCAGCGGGTGTGGCCCACTCCAGCGCAGAGTGGGGACGACTCTCGTTGTAGTACCTGCGCCACGTTTCGATTTTGGTCTGCGCATCCGCCAATGACAAGAACCAACTCGCGTTCAGGCACTCCTGCCGCAGTCGACCATTGAAGCTCTCCACTGCCGCGTTGTCTGTCGGTTTGCCTGGCCGGCTGAAGTCCAACTCAACGCCGCGCTCGTAGGCCCATTTGTCCATCACCTTGGAGATGAACTCACTTCCGTTGTCTGTCTTGATCGTGCCTGGTAGGCCACGTTGGACACAGACGTCGCTCAGCGTTCGCACGACATCTTCCCCCTTCAAGCTCTGGCCAACCGCGATGGCCAGGCACTCCCTGGTGAACAGATCTACGACCGTCAGCATGCGCAGCTTTCGGCCATCAAACAAGGCATCGACCACGAAGTCCATGCTCCAGATTTCATTCATGGCGTGGGCCAACTGCTTAGGCTGGCGTAACTTGGCCGCTTTGTTGCGCCGCGGCCTTTTCAGGCGCAGCGACAGACCTTCTTCCCTATACAAGCGGTAGACCCGTTTGACGTTGTCCCTGTGGCCCTCGCGGCGGAGCATCACGTGCACCCGGCGGTAACCGTAGTGCACCCTTGTGTCGGTGATCTCCTTGATGCGCATCTTCAGTGCCGACTCGTCCTTCTTGACCGCTTTGTACAGGTAGGTCGAGGTCGACATCTTCACCACACGCAACGCATTGCGTTGGCTGCATCCAAAGCGCTGCATCAATTCGGGCACCAACGCGCGCCGCTGCGAAGGCCTCAAAGCTTTTTTGCAACGACTGCCTGCAACATCGCCTTGTCCAGGCTCCGATCGGCCACGATCTGCTTGAGCTTGCGGTTTTCCTCTTCGAGTTGTCGCAGTCCACGCTGCTCCGAGGGACCCACGCCTGCGTACTTCTTACGCCACACATAGAACGTCGCATCGCTGATGCCCATCTTGCGGCAGACCTCCTCAACGCTGATGCCCATCTCAGCTTGCTTGGCGCAAGCTGAGATCTGCTGGAGAATCCGCACGAAACTCAGCACGCTCGCATGAACATGAATACAGATCCGCTTGATTCTTTTCTTTCCCGGTCGTCTTGGATGGCAGCACTGACCGAGGAAGAAGTGAAGCGTGTGCGATGCGCTATCAGGGTGCGCAGCTTTACCGCTGGCAGCGTTGTATTTGGGCGCGGCATGCCGACAGCACATTGGGCCGGTGTGATCCATGGCATGCTCAAGCTCGATAACATCACTGAAGAGGGCAAGATCAGCACTTTCGCGGGCGTTCCCTCGGGCGCCTGGTTTGGCGAGGGATCAGTGCTCAAGGACGAGCCTCGGCCTTACGCTGTTACGGCGCTCACCGACAGCGTGGTTGCTATGTTGCCACGCGATGAGTTCCTGAGGCTTTTGTACGAGAGCCATCTATTTGCGTTATGGCTCATTGGACAGCTCAATGCACGACTAGCGCACTACGTGGCGCAGGTGCAGACTGATCGGCTGGGCGATACCACGGCGCAGGTCGCATACAGCTTGTCTGGGCTATTCAACGACGAGCTGTTCCCCAACACATCGAGGCTCATCACCCTGTCACAAGAAGAATTGGGACGCCTGTCAGGAGTTTCACGCCAAGTGGCCAACCGGGCGTTGCAAGAGTTACAGGACCGTGGCGCGATTCGCCTGGGTTATGGCTCCATCGAGGTGATCGACCTGAAGGAACTACAAGCCATCGCAAGGGAATGATGATCGCTCAGTTCGACGGCTCGGATTGAATGCGCGCTAGCTTTGTGATGGCCTCGCGGCTGCCCGCCATCTCGCGCAGGCGAAACTTTTGGATCTTTCCCGTTGCCGTTCGGGGCAGCGTTCCGAACAAAATCTGGCGCGGACATTTGAAACGCGCCAGATGCCTGCGACAAAAGTCAATGAGTTCTTCAGCGCTCACACTCCCCACGGCATCGGGCCTAAGCTCCACGAAGGCGCAAGGTACCTCTCCCCATCGTTCGTCGGGCTGAGCCACCACGGCTGCAAGAAGCACTGCGGTATGGCGATGCAGCACATCTTCCACCTCCACCGACGAAATGTTCTCACCGCCAGAGATGATGACGTCTTTGGAGCGGTCGGTGATTTGCAAGTAGCCGTCGGGGTGCAGCACCGCGATGTCGCCAGTGTGGAACCAGCCGCCCGCAAAGGCCTTGGACGTGGCCTCAGGGTTCTTTAGGTAACCCTTCATCACGGTGTTGCCGCGCAGCATGATCTCGCCTGCGGTCACACCATCAGCTGGCACGGGCTGCAGGGTCTCAGGGTGCATCACGCTCAAATGCTCCAACGCTGCAGCGCGCACGCCCTGGCGGGCCTGCAACTGTGCGCGTCCGTCCTCCGACAAGGCCGCCCAACCAGGCTGGCGCACGCAACTGACGGGCGTACCCGAGACTTCAGTGATGCCATACACGTGGTCGACATCGAAACCCATGGCGGCGATAGCCTGCAGAATGGCGGCAGGCGGCGGCGAGCCCGCCGTAAGAACGCGTACAGGGCGCGGCAGTACGATGCGCTCATGTGCAGGTGCATTCGCAAGCATGGCCAGCACAGTGGGCGCGGCGCAGAAATGGTCCACGCCATGCTCGGCAATGGCATCGAAGATGGCCTTGGCCGTGACCTTACGCAGGCACACATGCGTGCCTGCGGCCGCGGTAATGGCCCAGGTGAAGCACCAGCCGTTGGCGTGGAACATTGGCAGCGTCCACAGGTACACAGGGTTGCGCGGCGTGGCCCAGTCGATCAACTGCAGCATGCTCATTAGGTAGGTGCCGCGGTGGCTGGGTACCACGCCCTTAGGGTCACCGGTGGTGCCTGAAGTGTAGTTTAGCGCGATGGGGTCCCATTCGTCCTCAGGCCACACGCCTTCGAACGCCGGGTTGCCTTCGGCCAGCAGGGCTTCGTAATCGAGCGCGCCGAAGTTTGGCTTTGCAGGTAGGCCTGCATCGTGAATCGCGACCATCAGCGGTGGGTGAGCTAGGCCCGCGACGGCCTGCGCCGCGAGCGCGGCGAATTCGCTGTCCACCATAAGGATGCGCGCCTCACCGTGGTTCAGGATGAAAGCGATGCCCTCGGCGTCGAGCCGGCAGTTAATTGCATTGATGACCGCGCCGCACAACGGGATGCCCAGGTGCGCCTCAAGCATCGCCGGCGTGTTGGGCGCAATGATGGCCACAGTGTCGCTACGTTGCACGCCGCGCTGTGCCAGGGCACTTGCCAGACGGTAGGCGCGCTCACGCGTCTGCGCCCAGGTTTGCCTGGTACCGGTGTGTACCACTGCGATTCCTTCGGGGTGTACTAGTGCACTGCGGTCCAAGAACCCCAAAGGGGTGAGCGGCAAGTAGTTGGCGGATGTTCGTTCCAGACCACCCTTGTAAGGGCTGCGGGATGGGCAGTTTGGTGTACTTAAGGTCATGCTGTTGTCTCCACAGATGCTATTCGTGATGGGTGGTGAAGGATTCGACGCTTTCGCGTTCAGTTACCAGCGTGTTTTCGATGCCTCCCGGGTCGGCGTAGCCCAGGCTCATGCCACAGACCACCATCTCGGTATTGGGGATACCCAGCTCGGTGTGGATGATCTGGTGAAACTTGGTGAACGCCACCTGCGGACAAGTATCAAGACCGCGTGCGCGGGCCGCCACCATTAGGCTCTGGAGGAACATCCCGTAGTCCATCAGGCTACCGGCCTGCAGTACCCGATTCACCGTAAAGATCAGGCCCACGGGCGCATCGAAGAAGCGATAGTTGCGGCCATGCTGGGCGTGCATGCGCGCCTTGTCACCCTTAGCAATGCCGAGCAGGCCATAGAGATCCCAGCCCACCTTGCGGCGCCGTTCCACATAGGGTGACACCCATTCAAGCGGGTAATACTGGTAGGGCTCGGTGAGACCTACAGATGCTTCACCATTGTTGTCCACGGCAGCGATTGCAGCGCTCAGCCGATCTTTGGCGCCGCCCGTGAGCACGTGTACGCGCCATGGTTGGGTGTTCATGCCAGATGCCGCGTGGCGTGCCACGTCAAGGATGGCATACACCTCACCCCGACCTACCGGCGTGGGCAGAAAGGCGCGTATGCTGCGCCGAGAGACGATGGCCCAGTCCACTGCCTGGCGTAGCGGTAGGGCCGCGAGAGGTGGCGAGCCGGGGGAGCGGCAGGAAGGCGGGATGGGATGGTTGGGCAAGGCCACTGGTAGGTCTGAGCAGTTCATGGCGGAATGCTATGCATGGCGGCCGCGCGAGACTGTCGACGCGATGACATTCCTGGACCCCCGGACTGGCATTCACCTTTGTGAGATGCACCTCTAGCGACCAACTGGAGAATGACGGATATGAAGAAAAGCAGATTCAGCGAGGAACAGATCATTGGGTTCCTTCGACAGGCGGAGGCAGGCATGCCTATCAAGGAACTCTGCCGCAACGGCGGCTTTAGTGATGCGACTTTCTACAAGTGGCGTGCCAAGTTCGGCGGCATGCAGGTCTCGGAGGCCCAACGCCTGCGAGAGCTGGAGTCTGAGAACGCAAAGCTCAAGCGGCTATTGGCCGAGGCGCACCTGGACATGCATGCGCTCAAGAGCGTTCT
>NZ_JBWKOU010000041.1:0-30667 GCF_059416245.1 Curvibacter sp. GW821-FHT09D12 | reverse complement strand
CCTTGGTCTTTGCTTCACACGAATCTCCTTGCACAACGTGCACTGCTAGTGTGTTGCATCGACCGGTTGAATCCGCCCTGCAAAGCGGCCCTCCTCACAGCCCACCCCATCGGTACATCGGGCGCGGCAATCCCGCCACCTTTTCAGGATCTCAATGGCACTTCAAATCCCAGCGGCATGACGCAGCAGCCCTGATCGTCTACAAACATGCAAAACACGGTGCCATCTTTCAGCGCACTTCCCTCGCTCTCAAAACCCGGCGCAGTTCCCCAAGTGCTGTCTCCAATGTCGTGGCTCTATGAAAGGTGTTTTGAAGTACCGAGTTTTTCGACTTGAGCGGTTGATAGCATTTTTGATTGCCATCCCATGCCCCCACCGTTATTGCTCCACTGGCCTTGACACCCCTGTACAAGCAGCCACCCACCATTGCGACTAAAGTCGCCCGCTGAACCTTGCGTGCTCTGCGGCCTGTCTTACTCAGTCATGAACCAACTCGATTCAATGCGTGCCCTGCTCAGTGTGGTGGACCAGGGCGGGTTTGCGCCTGCTGCGCAGGCCCTCAACACCTCGCGGGCCAAGGTCACGCGGCTGATCCAGGATTTGGAGGCGGCGCTCAACATCCGGCTGTTGCAACGCACCACCCGCACGCTGTCGCTGACCGAGGCGGGCGAGGTGTATGTGGCGCGCATCCGGCCCTTGATCGAGGGGCTGGATGCCGCCAACGATGAGGCCAGTACCAGCGGGCGCACACCGGGCGGGCTGTTGAAGGTGCAATCGTCGCTTGATTTTGCGGCGGCCCAGTTGATCCCCCGGGTGCCGCGGCTACAGCGCGTGTACCCTCGGCTGGAGATCGAGGTCAACACCAGCGACCGACACCTGGAGGCGCCCGATCTCAAGTCGGATGTGACTGTGCTGTTCAGCCGTCAGGGCCTGGCCGATGGCGACTACACCGCCGTCAAGCTGGGCACCACCCATGCCTTGCTCTGTGCATCGCCCCGGTATCTGGAGGCCTACCCGGCCCCGGCGCATCCCTCAGAGCTGGCGCAGCACGCCTGTCTGTTCCCCAAGGGCAAGGGCCTGCCCGAGGTGTTGCGCTTTCACCCGACGGGCCCCGGGGCGCAGCCCGGTGTGGATGTGCGGCCCGGGCCGGCCCGTTTTCACTCGCACAGCCCCGAGGCCCTGTACATGGCCGCATTGCAGGGCATGGGCATCATCGGCATGCTCTCTGCCCATGCCCAACCGTACCTGCAGAGCGGGGCGCTGGTGCGCGTGTTGCCCGGCTGGGTGGGTGAATCGTGGCAGGTGTGGTTGGCCTTCACCGGCCGCAAGCATGTGCCGCGCAAGGTGCAGGCGTTCCTGGCCTTTCTCAAATCCGAATTTGGCGATCCTGAAGCAGACCCCTGGCAAGGGGGGTGAAGCTGCTTGGGGGTTCGCCAGCACGGTCGATCCGCTCTGAGCGCCGCCTGTATTGACGTGGCATCGCTCCCACCGATACCGCCTATCGGAAATCGGTATTTGTGGCGATTCGGCTCCAAACGCACCATCTCGGCTCCAAGGTTGGACGCAAACAGTCCATAGACACAACACATCGGAGACGAGAACTTGAACCCTGAACCATCCATCAAACCCCAGGCCTGCCTGGCCATTGGGCTTGCCATGCAGGCCCTGCTGTCGGTGGCCCATGCCCAGACCGCCACGAGCGCCGGCCCCACGCTGTTTGGCGTGGTCGACAACGGCGTGACCCGATCCGACACGGGCGCAGGCACCTCCATGGCCATGGCCAGCGGCGTCATTTGGGGCTCGCGCCTGGGGGTGCGAGGCCAGGAGGACCTGGGTGGAGGAACCCGGGCCCTCTACATGCTTGAGATGGGCCTCAATGCCACCGACGGCAGTCTTGGCCAGGGCGGGCTTGCATTCGGGCGCCAGGCCTTTGTGGGCGCCGAAGGGCAGGGCTGGGGCAAACTGACCGTGGGGCGCCACTATTCGGTGCTGCACACCAGCCTGGCAACCTACACCGTGAGCGGGCTGATCTGGGGCGATGCGCTGAACTACTTCCGTGACGGAACCGTGCTGCGCATCAACAACTCTCTGCGCTACGAGTCGCCAGAGGTGGCTGGATTCAAGCTCAAGAGCTTGTACGCCTTCGGTGGCCAGGCCAACAGCTCGGTCGGCAATGTCTTCAACCCGTCCCTCGACTACAAGGTGGGCGCCCTGCAACTGGGGGCCAGCTACATGCGTTCAAACACCAGCGCGTCCAACACCAGCACCTACGCTGTGCTGGGCGGCAGTTATGACTTCGGGGTTGCCAAGGCCGCCTTCGCAAACTACCGACAGCGGGATTTGCTTGCCGGCAGTGCCACGTCCGGCAAGGATGCCTGGGAGTTGTCGGCCATGGTTCCGATGGGGGTCCATTCCCTGTGGTTGTCGTATGGCCGAACCAGCGGAAGGGCCGCGGACACCGACGCTTCTTCTGTCAGCGCCCGTTATGGCTATGCCCTGAGCAAGCGCACCTCGCTGTACGCCGGTTATTCGCAGATCCACAACGGCCCGAAGAGCAGCTTCACCTTCAACAGCGCGAGCAATGCGGGGCCGGTGGTTGCTGCAGGCAAGAACGTGAATCAGGTGGCGCTGGGCATCTCCCACTTTTTCTGAGCTGCGAGAGCCGGCCCTGGTTGACCCCGAGGCCGGCTCAAAGCGCCTGAATGCGGCGGGCCAGGCTGGCCAGCTCGGCCTGGCCGATACGGGTCAAGGCCGTGGCCAGTGTGGTGCGCACGGGTTCCGTGGTGAGCTGCTGCTGTTCTTGCCAGGCCCGGCCCAGCAAGGCCAGTTGGCTGGGCAGGCCCAGTGGCTCGAGGCGACGGAAGACCACGCCCTCGGCACCCAAAACCGCAAACGAGGCCGGCACGATGGCCACGCCCAGCCCGCAGGCCACCAGCGCCAGAACGTTCAGGAATTGCCCGGCCTCGTGTCGTACATCGGGGCTGAAGCCCGCCGCCAGACACAGTGCCGCTGTGCGGTCGAAGAAGTCGGCCACCTGGTAGCGTGAGAAGCCCACGAAATGTTCGCTGGCCGCCTCGGCAAGGTCCAGAGGCAGGCCCGGCCGCGCCAAGGGGTGGCCCAGGGGCAAGGCCAGGCAGTAGGGGTCGTCGATGACGGCAAGCACGAAGCGTTCATCCAGGCCGGGCCCGGGTCGGCCAAGGCCGATTTCGATCTCGTTGTCCCGGAGCGCTTGCAACTGCCGGGACGTGATCAGTTCACGCACCTCCACGCGAAGTCCGTGCCCCTCCTCTCGCAGGCGGTTCAGCACGGCAGGCAGCCACCCATGGGTGGCAGAGGGCACCAGCCCGATTCGGAACACCTGCTGCTGGTCCTGCTCCCTGGAGCGTGCACGGCGCGCTGCCTGCAAGGTGCGGCTGAGGATGACGCGGGCATCTTCCAGAAAGCTTTCTCCCGCTGCTGTCAGGCGCACGCCTCTGGGCAGGCGGACAAACAGCGGCACGCCCACTTCCTCCTCAAGCTGCCGTATCTGGGCGGAGAGGGCTGGCTGGGCCACGAAGAGCTTCTCGGAGGCGCGGCTGACGCTGCCCAGTTCGGCGACGCTCACAAAGTAGCGGAGGTGTCTGAGTTCCATGGGGGCGATGCTGCAGAAGCGCAGCAAAGGCGCGCTTCAGTCCAAGTGTATTTTGGCCCGCGCAATGAGGTCACCGTACAGGGCCGATTCGCGTCGGATGCGTTCTGCCAGTGTGGCCGGTGTGCTGGCGGCAGGTCGCCAGCCCTGGGCTTGGAGCTTCTCACGCAGGCTGCTGTCTTGCAGCACCTCGGTCAGGGCCTGGGCCAGTCGGGCGCGGCGCGTTTCTTCCAGGCGGGCCGGGGCCATCACGGCGTTCCAGACCTCGATGTCCAGCCCCGCCGCGCCCAGCTCAGACATGCCGGGCAGGCCTGGGGCCAACACGCTGCGAGCGGCTGTGCTGACCGCCACAGCACTCAATTTGCCAGATGTCACCAGCGGGGTGACGGTGGAGGCGGGCAGCAGGCTCATCTGCACCTGGCCCCCCAGAATGGCATTGATGATGGCCGGGCCCCCATTGAAAGGCACATGCAGGGCCTGGAAACCCAGCCGGTTCTTGATGAGTTCCATGCCCAGGTGGCCCCCTGAGCCCGGACCGATGGAGCCATAGGCCCAGCGATCTCCGGATTTGCGGGCCTCGGCCAGAAACGCCGCAGCCCCTTGACGGGCGCTGGCCTCTGCACTGACCAACACCAATGGCGCGGTCCCGATCAGGGCCAGCGGGGCCAGGTCCCGCACCGGGTCATACGGCAGATGGCTGTACAGGTGGCGGGAGCTGGTCAGCGGGCCGTTGCCGATGATGCCGAAGGTGTGGCCGTCATCGGCCTTGGCGATCTGGTCGGCGCCAATGTTGCCGCTGGCGCCGGGTTTGTTGTCCACCACCACGGCTTGCCCCAAGGCTTTGCTCAGGGGTTCGGCCAGCAGACGTGCCTGCATGTCGGGAGAAGAGCCGCTGGGGTAGCCCACGACCATTCGCAAGGCCTTGGCAGGCCAGGCCGCGGCGAATGCCGCGGGTGCCGCCAGGGCCAATGCGCCCAGCCAACAGTCTCGTCGGCGGATGCCCGGTGGGGTTGGCCGGGCGGTGATTGAAACAGAATCGGTGATGGGCATGGTTTGTCTCCAATGTTCTCATGTCGCCCTGACGAGAGGGCAGGGGATGGGCGGCAGGCTGGCCCGTATCTAAGGCCCATATCGAAGGCCCGTTTTGAAGGCCTTCATGGCATCAGGTCAAGGCGCGTCGCAGGCCTGAGCAGCCTGCTTGCCGGGTACGCATCTGCCTGGCGTGTCGTGCTCAACAGGCCAAAGCAACGGGCTGGCGCCTCTGCCAGCCAAGGCGCTGGCCATGCTGCCGGCGAGGTCAGGAAGGCCTGCAGCGCCTTGGGCGTTGAATGCTCCAGCAGCAAGAGCAGCCGTTCTCCTGGCGAGGTGCCGGTCGTCTGCGGGCTCAAGGGGTGGCTCGGCATGTTTTCGTCGGCCAACCTGGACCACTCGGCCCTCAGCAGGCCTGCTGTGGCGACGGCATGGTTCATGTGCCGATCGAGTTGGCGCAATGCCTCGTGCAGCGACACAGAGCGGGGCAAGGTCAGCAGGCGTGTCGCCAGGGCCTGGCCCCTTGTCACGCCAGCACTGCCCAGCAACTGGGTCGGGTGCCGGACAAAGTCGTTCAATTGCAGGCGCATCCGTGCCGACCATGGCGTGGGCTGCTGCAGCAGTTCCTGGTAGCGAGGGCTCTGCAGGGCCGCCAGGTCAGCCAGCCAGTAGCCCGTGAAAAACTGGCCGCCCGAGTCCAGCGAGCCGTACCGGCGCGCCTCCAGAATGCCGGGCACGGACAGGCGCTCGGGCACATGCTCGAAGCTGTGCCAGCGCTCGTATTCCTCCAGCACAGAGAGGTCGCGCAAGCCATTCCATAGCGCCAGGAAGGCCGTGGGATTGGCGTTCATGCTGGCGCGGCTTCAGTGGCAGGCAAGAGCATGACCTTGGTGGCCTCGCGCTGGTGGGCCAGCGCGAACGCCGTCGCGGCCTGTGCCAGCGGAAACTGGTGCGTGACCATTTTTGCGAGCACCTCGGGATGGGCCGCCATGAAGCGAACCACTTCGGGCCAACTGGCTTCAGGGGCCCGGTAGGAAGCCCGGATCTGATGGTGCTGGCGAACCATGGCCGTCAGGTCGATCGGTACCGGTGCAGCGTGGATGCCCGCCACGACCAAGACCCCCCTGGGTTTCAGCACAGCCAGCGCCGGTGCAATCACCTGGGCCGCGCCCGTGGCCTCCAGCACCACGTCGAATTTTCGGTCCCGGGTGTACTCGGCCAGAGCCTCGACCATGTTGTGTCGGGCGAAGTCGATCAGGTCTGTGAATCCCATGGCCCATAGAATGGCCATGCGGGGCGCGTCGTCATGGCCCCCGATCACCACCTGAGCCGCGCCAGCGGCTCTCGCAAACAAGGCCATGCCCTGGCCGATGTTGCCCGGGCCCAGCACCAGCACTTTGTCGCCCGGGCGGATCTCTGCCGTGCGTACCGCCTCGTGGCTCACGGTCAGCGGTTCACCCAGGGCCGCGACCAGGGGTGACACCTCTTCGGGCACAGGCACGCAGTTGCGCGCAGGCACGCTCACCCACCTCGCGAAGGCGCCGTGACGTGCCACACCGATGCCACGTCGCGTTACGCAGTCGTCAAACCGCTGTCGCTGGCAGGCTTCGCATTCGCCGCAGACCACTGAAGGGCGCACCGTGACCAGGCGATTGAGCAGAGCGGTTGGGACTGACGCACCGCAGGCGCGCACGTGGCCGCTGAATTCGTGGCCAAGCGTCACAGGCAGTCTTGGCGCCATGAAGTGGTAGCTGGGGGTCCAGCGGTCGATGTGCAGGTCGGTGCCGCAGATGCCTGCGGCGGCCACTTCGATCAGGACCTCGTCGGCCTGAGGTGCGGGTGGCAAGGGGGCTTCAACCAGCGAGAAGCCTGCCTGTGCTGACTGCTTTTGCAGGGCAGTCATGTGTGTGGAGGGCATGGGTAGGGGCTCTGAGCAGAACAGGCCTGCAGTTTCGGGGGGCCCGCACTCGAACACAAAGACGGATTGCCTATGGATGCCATCATTTGTAGGTATGGCTTGGCTGCTCGGCGTCTTGGGGGCGCTGTCGATCTCGCTCCCGGGTCTTGAGTCGACGGGGTGTGACACCCAGCACCAAGCCGTCTGCCTGCGTGCGAGCCTCGCGCAGGCCCAGGTCCAGCCCTGGCCCCGCTGTTTCTTGTGTCAGGCAGGCGCTAGTGATCGCCGCCCCAAGCGCTCGCAGGCTGTCAGGGCATCGTGCCCGCCTGTACCTGGCGCAAGGCTGTGCCCAGGCGCTTCACGCCTTCCATGATCGCCGCCTCGTCGAGCAGGGCGTAGCCCATGATCAGGCCCGCGGAGCGCTGCTGGCCAGGCAATGTGCTGTGGGGGTGGTACAGCGGGCTGATGGGGTAGACGCGCACGCCCAGATCGCGGGCGGCTTGCACCAGGGCTGTTTCGGCGCTGGGTGGCAGCGAGCGGCACCACACCACCACATGCAGGCCGCTGGCGGCGCCCTGAATCTCGATGTGGTCACCCAGTTGCTGCGTCAGCGCCTGGGTCAGCGCGCGCTGGCGGGCCGCCTGGTGGCGACGGATGCGCCTCACGTGGCGCGCATAGCTGCCGTCTTCCAGCAGCCGGGCCAAGGCACGCTGTACCCCCGATGCGGTCTGGCGGTCGGCCAGGCGCTTGGCGGTGGCAAAGGGGGCCACCAGACTGGGGGGCAGCACCATGTAGCCCAGGCGCAGTTGGGGCGACAAGGTTTTGGAGAAGGTGCCCACGTGGATCACGCGGGCGTGGCGGTCCAGCGATTGCAGCGTTTCTTCGGGGCCCACCGTGTAGCGGTATTCGCTGTCGTAATCGTCCTCGATCACCCAGGCGCCGGTTTCGTTGGCCCAGGCCAGCAATTGCTTTCGGCGGGCCAGGGGCAGAAAAGACCCCAGCGGAAACTGGTGGGTGGGCGTGACATAGGCCATCTGCACCGCGCCCAGCGCTGCAAGATGCCCGGTCTTCAGGCCCTGCCCATCCACCTCCACACCCACCAGCCGGGCCCCACAGGCCATGAAGGCCTGCTGGGCGGCCTGGTAGCCGGGGTTCTCGACCACTACGCTGTCGCCTGGGTCCAGCAGCAGGCGGGCGCACAGGTCCAGCGCCTGCTGCGATCCGTTGACGATCATGATCTGGTCCAGCGTGCACACCAGGCCACGGGTCTGGCTCAGGTGGGTGTGCAGCGCCTGGCGCAGCGGAAGGTGGCCTCGCGGGTCGTCATACGCGAGCCGGCTGGCCCGCTGGCGCTCCGCCTGGCGCATGGCCTTGCCCCAGGCCAGGGTCGGGAAGTCGGCGCCCGACAGTGGCCCGTAGATGAAGTCGATCTCGCCGGGGGCGGTGGGGCGCGCATCGTTCGGTCCCAAAGCAGCCATGCGTTGCCCGATGGCTGAAAGCCGACCGGCGTGGTGCCCGGCGGGGGGCAGCCTGGGCCGCGCGACAGGCTGGTCTGCGGTAGGGGCAGTGGCGGCAGGGCCTGCGGCCACTCGGCTGCTGGCGCCGGTGCGCGTCTCGATGAACCCGTCGGCGGCCAGTTGCTCGTAGACCAGGGTGACCGTGGCCCGTGACAGCCCCCGTTCTGCCGCCAGTGCACGGGTGGAGGGCAAGGCCAGGCCAGGGGCATAGGTGCCATCTGCGATGCGGGCACGGATCTCGTCATACAGCGCGCGGCTGCGGCTGGGGCGGCCCTTGGGGATCAGGGGCATGGCGAAACTGGCCTGGTCATTTTGTAAAAAACTGGATATTTATTTCAGGCCAATGATGCCGCAAAGTGGCGGGGCTCGCCGGGCTTTTCCGGCGTCTGTTCCGACCAAGGTTGTCACATGTACCTGCCCAAGCAATTCGCCGAGCCTCGCATCGAGGAACTTCACCGCATCGTTCGCCACAACGCCCTGGGCATGTTGGCGACCCACACCGCCAACGGGCTGGAGGCCCATCACCTGCCCTTGTTGCTGGAGGCCGATCAGGGCCCGCAAGGCACGTTGATCGCCCACGTGGCACGGGCCAACTCGCTTTGGCAGGAGGTGGCCGATGGCGACCCGGTGCTGGTGGTGTTTCGCGGGGCGCAGGGCTACATCTCGCCCAACTGGTACCCCGGCAAGCACGAGACCCATCGTCGTGTGCCCACCTGGAACTACGAGGTGGTGCATGCCCACGGCACGCTGCATGTCCGCGACGACGAGCGCTTTGTCCGTGGCGTGGTGGCCAAGCTGACGCGCGAGCACGAGGCCGACCAGCCCAGCCCCTGGAAGATGGGGGACGCGCCGCCTGACTACCTGGCCGAACAGTTGCGCCACATCGTGGGGATCGAGGTCCGCATCACCCGCCTGGAG
Source organism: Curvibacter sp. GW821-FHT09D12 (assembly GCF_059416245.1). Taxonomy (NCBI): domain Bacteria; kingdom Pseudomonadati; phylum Pseudomonadota; class Betaproteobacteria; order Burkholderiales; family Comamonadaceae; genus Curvibacter; species Curvibacter sp. GW821-FHT09D12. Next base: position 21,678 of record NZ_JBWKOU010000041.1, on the reverse strand, counting down.
GGCAAGCGCAAGCTGAACCAGCACCATCAGGCCCCAGACCGCGAAGGCGCCATTCGCGGCCTGCAGGCGCAGGGCAACCACGCCCTGGCCCAGGCCATGGCCGAGGCGGTGGCACCGCCGGCCTCAAGCTGATCGCACAGGTCTTATTTTTCGTGCTTGGTGGCGGCTTTGCTGCTGGCGATCACTCCCCCGATTCCAAAGCCGGCGGTTGTCCCTCAACCCGCCCTATGGCTTGGCACCATCCTCTGCGAGAGCGATGATCCCCGGGCCAGCAAAAATTGGCGCAAGCGTTCGGGATAGTCGGCGCGCACGGCGCCTAGCACAGACGGCCTAGCAGCCAGCGCCTGGCGCCAGCGTTGAAGCTTCGGCAAGCCGGCCCAGAAGCCGAAGTCGGCTATCCCGTCAAGGACGTCGAAATACCGGAACACCGGCCCGAACACGGCATCGACCAGGCTGAAGTGGGGGCCTGCAAAAAAAGGTCCATCGCCCAAGGCCGACTCGATCTGCGCGAAACGGGTGTGGATCTCTGCGGCCCGCGCGTTCAAGGCCGTTTCTTCGGCCGCACTGTAGAAGGCGCCGATCAGGTTGAGCAAAGCAGATCCGAACTCGATCCACGAGCGGTGCCGGGCGCGCTGCAGCGCATCGGCCGGATGCAAGCGCGCAGGCGTGGTCTCGTCGAGGTACTCGCAGATCACAGCCGACTCGAAGATGGCCTTGTCCCCGACGAGCAACACCGGTGTCTTGCCCAGTGGCGAGATCTTCAGGAACCAGTCTGGCTTGGCGGCCAGGTCTATGTTGAGTCGTTCAAAGGCCAGGCCTTTTTCGGCCAGCACGATGGCGGCGCGCTGCACATAGGGGCACAGCGCGTGGCTGACCAGTGTCAAAGGGGTGCCGCTGGAAGGGGCGGTCGACGTGACCCATGAATCCATGACTGACTCCGGAGGCGTTGATGAGGTCTTCAGTGTGTTGTTGCAAATGAGAAATGGAAATAGACTCTGTCGCACACCATGATTGCAACAACGCAATACAAAATTTCACCCTCCGATCTGGAGGTCCTGCTGGCGCTGGCCCGCGCCGGGACGCTGGCTACCGCGGGCGAAAGGCTGGGGGTCGATGCTTCGACGGTGTTCCGTTCGTTGCAGCGCATCGAACGCGGGCTGGGGCGTCCACTGTTCGAGCGCAGTCGAACGGGCTACCTGGCCAACGAGTTCGCGACCGAGCTCATGGTCCATGCCGAGCAGATCGAATCGGCACTGGCGGCAGCTCGCTCATCCGTTGACTCGGCACCTTCAAGCATTGCAGGCTCGGTGCGCATCACGACCACCGACACCCTGCTGCACGGCGTGGTCGCCCCCGCCTTGCAAGGCCTGCGCCGGGCGCACCCGCAGCTGAACTTCGAGCTGCACACCGGCAACGAACTGGCCAGCCTGACGCGACGCGACGCCGACATCGCCGTGCGCGCAACCCGACACCCACCGCAGCACCTGGTCGGCAAAAAGGTCGGGACCATCCGCGTCGCTTTGTATGCCCCACGCCGAGGCTCAGTGCACAGCCTCGCTGAGGTCGAGGCTGGCCAGGCCGATTGGATCGCCCCGGACGACGCTTTGCCCGAGCATCCTTCGGTGCTCTGGCGCAAGCGCCATTTTCCCAAGGTGGCCCCACGCTATCGGGTCGACAGCATCCTGTCGGTGCTGGAGTTGATCGCGCTCGGCCTGGGGGTGGGCATCGTGCCGCTGTTCCTCGCGCAAGACCGCAAGGATGTCGTGCGCCTGACAGAGCCGCTGGACGAAGGCGAGACCGAACTCTGGCTGCTGACCCATCCCGAAGCCCGCCACCTGCGGCGGGTGGGCTTGGTCTACTCGCACCTGGCCCAGGCCATGAGCTTGCCTTGAAGGGCTTACTGGCCGGCAGCCGCCGCCAGGTCCACCACCCGCTGGTGGCACGATGGCGCCAGATCAGCGGGCTGCGCTGATTTTCAGTCCCTGGCCTGGGCTCTATCGCCCGCGTCTAGGCGGGCATGCAGAATGCTCCCGGTGGATGACTCGGTCATGACCACCTCCTGGGTGCCCGGTCTGACGGCCACATTGGTCACGGTGGCCCCTGCTGCGCTGCGCAGGAAATCGGTCACTTCACCGCGGCCGTTGAGCACGAACACCCCGCCCAGGCTGGCGTGGGCGACCAGCAGCCGATCGCGCTCCAGCAAGGCCAGGCCATCGGGGCCGCTGGTGCCGAAGAAGGTCTGGAATGCGCCCATTTTCGAGAGGCTTCCGTCGGGCAACAGCGGTGCCCTCCAGATCTGATTGCCCCTTGTGACGGCCACGAACAGAACACTCGCGTCATCATTGACGGCCAGACCGTTGGGGCTGGGGGCGTTGGCCAGCAACAGGTCCAACTGGCCGTTGGATCGCAGGCGGTACACCCGGCCCGTCGGGTCGTGCAGGCCGGTCTGGCCCTGGTCGGTGAAGTACAGGTGGCCGTCGCGATCAAACACCAGGTCATTCACGCCCTTGAAGGACTCGCTGTTGCGGTGACCCAGCACGGTGCTCAGCTGGCCTGTGCCCGGATCCAGGCGAAGAATGCCTCTCCTGTAGTCGGCGATCCACAGGCTGCCATCGGGGTGGATGGCCATCCCGTTGGGCCACCCGTCGTATTCGAGCACCAGATGCCAGCTCAGATCAGGTGCGGTCCGGAAGATGCGGCCATAGGGGATGTCGGTCACGTAGAGGTTGCCCTGCGCATCAAACACAGGGCCTTCCAGAAAGCTGTCCATGACATGGCCGGGCTTGTTGGCATCCACCCAGTCAGTGCGCCGGGCCTGCCTGAAGACATCGGGCAGGCGGGTCAGCACCTCAGTGGGGATGACGGTGGGCGGGGTGAAGCTCAGGTTCCACATGGCCGGGCTCACTCCGGTTTGACACCGGCGGACTGGGCGATGGCCGACCAGGCCGCGATTTCTTTCTTGACCAACGCGGCGAAATCGGCGCTGGGCAGGCCGCCAGGCTGGGCTCCCTGCTGAGCGAAGCGCTCTTGCAGGGCCGGGTCGGTCATCGCTTTCGCGACTTCTTGCTGCAGCTTTTGCACGACGCTGGCTGGCGTGCCCTTGGGCGCGGCCAGGCCAAACCAGTTGACCACGGTGAAGCCTGGCAGCCCGGCCTCTTTGAAGGTGGGCACGGCCGGCAGGCCAGCCAGGCGCTTGTCACCGGTGGTTGCCAGGGCGCGCACCTTGCCGCCTTTCACGACGGGAATCGCCGTGGGGCTGGCCGTGATCAGGACGTCGACCTGCTGGCCCATGAGGGCCAGCATGGCGTCGCCTGCACCTTTGTAGGGAATGTGGGTCATGAAGACCTGGGCTTCCCGTTTGAACACCTCGCCCGCCAGGTGGGTGGAGCTGCCCGCGCCACCCGATCCGAAATTGAGTTGAGCTGGATGCGATTTGGCATAGGCGATCAGATCGGCCACGGTCTTGAACGGAGACTGCGCAGGCACCACCAGCACGACCGGGGTGATGGCCAGTGTGGTCACCGGGATCAGATCCGAAGCATGTTCCCAAGGCAGCTTCTTGAAGATTGCGGGCAGCATCGCGTAGGTGGTGTCGTTGGTCAGCAGGGTGTTGCCGTCGGGGGCTGCCTTGGCCACGAAGTTGCTGCCGATGGTGCCGGAGGCGCCCGTTTTGTTTTCGACGAAAAACGACTGACCGGTCTGTTCGGTCAGCTTCTGGGCCACCTGACGGGCTGCGAAGTCGGTGGTGCCGCCGGCCGCATAGGGCACCACGATGCGCACCGGTTTGTCGGGCCAGGCGGGCTGTGCCCACAGGGGCATGCCAAGGCTGGCTGCCAGCGTGAAAGGCAGCAGCGTTTGCTGGATGTGCATGTCTTGTCTCTCGAATGATGTAGGTTGGGATTTGCTCAGTCGAACTTGATGGCGCTGGCCTTGATCAGCTCTTGCCATCGGGCCTGTTCGGTCTGCAGAAAGCGGGCAGTTGCTTCCAGTGAACCGCCCAACGGCAGGCTGCCCTCGGCGGCCAGGCGTTCACGCGTGGCGGGCTGTGCCAAGGCCCGCTCGGTGGCGGCGTTCAGCGCCTGCACCAGGTCCTTTGGGGTCTTGGCCGGGGCCACCAGCATCTTCCAGTCGGTGGCCTGGAAGCCCGCATAGCCTGACTCGGCCACCGTGGGTGTGCCGGGCAGGATGGACAGGCGGTTGAGCGAGGTCACCGCCAAGGCCCGCAGCCGCCCGGCCTTGATCATGCCGATGACGGCCTGAGGGGTGGCGAACATGCAGTCGGTCTGCCCGCCCAGCAGATCGGTGATGGCGGGAGCCGCCCCCTTGTAGGGGATGTCCAGCACATTGTTGAGTCCGGCCTGGCGGGCCAGCATCACACCGGCCAGGTGGCCCACGGTGCCGGTGCCGGCGAGCGCCTGCTTGAGTGGCGTCTTGGCGTTGCGGCCCGCCCTGATGAGATCGGCCAGGGTGCCCCACGGCGCTTCTTGGCGCACGACCAGGATGGTCGGCACTTCGGCCACTGCGGCGATGGCGATGAAGTCCTTCTTTTCATTGAACGGGGTGCGCTCCATGGCCACCGGATTGATGGCCAGATTGGACGTCTGCGCCAGTCCCAGGGTGTAGCCATCTGCAGGCGATTTGGCCACGATGTCGAGGCCTATGTTGCCCGCACCGCCGGGCTTGTTGTCCACGATGATCGGCCACTTCGTGTCCTGGGTGATGCGTTCGGCGATCAGCCGGGCCACGGCATCCGTGCCGCCGCCCGCCGCGTACGGAACGACCAGGCGCACAGGCTTGGTCGGCCAGGCGGGTTGGGCCTGCACGCGGCCCGTCAACACCGGCAGTGTGGCGGCCAGCGCCAGCTTGATGAGGTCTCGGCGTTGCAACTCAGACATGGGCCTCTCCCTGAACCAGGCCTTGGGCCTGCATGGTTTCAATCTCACGTGCGGTGTAGCCCAGCTCCTCGAGCAGGGCCACGCTGTGTTCGCCCAGCCGGGGCGGGTTCATGCGGATGCCCGGTCGGCTGTCGCCCAGCATCAGGGGCAGCAGCACGGTCTTGCAAGCGCGACCATCGGGCAGCGTGATGGGCGCTAGCGTGCCCGTTCTGTTCAGATGGGGATCGTCCAGCAGGTCTTGGGGCTTGGCGATCGGGGCAAAGGGCAGCCCGCGTTCTTCGAAGATCCGGGCGATGTCCTGGGCCGTGCGGTTCTCGAGGTGGGCGCGCAGCACGGGCAGCAGCCAGTCGCGGGCTAGCACGCGGTCGTTGTTGCTGCGCAGGCGCGGATCGGTCTTCAGTGGGCCCAGATCGAACGCCTCACAGAAAGCGGCCCAGGCACTGTCGCTGACCACCGCCAGGAAGATCTGCTCACCGTTCTTGACCGTGAACACGTCATAGATGGCCCAGGCCGAGATGCGGTTGGGCATGGGCGCGGGGGGCTTGCCCGTGACGGCAAACTGCATCATGTGCTGCGCCACCAGAAACACATTGTTCTCGAACAGCGCTGATTGGACGAGCTGGCCGCGGCCGGTCTTTTCGCGCTGGGCGAGCGCGGCCATGGCCCCCATGGCCCCGAACATCCCACCCATGATGTCGTTCACGCTGGTGCCCGCCCGCAAGGGATCGCCCTCACGCCCGGTCATGTAGGCCAGGCCTCCCATCATCTGCACCACCTCATCCAACGCGGTGCGCTTCTCATAGGGGCCGGGCAAAAAGCCTTTGTGGCTGACGTAGATGAGACGCGGATCCAGCCGGGACAAGGTTTCGTAACCCAGGCCGAGCCGGTCCATCGTGCCGGGGCGGAAGTTCTCGCTCACGACGTCGGCAGTCGCGATCAGCTTGAGCGCGACCTCCATGCCTTGCGGCGATTTGAGATCCAGCGCGATGCTTTTCTTGTTGCGGTTGAACATCGGGAAGAAGCCTGCGCCGGAGCCCAGCAGGTTGCGGCTGCTGTCACCGGCGATGGGTTCGACCTTGATCACCTCGGCGCCGAGGTCGGCCAGCACCATGCCGCAGGAGGGGCCCATGACCATGTGGGTGAACTCGACCACCCGCACGCCGGCGTAGGGCAGGGGCTGGGCTGCGGTCTGATCGGACGATGGGTCTGTGGCGCTCATGCCGGCTCCTTGGCTTGGGTGGGGCAGGCAACGGCCCAGCCTTTGGGCAGCCCCGCTTCGGGGGTCATGCCGTACAAGGGTTCGCCGGGCAGACCGGCACTCAAGGGCTGGCGGGCCTCGAACAGGCGTGGCAGATCGATGCCGGTGGCGATGCCCATGGCCTCGAACATGAACACCAGGTCTTCTGTCACCACATTGCCACTGGCCCCCGGTGCGTAAGGGCAGCCGCCCAGGCCGCCAAGCGAAGCGTCAAAGGTCCGCACCCCGGCGTCGTAGGCCGCCAGGCAGTTCGCCAGGCCCAGCCCCCGGGTGTTGTGCATGTGGGCCGCCCCGGCGCGCTCGCCCAGGGCGGCACGCAGGCGGGTGAACAGCCGCTTGACCTGGGCGGGGTTGGCCATGCCGGTGGTGTCCGACAAGCCCGATTCATCGGCACCGGCCTGCACGCACTGCTCGGCCAGCCAGATCACATCGTCTTCTGGCACCTGGCCCTGGAGCGTGCAGCCGAAGGCCGTCGAGATCCCGGCCTCCAGCTTGACGTGGGGCGCCAGCTCATCGCGCATCCGGGCGATCGCACGCACCTCTTCCACCATCTGCTCTCGCGTCTTGCGCACATTGGCCAGCGAGTGCGCCTCGCTGGCCGAGACCGGCATCGTCAGCTTGTGCACGCCGGCGCGCAGGGCCGCTTCTGCACCCCTCTGGTTGGGCACCAGGGCCATCACGCAGACACCGGCATGGGTCAGCGCATGCCGCACCACCTCGGCCGCGTCGGCCATCTGCGGCAGCAGGCGTGCCGGCACGAACGAGGCGACCTCGATCTCTTGCACGCCGGCGGTCACCAGGGCGTCGATCCAGGCCTTCTTGTGCTCGGTCGGCATGGTCGCCTTCACGGATTGCAGGCCGTCGCGGGGCCCGACTTCGCTGATCAGCACCGAGGTGGCCGATCGATGTGGATGGGAACTGGGCATTCTCTTGACGTCTCCTGAAAATTCTGTAAGATAGAACACAAATCTGTTTAATAGAATTTAGAGCAAGAACGCCCATGGCGTCAAGGCGCGCGTTCGTCCCCGGAAAAGGTCAGCCCATGCCCAGAAAAGCCCAAACTCAATCCCTGGCCGATGAGTCCAGCGCGCCCGGCGGGGCTGCTGCGGTTGACCGTGCCATCACGCTGCTGGCCGCGTTCCGTCACGGAGATGCCGCCTTGTCGCTGGCGGAACTGGCAGAGCGCACCCGGCTCTACAAGAGCACCGTGCTGAGGTTGCTCGCCTCGCTCGAGCACGGGCGCCTGATCGAGCGCCTGCCCGACGGGCGCTATGCGCTGGGCCTGGAGGTGGCGCGCTTGTACACCATCTATGCAGACACCTTCTCCCTGGATCGCTTGGTGATCCCGGTGCTCGAAGACCTGGTCCTCAAGACCGGCGAAAGCGCGGCCTATCACGTTCGGCAAGGGCACCCGCCCAACCAGACCCGCCTGTGCCTGTATCGGGTCGATTCACCGCATCCGATCCGGGACCACATCCGGGCCGGCGACGTGCTGCCCTTGAATTCGGGAACTGGTGGGCGCGTGCTTTCGGCGTTCGGCCTCGGTCATGAGCAGCAAGTGCTCAGTCAGGAAGAACGGGTGCTCTATGCGCGCATCCGCGAGCAGGGGTATTTCGCCTCGGTGGGCGATCGTCTGAAGGAGGTGGCCGGCATCTCCGCCCCCGTGACCAACGCCCAAGGCGCGGTGGTGGCCGCCGTCACCCTGACGATGCCTAATCACCGGTATGACGAGCGCTACGTCAAAGACGTCCTGGCTGCTGCCAGGCAACTGAGCCAGGGCATGGGTTGAGGGGGGGCCATACAGCCCTGGCTCGGGCTTGGGTCGCGGTGGGAACGTGCCTCGGGGATCAGGCCAGCCCGCGTGACCCATCAAGCGTGCGCCGCATGCTGGCGCGACTGGTGCAGGCCTCGGCCAGAAAGGGGTCGCTCCCGCCGTAGATGCCGTGCTCGTCCAGCGTGGCCGCTGAGAAGGCCTTCTTCATTCAGCCCTTGGGGCGCAACAGTTGCTCGGCCATGTCTTCGGCAAGCTGCTGTCGATGGACGATCATGCTTATCCATTTTTATTGAAATCAGATCATTTTCAGTGAACGCCGTTGGGGCCAGCCTCGCCGCCGGAGCCTTCCTGCCATCGCTTTATCCGATGGAATCCATCCAGAAATATCGGCTTTCCATGAGGGGGCGTGGGTGTTCGAATCGGGCCCCTGTCGCCATCCGACCCAGTGCGCTTTGTTCTGCCAACCACCGGGCGTCTGTGATGGCGATCTCCATCAACTTCAGGAATCGATCCCATCATGACGACGAAATGCATTGCCATTCTTGGCGCCGGCCCCGGACTGGGGCTGGCTCTGGCCCGACGGTACGGAAAAGACGGCTACGCCGTGGCCCTGGTCGGCCGGCGTGTCGAGGTCCTGCAGGCTCAAAGCCGGCAACTGGGCGCAGAAGGGGTGACAGCACAGGGCTTTCAGGCCGATCTGCGCGAGCCGGCCCAGGTGAGTGCGGTGTTGGCAGACATCCTGTCCCGTTTTGGCCGGATTGATGTGCTGTATTACGGACCCAATGCGCCTGAGGCCTTTGTCCCGGCCTCCTTGCTCAGCGTGGACGATGTCAAAGACAAGGTCGAGTTGTTTCTGTACGGCCTGGTGGCCGCTGTGGGTGCGGTGCTGCCGACCATGCGGGCACTGCCGCAGGGTGCCATCCTGGTGGGGCTGGGGGGCTCGGCGGCGGTGGGGCTGCCGTTCATGAGTGGCCCTGGGCCGGCGCTGGCGGGGGCTCGCAACTACCTGTACTCGCTGCATGGCGAGTTGGCCTCGCAGGGCATCTATGTGGGCATGCTGACGTTGTCTGCCGTGATCCAGCACAGCGGCTGGCACGAGGGCATCCAGTCGGGCCGCATTGCCATGCAGCTGCCGCCGGGGTTCCAGATTCCGGAGGTGTCGCCCGACGTGCTGGCCGCCATGTTGCAGCACGCCATGCTGGAGCGCTCCGGCCCCGAGCTGACCTACCCGCCGGCGCCCGCCGCGGTGGCCTGAGGGCCTGAGCCCTGCGCGTGTGCCAACTGCACACCCTGCTCGCTCTGCTCGGCCGCCGCTCGCTTGAGCTCGTCAAGCAGCCAACGCCCCGCCGGGCCCGGTGGCAGGTCGGTGCGGTGGATGGCGGTCAGGGACATGCTCACGTTGGCCCGGCTTTCCTCGAACTCCAGCGACACCAGCCGGCCTTGCTCGATGTCAGCCTGCACCACATGCAAGGGCATGCCACCCCAACCCAGGCCGGCCTTCAGAAAGGCGTGCTTGGCGCCCAGATCGGACAGGCGCCAGGTCTTGGGCGAGAGCACGCCCATGTCCATGCTCTGGGTCAGTTGAGAGCGGTCGCTCAGCACCAGCTGCACATGCTGGCGCAGTTCGCGGCTCGACAGCGCCCGGCCGGCCTGGGCCAGCGGATGTTCGGGTGCGGCCACCATCAGGTAGGGCACGCTCATCAGGTGCTCGCTGCTCAGTTCGGGGTGGTCGGTCAGCAAGGGGGCCCGCACGCCGAACGAGCAACTGCCCTCCAGCACCGGCTCCATCACGGCGCCCATGCCCTCCACCGAAATGCGCAGTGGCGTGCGCGGAAACTGCTTGTGGAAGCCGGCCACGGCGGTGGTCAGGACGCTGGTGGGCAGAAACACGTGGGCGACCACCTTCAGCTCGGGCTCAAGCCCGGCGCCCATGCCCTTGGCCCGGGCCTTGAAGCGGTCCATGTTGTCGGCCACCTGTCTCGCGTCGGTCAGCAACTCGCGGCCGATGGTGGTGAGTTGGGGGCGCCGTGTGGACCGGTCGAACAACTGCACGCCCAGCTGGTTCTCCAGGTTGGCCAAGGTCTGGCTCACGACGGACTGGGCCCGGCCCAGTTGCCGCCCCGCTGCAGAAAAGCTGCCGCAGTCGGCGGCTGCGATGAAGGTACGCAATTGATCCAGGGTGACGGCATCCAGCATCTATCTGTCCAATCGATGGTATTGATCTAAAAATATAGGCTTTTCAGATTTTACGGCGATCGCTAACTTCCAGGCCTGGGCTCAACGGTGAGCCTCCTACAACTGGAAAACGCCATGAAACTGTTGCACATCGACTCCGGCATCCTGCACGGGGATTCCGTCAGCCGCGATCTTTCGGCCCGGGTGGTGGCCACCTGGGTCGGGCGTCACCCCGGCCTTCAGGTCCGACACCTCGACCTGGCACTGACCCCCTTGGGTCACCTCACGCAGGCCCATCTGGCGGTCCAGCAGGGCGCGCCGGCGCCTGCCGAACAGGCGGCCGACATCGCCGCGGGCCAACAGGCCTTGGCTGATTTTCTGGCGGCCGACGTGGTGGTGGTGGGCGCGCCCATGTACAACTTCGGCGTGCCCACTCAGCTCAAGGCCTGGCTCGATCGCCTGGCCGTGGCAGGCAAGACCTTCAGTTACGGCGAGCAAGGCCCGAAGGGCTTGTGCGGTGGCAAGAAGGTGATCGTGGCTTCGTCGCGTGGCGGCATGTTCAGCGAGGGCACCCCGCTGGCCGCCATGGACCACCAGGAGGCCCATCTGCTCGCCTTCTTCGGCTTTTTGGGCATCCAGGAGGTGGCGGTGGTGCGTGCCGAAGGCCTGGCCATGGGCCCGGCCGTGCGTGAGCAGGCCCTGGCTTCGGCACATGCCCGCATCGCCGAGTTGGCCGCCGCCTGAGGCTGGCTTCCGATGGTCCACGCCCCGTCTCCAGACCGGTTCCACCATGCCATTCCAGATCACCGCACCAATCCATGGGCAGCTCCGCGCCCATGCCCATTTCTCGGCCAACAGCTTTGACCTGCACGGCCGGGGCGACGGCGAGTCGCCTTTCCTCCTACTGGACGACTTTCGCGTTTGGGGGCGACCGTTTCCGCCCCACCCGCACGCTGGTTTCTCGGCGGTCACCTGTGTGTTTGAAGATTCAGGCAGCGGCTTGCACGTGCGCGACTCGTTGGGCAACGACGTGCAGGTCGGGCCGGGTGGGGTGGTCTGGACGCAGGCGGGGCAGGGTGTCCTGCATCAGGAGATGGCTTCCAACCCAGGCCATGAACTGCATGGCGCCCAGATCTTCATCAACCTGAGCGGGCCGCACAAGTTGCTGCCGCCGCAGACCCTGTGGCTGGACGCGCCCGCGGTACCGCAGTGGTGCGGTGCCGGTGGCGACCGTGTGCGGGTGTTGGCCGGGCGTTTTGGTGTGATCTCCTCGACCCTCGCCCCGGCCGAAGACATCACCCTGCTGGATGTGCTCTTGCGCGACGGCCTTGATCTGCCTTGCAGCCCTGGCCGCTGCGCGCTGCTTTACGTGGTGTCGGGCCAGGTCCGGGTTTCTGGGCCAGGGGGCGACATGGGGGTTGTGCTCTCCGGGGGGCAGGCGGCGGAGTTCCGGGGCGAGGGCAGTGTCCGGCTCGATGCGCTCACCCCGGCCCATGTCCTTTGCATGGTGGGCGACAGCCTGCGTGAAACCCTGGTGATCAACGGTCCTTTCATCATGAACAGCCGCCAGCAGATCAGCGACGCCATGGCCCGATTCGAGTCCGGCGGCTTTGGTGCCCTGGCGCCCTTCCCAGAAGAACGAGTGAATCCATGACCTCCGTCTCTCAACCCACACCTTATATCGATCCGTCGCGAGTCACGACCGGCAGCCGCCGCCGTCAGCAGCGTCATGCCCGCCTGCTCGAGGCCCAGGCGGCCAAGCCCCCGAAGTGCAAGGCAGAGCCTGGTTTGTTCAGGCCCGTCGTCGATGCGCGCCGATGTGAAGGGCAGGGCGACTGCGCGGTCGTCTGCCCGGTCGCTGTCTTCAAGATCGACCGCATGCCCGACGAGGCCTTTGCGGCCATGCCCGTGCTGGTCCGGTTCAAGCTTTGGGCCCACGGCCGCCAGACGGCTTTCACGCCGCATGCCGAGGCCTGCCGGGCCTGTGGATCTTGTGTCAGTGCCTGCCCCGAGCAGGCGATCACCCTGGTGCGCGCCAGCGGCCACCAGAGCGGCAACCAGAGTGGCGTTGGGGCCTGAGCGGTCCTGCCGATGCGCCTTCAGCGCACCGAGGCCTCGTGGTGCAGCCAGGCGAGAAAAGCCTCCACCGCGGGGCGCTTGGCGTGGCGCTCGGGGTAGACCGCAAAGTGGGCCTTCACCGGAACGGCCTGATCGAGCCCGAACACCGCCTTGAGTTTGCCCTCGGCCAGATGGCCCGCGGCGATCACCGCGCTTTCGAGCGCCACACCCAGGCCCTGGGTGGCCGCGTCCAGTGACATCTGGGCGCGGTCGAAGCGCACTGGAAAGCGGTCAGGTGCCCGCAGGCCGCCGAAGCGGTTCAGCCAGTCTGACCACTGCACCACGCTCACATTGCTCTGGATCAGGGGCAGCTCCAGCAACTGCGCGATCTCGCGCAGCTTGTGCTGGCGGATGAACGCCGGGCTGGCCAGCGGCACGATGGGCTCCTCGAACAGCGGCTCGACCACCAGGTCGCCCCATTGCGGCACGCCGTAGCGAAGGTCGATGTCGGCCTGGCCCAGCGCGAAATCGCTGGGCGTGTGAGCGGCCGACAGGTTGAGCGAGATGTCAGGGTAGGCCTTGGCAAAGCGATGCAGCCGGGGCATCAGCCACAGGCTGGCAATGCTGGGGGCCGAGTGCACATAGAGGCTGTTGCGTATGCCCTGGCGCAGGTCGTCGGTGGCCGACGAGATGGCATTGAGGGCTGCCCTGATGTGCATCAGGTAGTGCTCGCCGGCCGGGCTTAGCCGCACGGTGTGGGCACTTCGCTCGAACAGCCGGATGCCCAGGTGCGCCTCCAGGCGCGAGATCTGGTGGCTGATCGCCGAGGCCGTGAGGTGCAGCTCCGAGGCGGCCAGCGCAAAGCTGCGGCGCCGGGCCACGGCTTCAAAGGCTTGCAGGTTGGCGATCGGGGGCAGTGCGGCCATCGGGAGAACCCTGACTTTGGATGAACGATTGTCATCTTACGCTGATATTAAATCGCTTGTCTTCAACTTGGACCACTTTGAGAATCGGCCTCGACGGGGTGGAGCCGGCCGAAGTGGCCGTCCCCCTGGCCTGCATCAACTCACTGGAGACACCGAACATGTTGCTCAAAGACCAAGTGGCCCTCATTACCGGCGGCGCCGGCCTCAACGGACTGGGCTTTGCCACCGCCCGCCTCATGGCGGCCCAGGGCGCCCGCGTCGTGATCTGCGATCTCGAACGTGCCGACCCTGCAGGTGCCGCCGCCCAATTGGGTGCGGGGCACCTGGGCCTGGTGGCCGATGTGACCGACAAGGCCTCGTGTGAAGCCGCTGTGCAAGCCGCCCTGCAGGCCTTCGGCCGCATCGACACCCTGGTCAACAACGCGGGCATCACCCAGCCGGTCAAGACCCTCGAAATCACCGGCAGCGATTACGACCGCATCCTCGATGTCAGCCTGCGCGGCACGCTGTACATGTCGCAGGCCGTGCTGCCGACCCTGCAGCAACAGGGCGGCGGCTCGATCATCTGCATCTCCTCGGTGTCGGCCCAGCGCGGCGGCGGCATCCTGGGCGGGCCGCACTACTCGGCCGCCAAGGCCGGGGTGTTGGGCCTGGCCAAGGCCATGGCCCGCGAGTTCGGGCCCCAGAACATCCGTGTCAATTGCATCACCCCCGGCCTGATCGGCACCGACATCATCAAGGGCAAGCTCACCGACGAGAAAAAGGCCGAGATTGCCGAGACCATCCCGCTGGCCCGCCTGGGCCGGGCCGACGACATCGCCGGGGCCTGCGTCTACCTGGCCAGCCCGCTGTCGAGCTACTGCACCGGCATCACCCTGGACGTCAATGGCGGCATGCTGATCCATTGACCGTCAGCTGTTTCAAGATCAACAAGGAGACAACCATGAACGATTCCAAGACGACGATCTCGCGTCGCAGCCTGCTGAGTGCATCGGCAGCGCTGCCCCTGTTCTCGATTGCCATGCGACCGGCCTCTGCCGCCGAGTTCAATTTCAAGTTCGCCACCGGCCAGGATCCCTCTCACCCGGTGAACAAGCGGGCGCAAGAGGCCATCGATCGCATCCGCAACGCTACCAATGGCCGTCTGGACATCAAGTTGTTTCCGGCCAACCAGCTTGGTTCGGACACCGACTTGCTGTCCCAGGTGCGCTCGGGCGGGGTGGAGTTCTTCAACCAGGCCAGCGTGGTGCTGTCGACCCTGGTGCCCGCCGCCGGCATCGTGAACACCGGCTTTGCGTTCCACGATTACACCGAGGTGTGGAAAGCGATGGACGGCCCGTTGGGCAAGTACGTGCGGGCTCAGATTGAAAAAGTGGGTCTGTTGACCCTGTCCAAGCCCTGGGACAACGGATTCCGCAACATCACGACCTCGACCAAGCCCGTGAAGACACCGGACGACCTCAAGGGTTTGAAGATGCGCGTGCCGGCGGCCCCGATGCTGTCCAGCCTTTTCACCGCCCTGGGGGCCAGCCCGACGCCGATCAACTTCAATGAGCTGTATTCGGCGCTGCAGACCAAATTGGTGGAGGGCCAGGAGAACCCCCTGGCCATCATCAGCACAGCACGCCTGTACGAGGTGCAGAAGTTCTGCAGCCTGAGCAACCATGTCTGGGACGCCTACTGGATTCTGGGCAACCGCAAGGCCATGGATCGCCTGCCCAAGGACATCCAGGAGATCGTCTACCGCGAACTGGACAAGGCCGCCACCGATGAGCGTGCCGACATTGCCGCCCTGAACTCTTCCTTGCGCACGGATCTGGCGTCCAAAGGCATCCAGATGACCGAGCCGGACAAGAAGGTGTTCAAGGACGCGCTGGCCAAAAATGGCTTCTACAAGGACCTGCGCGCCAAGTTCGGCGAGGACGCCTGGAAGCTGCTTTCCGACAGCGTGGGTGGTTTGGGATGAGCGCCATGCTGAGCGAACCCTTGAACGATCAGCCCGCCCCAAACGGGCTGGCGGTCCGTGCCGAGGCGTGGCTGGGTCATCTGGTTGAAGTGCCGGCCGCTGTGCTGGTGGTGGGCGAGGTGGCGGTTCTGCTGGCAGGCGTCGTGATGCGCTTTCTGCTGAACAGCCCACTCCCCTGGGCCGATGAGTTGGCTTCGATCCTGTTCCTGTGGCTGGCGAACCTCGGGGCGGCCGTGGCCCTGCGCCGCGGCATGCACATGCGGACCACCGCGCTGGTATCGCGCTGGAGTGCCAAGGCCCAGTCATGGGCGGAGGTGTTGGCGACGGTGGTGCCTATCCTCTGGCTCGGCATGCTGATATGGCCGATGACCGAATACGCGCTGGATGAGTGGGTCGTACAGACCCCGGCGCTTTCTTGGCCCAACACGCTGCGGGCGGCTGCGGTTCCGGTGGGCAGCACCATGATGCTGTTGCTCTGCCTGTTCAAGGTGGCGCGCCATGGCTGGTTTGAGATCGTCAAGGTCGCTTTCTCGATCGCGATCCTGGCAGGCGTCCTGTATGCCGGGGCTGACTGGCTGCAGGCCATCGGCAATTGGAACCTGCTGATCTTCTTTGCGGGCTTGCTGGGGGCCGGGGTCTTGCTGGGCGTGCCCATCGCATTCTGCTTCGGCATGGCGACGGTGTCCTTTCTGCTGACGACCACCTCCACCCCCCTGTCTGTGGTCAGTGGACGCATCGACGAAGGCATGAGTTCGCTCATCCTCCTGGCGGTGCCGCTCTTCATCCTGCTCGGCCACCTGGTGGAGATGACGGGCATGGCGAAGGCCATGGTCGACTTCCTGGCCTCTTTGTTGGGGCATGTCCGTGGTGGGCTGAACTACGTGCTGCTGGGGGCCATGCTGTTGGTGTCCGGCATCTCGGGGGCCAAGACGGCCGACATGGCCGCCGTTGCGCCAGTTCTGTTGCCCGAGATGAAAAAACGGGGCAACCCCGAAGGCGAACTGATCGCCCTGCTGGCGGCATCGGGCGCCATGGCCGAGACGATTCCGCCATCGTTGGTCTTGATCACCATTGGTTCGGTCGCCGGGATCTCGATCAGTGCCTTGTTCACCGGGGGCATCCTGCCGGGGGTGGTTCTGGCGCTGATCCTGGCCCTGTTGTCGCGATTCCGCAGTGCTGAAATCAGCCACGGGTTGCAAAGGGCGCCGCTGGCCGTGGTGGGCAAGACACTGCTGATCGCGGCACCGGCCCTGGCGCTGCCTGTGCTGATTCGCACAGCGGTGGTCGAAGGCGTGGCCACGGCCACCGAGGTGTCGACCATCGGGATCGCCTATGCGGTGGCGGCGGGCTTGCTCGTCTATCGCCGCTTCGACTGGCGGCGTCTGTATCCGATGCTGGTGGACACGGCGGCCTTGTCTGGCGCCATCCTTTTCATCATCGGAACCGCCACCGGCATGTCGTGGGCACTGACCCAATCGGGCTTCTCGCACAGCCTGGCCCACTTGATGACGAGCGTGCCCGGTGGCAAGTATGGCTTTCTGATGGTGTCCATCGCCGCGTTTGTCGTGCTCGGGAGTGTGCTGGAAGGCATTCCTGCCATGGTCTTGTTTGCCCCTTTGCTGTTCCCGGTGGCCAAGGCCATGGGCGTGCATGAAGTGCATTACGCCATGGTGATCATCCTGGCCATGGGCATCGGTCTGTTCGCACCGCCCTTTGGCCTCGGCTATTACGCGGCCTGCACCATCGGCCGGGTGCATCCGGATGCGGCCGTGCGGCGAATCTGGCCCTACCTGGGCGCCCTGTTGGCGGGCCTGATCCTGGTGGCGCTCGTGCCCTGGTTCTCCATTGGGCTGCTGTGAGTTGAGCCAACCCCCTATTTTGTTACCGAGGATTGTTATGACGGATACCGTATCCAAGTTGAAGGCGTGCGCCTACCGCATCCGCCGCTACGCGCTGCGCATGGGCGAGGTGCAGGGGCAGGGCTACATCGGCCAGGCCCTGGGCTGGGCCGATGTGCTGGCGGTGGCCTACGGCCATGCCATGAGCTACCAAGCCACCGACCCGGTGTGGGAGGGGCGAGACCGCTTCCTGCTGTCTCATGGGCACTATGCCATCGCGCACTACGCCGCCCTGATCGAAGCTGGGATCATTCCGGAGTCCGAGCTGGAGACCTACGGCAGTGATGACAGCCGCCTGCCCATGTCGGGCATGGCCACTTACACCCCCGGCATGGAGATTTCGGGCGGATCCCTGGGGCAGGGGCTGATCATTGGTGTGGGCATGGCGTTGGCGCTGCGCCAAAAGCAGAACAAGGCCTTTGTCTACAACTCGATGTCCGACGGCGAACTGGACGAAGGTTCGACCTGGGAGGCCGCCATGTCTGCTGCCCACAACGGTCTGGGCAACCTGATCTGCCTGATCGACATCAACAACCAGCAGGCCGACGGCCCGTCGAGCAAAGTGCTGGGCTTTGAGCCCCTGGCCGACAAATGGGCTGCCTTCGGATGGCATGTCCAGCGGGTGAACGGCAACGATCTGCCCGCGGTGCTGGCGGCCTTCGACACCGCCCGCACCCTTCAGGAGGCCAAACCCCGGGTGATCCTGTTTGACACCCTGATGGGCAAGGGCGTGCCCTTCCTGGAGACGCGCGACAAGAACCATTTCATCCGGGTCGATCCCCCCGAGTGGCAGCAGGCCCTCGCGGTGCTCGACCTGAGCCAGACCGCAGGAGCCCAAGCATGAACACCGCCACCGACAAGAAACCCCGTCTGACCACCTCGGCCATGATTGCCTCCATCGCGGCCGAGGGCCAGCGTGTCAAGGCTGCGCCCTTCGGCAAGGCCCTGGTCGAGCTGGCCGCCAACCGGCCCGAGATCGTGGGCATGACGGCCGACCTGGCCAAGTACACCGATCTGCACCTGTTTGCCCAGGCCTACCCCGACCGCTTCTACCAGATGGGCATGGCCGAGCAATTGCTCATGGGCTCGGCCGGGGGCATGGCCAAGGAGGGCCTGATCCCGTTTGCCACCACCTATGCGGTGTTCGGCACCCGCCGCGCCTACGACTTCATTCACCAGGTCATTGCCGAAGAGAACCTCAACGTCAAGATGTGCTGTGCCCTACCGGGCCTGACCACGGGCTACGGCCCCAGCCACCAGGCCACCGAAGACCTGGCCATGATGCGCGGTATACCCGGCCTGACCATCGTCGACCCTTGCGACGCCCTGGACATCGAACAGGCCGTGCCGCAGATCGCCGACCACCCGGGCCCGGTGTACATGCGCCTGTTGCGCGGCAATGTGCCGCTGGTGCTCGACGAGATTGAGGGCTATCGCTTCGAGCTGGGCAAGGCCAAGCGCCTGGTCGATGGCGACGACGTGCTGATCATCTCCAGCGGCTTCATGACCATGCGGGCACTGGAGGTGGTCAAGGCCTTGAAGGCCGATGGCGTCAGCGCCGCCGTGCTGCATTGCCCCACCATCAAACCCCTGGACGAGGCCACGATCCTGGCCGAAGTGGGCCGCAAGCAGCGCCTGGTGGTGGTGGCCGAGAACCATTCGGTCATCGGCGGGCTGGGAGAGGCCGTGGCCTCGTGCCTGTTGCAGAACGGGGCCCAGCCTGCACGCTTCCGGCTGGCCGGCCTGCCCGATGCCTACCTGGATGCGGGCGCGCTGCCCACCCTGCACGAGCGCTATGGCATCAGCACCGAGGCCCTGACCCGGCGCATCCAGGTTTGGATGCGCTGAGCCAGCCAGCCGGCCCTTCAGACCTGCGCGTTGCGCAGCGTCTGCGAGGGCAACTCGCCAAACTGGGCCGAGTAGTCGCGCGAGAACTCGCTCAGGTGCCAGAAGCCCCAGCGGGCTGCGATGTCCTGCACCTTGATGCGAGCCTCGTGGGCGCGGTTTTTCAGGTCGCGGCGCACGCCGTTCAGGCGCACCAGGCGCAGGTAGCGTTTGGGGCTGATGCCCAGGACGTCGTTGAAGCAGTAGTCCAGCTTGCGCGGGCTGGTGCCGATGCGGCTGCACACGTCCAGCGTGGACAGTGGCTGGTCTGAATGGGCCAGCATGCATTCGCAGGCGCGGTCCACCACTTTTTTGCGCGCCTCCACACGGCGCAGCTCGCTAGTGTCCACCTGCGAGGGGATGGCCTCAATCCATTCGATCAGGATGGCGTCGCGCAACTGGAGCAGGGCCACCGGGTCGTTGAGCAGCTCGGGCGAGCTGCTCAGCAGGTCCAGGATGCGGCGGTGCATCTTGTTGAGGTGGCGGGCCGAGGCGGTGCTGGCCTGCACCACGATCTGTTCTTCGATCCAGGCCGAAAGGGGCTTCTGGTACATGCTTTGCCACAGGGCGGCCAGCAGTTCTTGCTCCACCACCACACCGATCAGTTCGCAATGGGCGGGGGTCAGCAGGTCCAGCTCTTCGCCCCGGCCGATCATGATCGATTCGGTGCTCAGGCGCTGGCCGTTGAAGATGGCCTCGCTGTCCTGCTCCAGTGCCATGGCCAGGCCGTAGTGCCCGCGGCCGATCTGGCCGCGCTGGCGCACCTTGCAGTTGGCCCCTTCGCGGATGATGCGCAGCCCGGGCAACTGCACCAGTTCAATCTGCCCGTCAAAGCGGCCGGCCGAGAGCTGGTCGTAGTTCAGGCTCCATTGCGGTTGGGCACTGGCATGCACGTCGACGTCGCTGGAGCGCACGCAGGCGTGCCAAGAAGGCGGCGGCATGGCACTGGATTGGGGCATCTGTTGGCCGGTCAAGGGGCTCATGGCTCGGTGCGGGGCGTCTGTGCGCCCGTGTGGGGTGGGGACCGAGTGTCCTAAGCATCAGCCGTGCCGGCCATCGGTAGAAACCAGAGCGCACCAGCCTGGTGACGCCGCACCAAATGTTTGCTTGGTAATTACCCTAGATGAGACTTGCGCAAAACCGATAACGGTGATCTTGCACGCCGCCACACACTCCAGCCCATCCACCACCTGTGGTGCTTATCAGACCGCTAATCAGGAGTCGTCAATATGGGGAATGCAACAAACACCGGGCGCCATTTGCTGCTGGCCTTGGCGGCCCTGGCCGCCGTGGGCAGCAGCCTGGCGCAATCACGCGATGCTGCCCGCCTGGGCAAAGACCTGACGCCCGCTGGCGGCGAGCAGGCCGCCAACAAGGACGGCAGCATTCCGGCCTACACCGGTGCCGAGCCGCCCGAGGCCGGCTGGGCCTGGGGCAAGCTGCGCGGCGAGTTCTGGAAGCACAAGGGCGAGAAAGCGCTGTACTCCATCGACGCCTCCAACGTCGACAAGTACGCCGACAAGCTCTCGCCGGGCCAGGTCGAGCTGATCAAGCAGACCAAGGGCTACCGCATGGATGTGTACCCCAGCCATCGCAGTTGCGGCGTGCCTGACTTTGTGGCCGACAACACCCGCAAGAACGTCGAGGCCGGCAAGCTCAAGGACAACGGCTGGACGCTGCAGGAGGCCATGCTGCCGGGCTACCCCTTCCCCATGCCACGCAATGGCGCCGAGGCCATGTGGAACGCCAAGATGCGTTACCGCGGCCTGGCACTGGACTACAAGAAGGTGATCACCGCCGCCTCGCCGCGCAAGGGCGGTGACGAGTGGATCAAGGCCGGCTCTGAGCAGGTGGTGTTTGTGCCCTGGGGCGCCAAGGGGTCTGCCCCCTTCAGCAAGATGCCACAGGTCGAGTACTACACCTACTTTGGCTACAACAGCCCCGCCGCCCTGGCCGGCCAGGCCCTGGCCATCACCAACTACAGCGAAGCCGCCACCGAAACCTTCTACTACTTTCCGGGCCAGCGCCGCGTGCGCCGCATGCCCACCTATGCCTACGATGCCCCGCAGATCGGCTTCGAGAACCAGTACACCCTCGACGAGCCCTATGTGTTCAACGGCCTGATGGACCGCTTTGAATGGAAGCTGGTGGGCAAGAAAGAGATGCTGGTGCCCTACAACGTGTTCGGGGCCTATGACTTCAAGGCCAAGTTCGAAGACGTGGCCCAGCGTGATTTCATCGAGCCCGGCCACCGCCGCTACGAGATGCACCGCGTGTGGGTGGTCGAGGCCACGGTCAAGCCAGGTACCCGGCATCTGGCCCCCAAGCGCACCTTCTACCTCGACGAAGACAGCTGGGCTCCGTTGGTGGCCGACGACTACGACGCCCAGGGCAAGCTCTGGAAAGTGCGCGAAGGCTTTGTGATTCCGGTGTACGAGACCGGCTCGTGCGATGTGTCGGCCTTTGTGCAGCACAACGTGCTGGAGGGGCGCTATGTGTTTGACGAACACGCCGTGGGCACCGGCACCGACGTGCATTGGCTGACCGAGGCCGGCAACAACGCCAAGCTCAAGGCCGGCTTCTACACCTCAGACAACCTGCGCGCCATCAGCGAACGCTGAGCCCGCCCCTGATGTCCTGGGCCGGGTGCATGGCACCGGCCCAGGGCCTTCACCCGCCCCCCTTCTGAAGACAAGGTGACACCATGTCCGGACATCGCTTTTCCCTCATTTTTTCTGCCGTTCTGCTGGCCCATGGCGCGGCCCAGGCCTTCACCTTCGAGACCGAAGACGGCCTGCGCGGCAGCTTCGACTCGACCGTGTCGGTGGGCACGGGCATCCGTGC
>NZ_JBWKOU010000040.1:0-31162 GCF_059416245.1 Curvibacter sp. GW821-FHT09D12 | reverse complement strand
GTGCTGTTCCTGGCCAGTGACGACGCCCGCTTTGTGACCGGGACCGAACTGGTGGTCGACGGCGGCATGACGGCTCGCTGCGACTGACCCCTGCATTGCCCCCGAAAAAGAGACAAAACGATATGTTCAAGAAAATGATGACCGTCACGGCGGTGCTGCTGGCCCTGACACCCCTGTGGCCAGCCCACGCCCAAAACAAGACCACCCGAATCGTGGTGTCGTTCACGGCCGGCGGACCGGTCGATGCCGTGGCCCGCACGATCTCCGAACGCCTGGGCAAAGAGCTGGGTCGAACCGTGCTGGTGGACAACAAGCCCGGTGCCAATGGCGCTATCGGTGCCACCGACGTGATGAAATCACCGGCCGATGGCAGCACGCTCTGGTTCACCAGCGTGGGGGCCGCCGCCATCAACGGCGGCCTGTATGAAAAGCTGCCCTACAACATGGCGCGTGACTTCACCCCCGTGTCGCTGGTGGCCAACAACGTCGAGCTGATGGTGACCTACGCGAACAACCCGGCCAAGGACGCCGCCGAATTCATCGCCAACAGCAAGCGTCAATCCAGCCCCACCCCATTCGCCTCGACCGGGACCGGCAGCATCCCGCACCTGGCCATCGAGCAGTTGGTGGATGCGACCGGCGCCAAGCTGCTTCACGTGCCCTACAAAGGGGCCGCGCCCGCCATCACCGACCTGATGGGCGCCCAGGTCAGCGGCCTGTTTGGCGACGTGACGGGACTGCTGCCGGCCATCAAGGGCGGCCGCCTCAAGCCCCTGGGGCTGGCGTCCAGCAAGCGGC
Source organism: Curvibacter sp. GW821-FHT09D12 (assembly GCF_059416245.1). Taxonomy (NCBI): domain Bacteria; kingdom Pseudomonadati; phylum Pseudomonadota; class Betaproteobacteria; order Burkholderiales; family Comamonadaceae; genus Curvibacter; species Curvibacter sp. GW821-FHT09D12. The sequence continues at coordinate 30,364 of NZ_JBWKOU010000040.1, read as the reverse complement.
ACCCGGCCCTTCCCGATGTCAAGACATTGGAAGAGCAAGGCATCAAAGGCATCGACACCAACAATTGGTACGCCCTGTTTGCGCCAGCCAAGACCCCTCCCGAGGTGGTTGATGCGATCAACAAGGCCTTGCGAACCACCTTGGCAGACCCGGCCATCCGAGACAAGTTGCTGAAGGCCGGCACCGAGCCGGCACCCTCCACACCGCAGGAGCTGGCCGTCCTGCAGAAGAAAGACGCGGACAAATGGGCTGCGCTGATCAAGGCCAAGAACATCAAACCCGACTGACCGCTGCCAGACTGAAGGACACTGTCTCATGACCCACATTCGAGTTCCCCTGGTCACCCCCGGCACCCGCCCCGAGCTGGCCGAAGTCGAAGGCCGCATCCTGGCCGAGCGCGGACGCGTCTCCTTGCTGTACCAGGTCTTGCTCAACAGCGGACCCATCGCTTCAGGGTGGGAGCGCATGTTGACCGCCGTGCGCAATCAAACCAGCCTCCCCGCCGATCTGCGCGAGCTGATCATCCTGCGCGTGGCGGTCTTGAACCAGGCCACGTTTGAATTCGATGCCCACATTCCCCACGCCGAGAAGGCCGGCGTGAGCAGCGAGAAAATCGCGGCCACCCGCAGCCCTGTTCTGTCGGAGGTGTTCACCCCCCTGGAGCACCTGGTGCTGGAACTGGCCGACGCCATGACCCGCGACATCACCGTGCCGGACCCTCTGATGGCACGCATTCAGGCCCACTTCGACGCCCAGGGCACGGTGGAGCTGGTGGCCACTGTGGCGGCCTACAACATGGTCTCGCGCTTGTTGGTGGCCCTGAACGTCGAACACTGAAACCGGCAAAGGCCCTCCCATGTCACAGCTCTGGCTTGTCAAACGCCCCCACTCCAGTGAATGGCCGTCCCAAGGGCTTACAACGCCCATCGTGCGCGCCTGGAACGCCTTGGAACAGGATCTGAGCTACCGCTACCTGAATGAACTGCCGCAATGGGTACAGGAGGACACGAACAACCGCGTGTTCCCGCTGCACACCCTGCAAACACTGTCGGGCAGCGCTACCCAGCTAGTGGCAGGCTTTCACTACGTGGTGGAAACCGATGTGCTGCCCGACATGGAGGCCGAGTTCAATGCCTGGTATGAGCAGGAGCACCTGCCCGGCCTGGCCTCGGTACCCGGCACCGTCAGGGCCGTGCGCTATCGACAGGAGCCCGGACGGCCTCGCTACTTTGCCTGCTACGACCTGGTGCACGCCGAAGTGCTGGGCAGCCCGGCCTGGTTGAAGGTACGGGCCACCCCTTGGAGCGACCGGGTCCGGCCTGCATTCCGCAACACCCAAAGAACCCTGTTCAGGCGCGCACCCTGAGGGCTCAGCGAAGGGGCCGCCATGGCGCGGCGGGGCCTTCGTGGCAGGCCCGTCACCACTTGCCACATCGCCTTGGCATCGCGCCTGGGCACATGACAAAGAAGAGACATCCATGATCAATAAGATTGCGGCCTCCGTTGCCGAGGCCCTGAGTTCGGTCCAGGACGGTGCCACCGTTCTGATTGGCGGCTTCGGCACGGCCGGCATCCCCAACGAACTCATCGAGGGCCTGATCGAGCATGGCGCTCGTGAGCTCACCGTGGTCAACAACAACGCCGGCAACGGTGATGCAGGCCTCGCCGCGCTTCTCAGGACTGGACGCGTGCGCAAGATCATCTGCAGCTTTCCGCGCCAGGCCGACTCGTTTGTGTTCGATGAGCTCTACCGCAGTCGCAAGATCGAACTTGAGTTAGTGCCCCAAGGCAATCTGGCCGAGCGCCTGCGCGCCGCCGGTGCCGGCGTGGGCGCCTTCTTCACCCCCACCGGCTTCGGAACTGAACTGGCCCAAAACCCCGACGGCAGCCCCAAGGAGACCCGTGTGATCGACGGCAAGCCCTATGTGCTGGAGTACCCCATCCATGGCGATGTGGCCCTCATCAAGGCCGAGCGCGGGGACCGCTGGGGCAACCTCTGCTTCAGAAAGGCCGCACGCAACTTCGGCCCCGTGATGGCCACCGCCGCCCAGCGCACCGTGGCCACCGTGCACGAGATCGTCGAGCTGGGCCAGCTGGACCCCGAGGCCATCGTCACGCCCGGTATCTTCGTCTCGCACATCGTGAAGATCGAGCGCACCGCCACCCAGGCCGGTGGCTTCAAAGCCGCCCTTTGAACCCGAGGACATCCCCCATGAGCCCCTACACACGACGCAGCAAAGACGAGCTCGCCCGCCGCGTGGCGCAAGACATCTTCGACGGTGCCTATGTCAACCTGGGCATCGGCCAGCCCACCCTGGTGGCCAACCACCTGCCCGCCGGCATCGAGGTGGTGCTGCACAGCGAGAACGGCATCCTGGGCATGGGCCCGGCACCCGCCACCGGCCAGGAAGACTATGACCTGATCAATGCCGGCAAGCAACCCGTGACCCTGCTGCCGGGCGGCGCCTACTTCCACCACGCCGACAGCTTTGCCATGATGCGCGGCGGCCACCTCGACATCTGCGTGCTGGGGGCTTTTCAGGTTTCTGCCACTGGTGATCTGGCCAACTGGAGCACCGGCGAGGCCGGCACCATTCCGGCCGTAGGCGGGGCCATGGACCTGGCCGTGGGCGCCAAGCAGACCTGGGTGATGATGGACCTGCTGACCAAGCAGGGGACCAGCAAGATCGTGCCGGCCTGCACCTACCCGCTCACCGGCGTGGCCTGCGTGAAGCGCATCTACACCGACCTGGCCACGCTGGCCTGCACCGCCCAGGGGCTGAAGCTGATCGACATGGTGCCGAGCCTGGCGCACGCCGAGCTCGAGCGCCTGATCGGCCTGCCCATCCAGGCCTGATCGTCAAGCCACTGAACAAGGTACCCCATGACCCAAGCCTATATTTGCGATGCGATTCGCACCCCTTTCGGTCGCTACGGCGGCGCACTCAGCAGCGTGCGTGCTGATGATCTGGGAGCGATCCCGCTGCGCGCGCTGATGAGCAGAAACGAGACGGTGGATTGGTCGCGCATCGACGATGTGATCTTTGGATGTGCCAACCAAGCCGGCGAAGACAACCGCAACGTGGCGCGCATGTCCAGCCTGCTGGCCGGCCTACCGATGGCGGTGCCAGGGAGCACCATCAACCGCTTGTGCGGCTCAGGCCTGGATGCCGTCGGCACTGCGGCGCGCGCCATCAAGTCGGGCGAAGCCCAGATCATGATCGCGGGCGGCGTGGAGAGCATGAGCCGCGCGCCTTTTGTGATCCCCAAAGCCGAGTCAGCCTTCTCACGGGCCAACGCGGTCTATGACACCACGATCGGCTGGCGCTTCGTGAACAAGCTCATGAAGCAGCTGTACGGCGTGGACTCCATGCCGGAAACCGCCGAAAACGTGGCCACCGATTTCAAGATCGGCCGCGAAGCCCAGGACCAGATGGCCCTGAACAGCCAATTGCGCGCCGTGGCAGCCCAGCAAGCCGGATACCTGGCACGGGAGATCTGTCCGGTGCAAATCCCTCAGAAGAAGGGCGACCCCATCACCGTCGCGCTCGATGAACACCCTCGCTCGACCAGCTTGGAAGCACTGGCCCGACTCAAAGGAGTGGTTAGACCCGACGGCACCGTGACGGCCGGCAATGCGTCGGGGGTCAATGATGGGGCCTGCGCGCTGCTGCTAGCCAGTGAAGAGGGTATCAAGCTGCACGGTTTGACACCCAGGGCCAGGGTGGTCGGCATGGCCACGGCAGGCGTCGAACCACGCATCATGGGCTATGGCCCCACACCCGCCGTCCAGAAAGTGCTCGTGCAGACCAGTTTGATGCTGGACCAGATGGACGTCATTGAGCTCAATGAAGCCTTTGCGGCACAGGGTCTTGCTGTGTTGCGAGGGCTTGGTCTTAACGATGAGGATGTCCGCGTCAATGCGTGGGGCGGTGCGATTGCCTTAGGTCACCCCTTGGGGGCCTCCGGTGCGCGCCTGGTGACGACGGCCATCAACCGCCTGCATTTCACGGGCGGGCGGTATGCGCTCTGCACGATGTGCATCGGAGTTGGCCAAGGCATCGCCGTGGTGCTAGAGAGGCAATGAAAGTTCGTGGGTGGATCCGGTTCTTGTTTGAAACAGCCACACCTGCAAGAGAAATCTAAGGCCTGCTTAGACCGCAAGACTTCTCGCAAAACCCAAAAAAGAGCGCTCACCTAGAGCGCTCTTTTTTGTGTAGCAACAAGTCCAATTTAGGCCTAGGCCACGTTCGAATCTATAGGTCTTCTTTACCCGTTGAGTTCGAGTTTACGACTTTACAGTTACAAATGACCGACCCGCAAACCCGCATGAATGATGTAGGTCTGTTTACGACTTTATTTGCGTGTTTACGACTTTAATTACCAGAAATATCTCGAAATATTCGATTAGGTGGGGTGAAATTGACACTCTATCTTTCCTTGAATGGCGATGTCTAACGCAGTCTTTCGAGCAAAAAATTCGCTCCTCGATCGGTAGCATTCATAGGGAGTCCCCACCCAGATCATTCCTATGTCATCCTCGATCAACCGCGCAGTCGTCAAGAAACTCCTTCTGATCAGCGCAGTCTTCCTCCTCTCGGGGCAAGCTCAGGCTGAGCTTTGTTCCTCGAACCTCACCGTCGCAGAGGTGGCAAAAGCAGACGCCCTCCTTGCCACCAACCATCCCGTGAAGGCTTACGGGGCTATGGTTACTGCTTCTGACAAGGGTAGCGGTGGTGCATACACGTTCATGGGCAACATGTATGAGCAGGGGCGTGGGGTTAAACCTAGTCCCTTCATGACGCGACACATGTATTGGATGGGGGCACAGCACGGTGACCCCGAAGCAATGGTGCGGATCGCAGAAATATTCTACGGCAGAGGATTTCCGAAAGACGGCGATTTTTGGGCTAGGAATTCAATGGAGTGCGGTAACAACCGTGCTTTACTTCTTCTGATTCGTAGGAGTATTGATGCCGGAGAATCTACTCAGGCATTGGAACTCATTCACCAGGCCCGTGCTAAGTCCCTTACTGAAGCCACTTACCTACTAGCAGAGCAATATGATAAAGGTAATTTGGGACTTCAAAAGAATGTATTGGAGGCGTTCAAACTGTACTACCAAGCGGCAACAGAGGGTCATGCCGATGGAATGAATGCGGTTGCATACTATTTCTCGCAAGGAATTCACGGCGTAAAGGATGATCTCGCTGCTACGTATTGGTATCACAAGTCCGCAATTGCTGGTAATGCCGATGGTATGGTTGCTTATGCATGGCTTCTTGAGAATTCGCAAGGTTCTGGCAAAGATCTAGGTGAGGCTAAATATTTTTATAGTAAAGCAGCGAAGCTGGGCAATGCAAATGCTATTGCAATGCTTGCGAGAATGTCGAAAACAAATCCTAGTAATTGAATCGGGGTAAGCAAATATGAAAAAGTTATTCTTCCTTGTCCGCGATTTCGGTTTGGAAATTTCCCGATTGTTGCTGGCTACGGCAGTATTGGTATTTTTTGGGACAAGTTCGGCATTTGCCTTTAACATGTACCCGAATTCGACAATTTATGTTGACGTAGCGGCAGGGTTGACGGCAACTGTCATAGGCCAGGCTGAAACGTCATCCGCTGGTCCACTTGTTAACATCACCTCGCCGACTACTTTATCTGCTGGACAGCAGTTGACCATGAACGGGAGTTCCTACTATGCTGGTTCGTGGAATGTAGTAAATAATGGACCGGCAACTATGTGTGTTGCCTATGATGTTTCATCGGCTGACTGCTATTTTATTCTGGCGCCTGGTACGAGCACTGATATGTGGATCGGCGGCGGTGCCAATGTGACGCTATCTAAATATAGCCCTCCATCATGTGCTGCACAAAATCTCACATGGGGTGCAGGTAGTTTTTGCTCTGGGAGTGCAGCCACGACCAATAATGGAAGCTCAATCACTATCACAAACTCAAAACCAGGTGCATCTGGCTCTGCTACTGCAGTATGCAGTTCATCTGCTTGGTCTATAAGTTCGAGTTCGTGCTCCGTTTCTCTGGCTGCATCTGCGTCATTAACTGCTACAGCTGGCACGGCCAGCTATGCCATTAATACATCTTGGGGATCAGTTAGCGGTGCGAGCACCTATCGTCTTCAGTATCGAAAGCAGGGATCGTCTGTATGGACAGACGCATATGCTGGATCAGCAACGACATACAGCCTTAGTGGTTTGACTGATGAAAGCACATTCGAATTTCAGGTCCGTGCTGAAAACACCCTTGGATCATCTGCTTGGAGCACTGTGACAACGGGGTATATCCGTAAGCTCCTCGATCCAGCCTTTGTCTCTCAGTCCGGTATTCCCTCCAAGATCGGGGTTGGGCAGTCATTCACCTTCTCTCAGGTATGGACTAACAACGGAGCTGAGACTTGGACCGGAGGTGCGTATGGAACTGGCCCCTTCAACCCAGCGAACACCTCTGTTTGGGGGAGCGGCGTTGTAGCGTTTACCGGCTCTGTTGCCACTGACGGCAACGTCACGACTTCGATCACAGCTACAGCCCCCACAACACCTGGGACATATCCACTTCAACGTAGCATGCAAAAAGGCGGGACTGCCTATGGAACAGCCTCGACCGTTGCAAATGTGCAGGTGATTGGTTCGCCAACTTGCACCTCGGCATCTCCTGATGTAGCGACGACTTACAACACGAACGCTACTGTTACGGTCACGCTTCAAGGGGCTAGTTCGGTCGAATCGGCGTCCATCAAGGTGTGGGGTAGTATCGCGGGCGTTTCTAGCGCGCAGAATTATTCGATGACCCTCAGTGGTTCGACCTGGAGCGCCACATTTCCAATATCCAATCATTTGAGCAGCGGTGAAACTACAGTAAACATTCAGGCCTTTGTTGCCAATAGCCTGTTTACTACCCCTGCTTCCTGTGCGAGCAGCACTGTCACATTTCAGCAGTTACCCGTACCGGCCGTGACCATTACCCCTACGGTTGGCTCCTTCACGGCATCAGGTGCGCAGGGGCTCGTAGTTAATCGCTTGACTGGTGGATTTGCTAGTGCAAGTGTTGACCTCGGTGCATTCAACGCCTTGAAGGTCAAGATTGAAGTTTTGGATGCCGCCAGCAACGCGGTCGTGCCCGCGCTGCCAAGTATCAGCGCAGCCACGCCGACGAACCTGGCCATGTCAGCTTCAGCTATGGCTGGTGTGGCATCGGCCTGGCAGGCCACCCCTGCAACCATCCGAGTCAGCTATGCCGACAGTGGCGCAGCATCTCAGGGCAAGGTGGCCACGATCCCAATCGCATGGATGACAACGCCTGGTGCTTTGACCGTATCGGCACAGGGCACTGCTGGCATACCTGTGACGGTTGTTGGCAAGATTGGTGGCTATGACTCGAACGCGAGCGGCAACTTCACTGCGGGTCTGCGCAACGCCTCCGATGGGTCCACGGTTGCTGCATTGGTTTCGGTAGATTCAACAGGGGCTTGGTCCAATTCGGGTTTGGATTACCCGACGCTGTACAACGTGTCCCTGATTGCTGTTGCGAGGGCAGTGCCACCCGCTGGTGTTTCCCTTCTTGCTCCTTGGGAGTACCTCAGCTCGGCTTTCACACTGCCAGTGCAGGCCCCGACATCTGTTGATGCGACTGACGGCACCCGTGAAGACGACGTTCGTGTTACTTGGGTCGCGCCTGTTTCAACTCTCAAATATCGTGTTTTCCGTGACGCGACTGAAATCTCTGCAGCTGGTGGTCAATCCGCTTTGGAGTTCATTGATGTTCCCCCGCAACGTGGTGTGACCTACACCTACAGCGTGAAATCTGTCCTCAACTCCACCACCAGCGATAGTCAGGGTTCTGACACTGGGTTTGTGCCGGCATGTAGAGCTGCTCGCTTGATCGGCGCGTCGATGAACGCGGACATGTCAGCAATGAATGGGCTCATTGAGAAGATGGATTGTTTGCCCGGCGTGACAGGGACTGGCGCCGTCGATGCCGTAGCAGCCGCTGACCTCCCCATCCAGGGTACAACCGTCTACCGCAGCTTCTCCTTCCCTCTTGATGCCAACTTGGTTGACGGTGCTCACGTCTTCCATCTTGGCTTGATCTCGTCGGGTGTGGATCTGAATGCATCGCGTGTCTACGATCTCCCGTTCAATCTCAATAGGGCTTCCATCACGGTGAAGACCCTGACCATCCTTTACGACGGCTCACCAGCTGTGAACGGGCAAGACGCTACTTCCATTGGGCGCTTTGGTGTCCAGATGAATGGTGGTTCTGGGATCGGGTTCGCGGAAGAGGTCAAGTAAGCCATGCAGCGTGAATTCATGGAGTTAGGGCTGCGAAATTCACTTTTGCGGTTCGGGCTGACGGTCCTAGTCATGTTCGGTTGTGCAGTGGTGTTCCCCAGGCTTTCCTGTGCCGAACCCACTGACGCACAGATGGCCAGAAATCAGTTCGTTCAGTCGCTTCCTGTGTTGCCATGGGCGAGCGTGGACGAAACCATGTTCAGCGATGTCCAGGCGCCCATACAGGCGATGAAGAGTCAGTACGGCGGGGCTCTTTTGGTCAGTAGCGGTCCATCGGCCGAGACGGGGGGAACGTTCATCAACCTCTCATCGATCGCAAAGGGCGGCCTTTTGAACGAACCAGGACTTCAGTTCATCACCATGGACTTCAACGAGAGCCGTCGTTTGCAGATGGTGACGTTGAGATTCGATCGAGGATGGAATGACAAGAACATCGCCCCGCTCCTTGAGCGCATGGCGAGGCGGTATGGGAACTTGGCCACTCCAACCGTGCTTGGCGATCCGGAGAGTGAAGCCCGCGATCGCGTTGTTCTATTTGAGATTGGCAAGTTCGTGGTTGAGGTTCGACTCCCCCAGCACGGCACATACGTGTCCTCTACCTTCACGTCGAAAGCAATTCTGAAGCGACTGAGGTCGATTGACGGGACGCTGGAAATTTACAAAAACTATCTTGATCGATAGGCAACTAGGATGCTCAATTCGCTGTTTGTAGTTGAGTTGTATTTGTTGGTTGAAGAAGGCAATCTAATTGCATTTATAATTTGCAAATAATTGCAATCAATTGAGAAAGAATTGAGGCTTAAATGAAATTCAAGAAGTTGTCTTTTTGTGTTGCCATCCTGTTCGCAGCTGCTGCACATGCCACACCTGAAACCGATGCCTTGTCTGACCGCCTGACGAAATCCATGCCAGGTCTGAAGATCGAAGCCATCAGCCCTTCGCCAATTCCCGGTCTGTACGAGATCGTCTCAGGTGGCGATGTGGCCTATGTCACGGCTGATGGGGTCTACATGGTTCAAGGAACCCTTTTCAATGTTCCCGAGCGTCGGAACCTTTCTGAGAAGACCTTGGGGGTGGAGCGAGCCAAGGCGATGAAGAGCCTGGATCCCTCGACGCTCGTGATCTATCCAGCCAAGGGCAAGGAAAAGCATGTCATCACGGTGTTCACGGATCCGTCATGCCCTTACTGCCACAAGCTGCACTCGGACCTTGCTCAGCTCAATGACATGGGAATCACTGTGCGCTATGCGCTCTATGCGAGGTCTGGCACCGGCACACTGACTTCGCGCCAGCTCTCTGAAGTTCTCTGCGCCAACGACAAGAAGGCGGCGCTGGAACGCTTCTTTGCGAACTCACACCTCAACGCCACAGGCGCCGAATGCAAACAAGCTGCAGGCCTGGAGCGTATCAACAAGGCTGCCAACCAAGTTGGCCTCAAGGGTACCCCTCACATCGTGAGCGACAGCGGTTACTCGGCTTCTGGATACATGTCAGCTCCTGAATTGTTGCGCACCCTCCAGCAGGGATCTTGATACCTAGAGCCCCCCTCGCTTACTTGTCTGGGCGATCCAGGGTAGTGAGTTCAGGCCCCGATTCGGGGCCTTTTTCTTGCCTACGAAATCACTTTGCTCTGGTGAAATCGCAATGACTGCTCGGTATCGGTCAAATTCAGCTTTGTAGAAATGACAGATCTGTGCATTACGACCTCATTTCTTCTTTACAAATGAGTTTGGATGAACGCAGAATACTTAACTATGTGCCATACGCCAGCTAGCTTCGATGTTGCGTTCCAGATCCCACCAGGCCTGGGGTTTGCAGATCTGCGCCTGCGGCTGGAGGATGATGGTTTGATCTATTTCGACTGGTGCGCCATCGAGCGGCTTTGCGAGGCATCGAGTCTTGATCCTGATCTGTTCAAGCGGTTGCCCCTCGATCAGGTTGGTTTGCTCATTTCCACCTGGTATGCAGTCCATCTTCGAAATGGTGGGAAGCCAGATCCTGTCCAAGAGATGGCCATGGCCTGCTCTGACTCTGCCCATCTGGCCGCTGGCAAGTACATCCATCGCCCACGCATCGTCTAACACGTACAAAAGAAAAGCGCCCGGAGGGCGCTTGGTGCTCAGCTTTGGACCTGCCTATTTCTTGGTCAGCAGGGCTTTCCATTGGGCCTGAGTAGATGGCAAGGGGATGTTGAGTGTTCGGCCGTTTGCACCCTCATAGACCAGCGGCAGTGTGTCAATACGCGCCAGCAACGCCTGCGTGCTGTTGTTTTCCATCTTGAAGATTCCAGTGCCGAGGATTCGCTTGAGAGCGGCATCCTTACCCATGCTGTTGGGTTGAAGCCATCGGGCATCTCGGTACTTCTCGGAGAAATCAATCACTTTGGCCAGGCCAGTTCCTGAGTTCACCTCGTCGCCATACGCCATGGCCATAGCCGCTGTTGCAAACTCGTCGTCCCCCGCCGAAACCAGCACCAGGCGTATTGGCCTGACGCCGGCGCCGCTACTCTTCAAGGACTGGTGGAACCGGAGTAAGTTGAGGGTGCTCTCCCGCCCAGCTTGCTTGCCGAGGTCCACCACAAATGTGAGTGGTGAGCCAATGGTGCCGGCGACGTTGATGCTGTTCATGTCCTGTGGCCGCAGCGCCTTAGCCGGGTTATCAGCCAGCTCGCCCCGAACGTAGCGTTCGACATCGACGTTCACGTCGCGATTCGCCTTCATGTCGATCATCATCCCGACCATGAGGTAGCGCTTGGATTTGTCGGTGTAGAAAACGAACAGTTCCTGTTTGCCCTCGGGGTTGGCCTCGCTGATGGTGGTTGCTTCGACCACGTAGCCTTCAAGGCCAGGGAAAGGGGCTTCGACACGTCTGACGACTTTGGGGTTCTCTACTTTGAAGTCAGCCTCGGCGCCGAGCATGGATTTGAGACGGTCGCTATCGCGCAGCCAATCCGGAATTTCCTTGTTCTTGGGGTCGATGGGTGTCGCCTTGATGCTCACCTTTTCGTCTGCAGCTGCTGACGTGCTTGACGACACCTTGCTGGACTTCATGAAGTCCCCGATGGCTCCGGCATGGGCCGAAAAGGTTGCTAGGCAGGCTATAGCCATGGCCATGGCGGTGATCTTGTTAGAGCGCACTGGCTCCTCCTTGAATGTAGCGACTGACGATGCCATTGAGCAGAAGAAGAAACTGTTGTGGGTTGCCCTGGGCGCTGTCTGGGGTTGTGACATAGCGGCCCATGAGTGCGACCGAGGGTGTGGCTGTGAGCTTGTAGGTTTTCACCAACTTGGCGTGCTCGGGCACCCGCTTTTCGATTCCTTTGCCTTTGCCAGTGAGGAAGGCCTGGACGGCTTTGGGGTCCGCTCCCGCCTGGACAATGGTCTGGAGCACGCGCTCGAAGCTCAGTGATGCGGTTGGGGTCTGCCCCGTGTCGGGGTCTCCCTGCAACAGGCCATAGGTCAGGAAGTCATAGTTTTGCAGGACTTGTGGAGCTACGGCTTGGGCAATCAGTCTGCCCAGCACGGCTCCGAACTGGTTGTCGCTCGCACTCGTGAGCACCGGGGTGGCCTCAAAGATGAGAGGTTTGGGTAGGCTCGCCCCCCATTGGTGCATGCCATTGTGGTACTGGCGGCAAAACGGACACTCGTAGCTGAAGAGAAACCTCACGCGGTTGGTGTCTGCAGCGATAGGAGGGTTTAGAACCTCGTAGGCCTTGGCTTCGGCTCCAGCATTGGCCTGCGGGGCGGTGCCGGAAATTGGCTTTGTGGAGCTAGCGATCGCCAGTCCAGGGAGGGCCCCAAGGGTGGAAAGTCCCGCCAACATGGCCAGAAGGCTGCGGCGTTCGAAATCTGTTTGGTTTTTCATTTCTATCCCTCGAATGACATGTCGCCAGTGACCGCAACGGCTTCCTCAATGGAAGTCACTCCATTGAGAACGCAAAGCATCGCGTCATGGGCAAGTGTTCTGTACTGGTTCTGCAGGCGAGCTGCGCGCTCCAGGGCGCGGAGGTTGGCCTCTTCAACGGCGAGCTTGACCTCTGCAGTAGGCATGATCAGTTCGAAGACGGCAGTTCGACCAACCCAGCCTTTGCGACAGCTGTCACAGCCGTTTGGATTCCATTCGTAGATAGTGGATACGGCATCGATTTTTTCTTGAGGCACCTCCACTTTCAGCATCTGCTTGGCCACGTACTCATTCATGGGTTGAGGCACACGACAGAGCGGGCAGAGCCTTCGGACAAGGCGCTGGGCCATGTAGCCACCCATGGCCGCGGCCATGATGTTGGGGTCAGCGCCAATGTCCACCAGGCGGGTGAGGGTGAGAGGCGCCGAGTTGGTGTGCAAAGTGGAAAGCACCAGGTGCCCTGTCAGTGCGGCTTGGTTGGCCAGCTTCGCAGTTTCAGAGTCGCGGATCTCGCCGACGAGGATCACGTCCGGGTCTTGGCGGAGCATTGCCTTGAGGGCGAGAGAAAAGGGGAGCCGTGGGTTGGTCTGGGCCTGTGAAATGCCCGCAACCCGAAACTCGATGGGATCTTCTGCGGTGATGATCTTCCGCTCAGGGGTGTTGAGTTGCTGCAGGAGGCCGTACAGCGTGGTGGTCTTGCCAGAGCCAGTGGGGCCTGTGACCAGCAGCAGTCCCTGGGGCATGGCGATGATGTGGCGTAGGCAGGCCCTGATGTCTTCTGGCATCTCCAGATCGTCAAGCTTGAGAAGGTTGGAGGATTGATCCAGCAAGCGGCACACGATCGATTGGCCCTTGCCGAGAGGCAAGATGCTGACTCGCACATCAACATAACGGCCATCCACGTCGAAGCGGAATTTGCTGTCCAAAGGGGCTTGGCGTTCGATGGTGCCGAGCTTGGACTTGGTGCGAATTTTGGCGTCGATCTCTCTTGAGTCGGCGGGGCTTACGCGATGCATCACACGCAAGACGCCATCGAGTCGATACCGAACTGTGCAGCCGTCCTCCTCGTCGTCAAAGTGAACATCACTGACCCCTTGGCGGGCAGCAGTGCGGAAGAGGTCATTGAGGAAGTGGGCCGTTCTTTCGTCATTGCGGCCTGAAGAAATGAACTCAGTTGGCTCTTTTTCAACTTCACCACGTCCAGTTGCCAATGTGATGGTTTGAGCTTTGGATTGATGCATGAAATCTCAATTTTTCAGAAGACTAGATTGTCTCTTTTTGGATTGCATGGTGTCAATGAAATCCAAATTTCTAGAGGGTTGTTTATTTGCTATTAAAAACAAATCAAATGCAATTAAATTGCAATTCAATTGCAAATTCAATAAAATGAAAACTCCTTGGGAGCGAAGGAGCCACACCCGTTGCCTCCAAGGGGATTGCCCATCAAGGCCTAGGAGAAAAAATGTCCAACCTTCAGCTGAATGCTCAGGCGTCGCCAAGCGTTCTCACCAAAATTCTGGAACCTGCAGTGATCAGGCGTTTCGAGCGCGTGGCGCGGGTGAGCCGAAGCTGTGAGATCGCAGCAAGTCTGCAGGCGTCGCATCAATTCAGGGACGATGAAGCTCTTGGCGCTGTGCTGAGCGAATTGGTGGACCTCCTGGTCAAAGAGAAGGTTGCAGCCAAGATGGCTCACTTCCTCGATCAAGTGGACCAGTTGAACGATCAACGCGGCAGTGGGGTGCCTGTGGTCATGGGTAACCCGGCCAATGCTGCGCCGGCAAAAAGTGGTTTTGGGTCTAAGCTGGCCACCTTGCTTTTCCGGAGAGGTTGAATGGACAAGCTCTCTATGCGTACCGTTCCCCAGGGCGACGGGCAGTTTCTCGTTGAGTGGCGCTGGAATCGTGGCGGCCCAGTCTCAATCCTCGGTGGCGATTTCCGCGTATCGGTAGATCCTTGCCACACCAGTGATCGTGCTGCGCTTGCTGAGTTGCGGGCGATCTACCATCTGCTGGAAGTCCGCAATCTCCACAACGGCGCAAAGCGCCTTGGGCGTGGGGTGCGCATCAGCGTCTCGTCGGGTGCCATTCGAAAATCCCTGGCCAAGGGTGCAATCAAGTTGACCAACAAGGGGCGAAGCGAGAAGGCCGTTGTAGCGCAAGCGGCGGGCTTTCTAGCGACCAAGTATTTCGAGGCGGAAATCGAAGTGGGTCGCTGGCCTGGCGATGTGCCCAGAGAGGTCGAGCCGAGCTTGGAACTCGTTCAAGGCCCCGTGTTTGATCGGCCCAAACTTCATTGCGCGCTGCTTGACGAGGAGATCTCGATATCAAGTCATGCCATGCATCGACAAGTCGGCCGCATCGACCAGATGCGAGATCAGTACACCGAATCCGACCTGTCCGATGTGAGTGATGCTCGCTGGAGTGCTGCTTGGCACTGGTTTGACAAGGTTCTCGCTGGGGAACGCTTGATCAAAGGCGAACTGCTGCACAAGGTGAAGAACTACTTTGAAGGCCGCTACGGACGCGATTGCGTGTACCTGGTCTTTCAGGATTCGATTGTTGGCGCGGTCCTGGTTGTACGCAGGGACTCGCGCGGGCTAGTGGTGGCCACTGTTCTGCGCATTTCCCCATATCAGCCGGTAGTGAAGTTGGATGACTATGTGGTGGGTCAGCGACTCGTCCAAGCGCACAAGCATCTGGCCAGCAAGAAGTGACAGGGGCAGGGATATGAAGAATTCGGTTTTTCAGTTGTGGCAGATGGTTGAAGCGCTGACACCCGTGGACGCAGCCCGGGTCAATCCTTCGGATTCCAAGATGCCGGTCTATGGCGTGGCCATTGACGGCTACATGCCCTGGAACAACCAGCAGCACCAACGCAAAAAAATCGATTCTGGCTGGCGCTGGCTCTACGCTGCCCAGTGTGGCATCTACTCCGTCGATGTGGTGACTTCGGCTCTGGTCAATAGCCTGAAGGCCACTGAGAAGCCTTGGATGGAACGTACGGGCGGAAAGTCGCGCCTGTTCGATCTGTCGTTTGATCATGACGGCCTCCCCATGCCGCAGACCTTTGCCATTTCATTGGCCGCGTGGGCTGGTGGGCAGTTGTTGATCAGTGGTGGAGATCTGAAGGCCTTGCTGGACGGTGGTGCCGACAACTTGAAGGGCTTGCCTGTACCCGAAGCAAGCCTGCCGTCCGTGGACAGCGGCTTCAAGGCATTTGATGCCTTGTCTGGCGCCCTGATGCAGTGGATTGAAGACGAGCTGGCGCGTTTCAAGGAAGAGGGCGTTGCGCCGGGCGTTTCATGGATTGTCAAACTGGTTGAGCTGGTCACCGCGAGGCTTGGTCTGCCGCCCTCGGCCATCCAGTGGGAGGACTTCATCCATGTGAAATCGCTCCGCGTGAAGGAGCGCAAAGCTGATCAAGTCGCGCCCTTAGTTCCGGAAAAGTCTGAGATCTTGACCAGCTTCTTTGTTGAGGATCTGCGTCGGGTGGAGGAGGCATATTCCTCTGGTAGAGCAGGGGCGGGGCTCAAGCAATTCATGTCTGCGGGTGGGGGCAAGCGATCGGAGCGACTGGATGTGCGCAATGAGGAGAATTTGAGCGCTCTTTTCGAGACAGTTCAACCCGAGGCCTTCCCGGTGGGGCGGTGGCCCTCAGACAATGCGCTGGTCTTCAGCCAACAAGTGGCCGTCAACGAGGCGCTCGGACAGTTGTCTGCTGGCGCGGGGCTGTTTTCAGTGAATGGCCCTCCAGGGACTGGGAAAACGACGCTCCTGCGTGATGTCGTTGCGGCTGTGGTTGTCCAGCGCGCAGCCGCTTTGGTAAGGACGGGGCGAACGGAGCACTTTGCAGAGAAGAAGCTTCTCAAGCTGTCTGGTGTCACCATTCCCTACTACCCGCTCCACGATAGCCTCCAGGGATACGGCATTGTTCTGGCTTCCAGCAACAACGGTGCGGTCGAGAATGTTTCTAAAGAACTGCCTGGTGTCGCTGCTGTGCCGGATCGTGTACTGGCGCAATCGACCTACTTCCCGGAGATCGCAACCAAGGTTTTGAAGAAGCCAGCTTGGGGCCTCTTGGCCGCGCCGCTGGGGAACAAGCAAAACCGAAGTGAATTTCTGAGTCGTTTCTGGTGGGGGGAGAACCCACAAGCTCAAGTCGATCCCGAAAATCCGAGCACCTTCAGGGATTTGCTGAGAAGCCTTCTTCAAGGATCTGCTGCTCCTGCGAAGTCGTGGACCGAAGCGGTTCGAGACTTTAAAGATGCCTTCAAGTCGGAGGCCCAGATCAGGGCCAAGATCGAGGGACTGGCCAAACTGCCAGAGCAGATTGAGCACATCTCGATCCGCCTGAAGAGCGACGAGGTGGTGCTCGACCAAGCGATCGCTCGCAAGCGTGAGTGCGAACTGAACGCCAGGGCTGCAAATAGCAAATTGATCCCCGCCATTGGAGACTATGCGCGTTCTCAGCAGTGCCTTGTTCAAACGAATAAGAACAAGCTGGCACATCAGGCCACTAAGCCTAGCCTGTGGGACTGGATTACTACCTTGGGTCGAGCCTCGCGTGAATGGTCTGACCAGATGAAGGCTTTGTCCCTTGAGGATGCTGCAGCGTGTGTGGAGCTGGAGGAAATGCGCGCTCTGACAGAGCAACTTCGCCAGCAGGCCAAGTACATGGACAGCGCTCACAAGGCCGCCGTGTTGCGAGTTCGTGAGTACGATGACGCGTATGAAAGGACCCTTGAGAACTTGGAGTCGCTGGAGGCGCAGCTGGATTCCGCAATGCAGGATTTTGGCGCCAGCTGGCCTGATCCTGAAGCGAGCCAGTCCCAAAGGGAGCTGACCTCGCCGTGGTTGCATCAGGAATGGTTGAATGCACGTGAAGAGGTCTTCCTGGCGGCTTTGGCCTTGCATCGAGCTTTTGCTGAAGCTCATCCAGCTCAGTTGATGGCCAACCTCGGCCTGGTCAGCGACTGGCTGAATGGAAAGCAGTTGCCGCCCGAATTGACTCGACTGGCACTTGATTCGCTTTGCCTCGTAGTCCCGGTGGTGTCGTCCACCTTCGCATCTATACCGAGAATGTTCGCCAACATGGGCCCCCAAGCAATTGGCTGGCTTCTCATTGACGAGGGAGGTCAAGCTACACCCTCCCATGCCGCGTGCGCTATCTGGCGTGCAAGGCGGACAGTGGTTGTCGGCGATCCGCTTCAACTTGAACCTGTCTCAACCATGCCCGTTGTCCTTGAAACCGAGCTTGCCCGCATCCTTGATGTTGGCGACGCCTGGCTTCCAAGCCAAGTTTCCGCACAGTCCTTGGCAGATCAGTCAGCCATCCTCGGAACCTACCTGGTGGACGATGCTGGCGCTGAGACCTGGGTTGGGTGCCCGCTTCGTTTGCATCGTCGGTGCGATCAGCCCATGTTTGCGATCAGCAATGCCATCGCATACGGTGGGATGATGGTTCATGGCAAGTCTGCCCTTGGACGCCTGGATCTTCCCGAAAGCACTTGGTTTGATGTGCGCGGCGAAGGCGGCGAGGGGCACTGGGTACCAGAGGAGGGTGCGAAATTAATTCGCTTGCTGCGCGACGTTACAGCGTCCGTGGACCCTGGGCAGGTGGCCATGATCTCGCCCTTCCGTGATTGCGCCCGTGAACTGCGGAGAATTGCTCAGGACGTTGGGCTCGACCTTGGGAAAGTGGGTACTGTGCACACTGCCCAAGGAAAGGAGGCTGAGGTGGTGATCATGGTCTTGGGGGGGAACCCAAAGTTGCCAGGAGCCAAGGCCTGGGCGGCGAGCAAACCGAACCTGCTGAACGTTGCTGTGTCGAGAGCCAAGTCTCGGCTATATGTCATCGGTGATCGCCAAGCATGGAGTCGCTTGGCTCATTTCTCGACTGCCGCAGAGATGATGCCGTCAGTCACTGACTATGCATCGTTCGCTTAAAGATCCCCGCCGATCTTCTTTGCTGGTGGCAGGATCAGATCCGTGTGCTGGTCCGAAGTGGCGGCTTGGCCCCATCCCTGGGGCGCGTCCATCCTGGGGTGGTCTTGGAAAGCGACTTTTCGCTCCAGTTCGGATAGACGAATCGCTTCCTTGCTCCGTGCGATAAAGCCTTTGACCAACATCGTGAAGCTGTCAGGGTGGCAGTATCGCAATTCCCGCATGGCCAGCACCAACTCTTGAATTGCGGACTCCTCCTCTGAGCCGACAGCCAAAGGGTCTTGCGGTCGCATCATTGGCTTCTCCCCAGTGATCAACCAGTTCATGTTGACTCCATGGGCGTACAGGACCGTGAATGCTGAGGCACTCATCATGTTCATGCCACTTTCGTAGCGACGAAGGGTGTCGGTGCTCAACTCTAATTGGGCCGCAAGTTCATCCTGAGTCAGCTTTGCGCTGCGGCGCCAAGTTCTTAATCTGCTACCCATCTCCACAGCAGTCGTCCCAGTGGGGATTTGTGGCGGGCTGAAAAGGTTGCTTTTTTGCATGGTTATTTACATTTATCCCTCAAAAAACTGTGTTTTTCGTGGGAACTCGATACAATGAGTACAGACTGTTGGAAAGTTGTTAATTTTTTTGAACCATGATCGACGCAGCATTCTTGAATCGTAACTTTCTGTATACCGCACGGGAAGAGGCGAAAAAACCGTCAGGTCAGCTGACGACTGGGTTGTCCGTTGACATGCTCAAGCGCATCGGTGAGATGTCCAATTCGGATATCGAGACGTTGGCCGCGAACATGCCGCTCAGTGCCTTCACACTGCGTCTCAGTGAGACGATGTTCGACCACTTGCTTGAGTCAAGCAAGAAGAAATCCAACACCGGTAGCAGCTATATCGTTTCGGCGCTCAGCAGGTAAGAAATGCTGGCGCAGATCGAGTCTTGGAATATCGCACGGGATTTGGTAGCGTCCAAACTTCGAGTCCCCATCGTTCACCGATTGACCGGCCTTTCGATCCCTCAATTGAGGGTCTTGTGGCACGATACACACGACTCAATTCCACGGTCTGGCAAACTTCCCGATTCTTCCTTTGCCTTCATGACCAACAGGGCAGAGGCCGCGGCTCTCGCTGCATTTGTTGGTCTTCATATCCAGATGTTCGGTGCAGCAAATGACAACCCGAAGCATCTGTTGGTGTCCTGGAATACGCACAAAAGGCTGCTGGGCGAGCTTGATGTCAATGCTGCCTATTACGCATTGCGTGATGTGAAAAGCGGCATGGTGAACTACGTTCGCTGCTTGGGATGTAATGCTCAATTCATCCATGAAGCTGGTTACTACTTAACCAGCGTTTGCCCTTACTGCAGAACCTCCCCCGTCACTTGACCACATCAGGGTACTCATACCGCTATGGGCTTTTTGAAATGGTTGCTGCCTTCAAGGGCAGTCCCGGTCGCCGCTGTGCAGAAGGTCAACCCCAAGCAAATTGACTTCGAGGTACCCCGCTACCCCCCGTTCATGAAGGGACTGCCTGTCATCGGTCCCGAAGCTTTGCTTCAGTCGCAGAAGGAACTGCTGGATCGGCTGGCGCTTGTTGTGAACGTCAACAAGACGCTGTATGCCCAACTCTATCTAGGAATATTGCAGCGCTTCGCCGCATACGTCCACCTGCTCCCCGCCTCACAGTCTCATCACCATCGTGGTGCTGGAGGCCTCCTGAGACATTCCATTGAAGTTGCCCTGGGCACTGTCTATCGGGCGGACAAGCTGCTGATTAATCTTGGGAAGACTCCAGAGCAAAGGCGAACAATTGAGCCTCGTTGGCAGCTGACAGCTTTCGTTGCGGGGCTGTGTCATGACCTTGGCAAGCCAGCATCTGACATGGTGGTTTCCGGGCCTGATCGCGCGAATGTCTGGGATCCGATCGATGAAAGCTTGAGTGAATGGGCGACAGCTAACGACGTTTCGGCCTACTTCATCGACTGGCGGGAGGGACGCGGCAAGCAGCACCTGGCCCTGTCCACTCTCCTTGCGACGAAGATCATCGGGCGAGAGGCCATGTCGTGGATTTCGCAAGGAAGCAAGGAACTGGTCGTCTGGTTGACCGAGACCCTCAACGAAAACCCAAGCGCCCGAAACCCACTTTGCGAGCTGGTGAAGTTGGCGGATCAGTCGAGCGTTGAGCGCGACATGAAGAGTATGGGGGTTGCCATGGCCGGGTACGAGTTGGGTGTGCCTGTTGAGCGCCACCTGACTGACATCATGCGCCGATTGATCAAAGAAGGGACATGGCGTATCAATGAGGCCGGGGCGCGGATTTTCAAAATTGAAGACGCGACCTTTTTGGTGTGGCCAAGCGGCGGCGATGAGATCGCTCGTCAGGTACGTGAGGACGGCGTACCAGGTCTACCAAGGACCACTGATGGCATCCTTGACATGCTTACCGAGCGCGATCTAGCTCGATTACGTGAAAGTGCTGAAGCGCCTGAGGATCGGTTTTGGCGTATCGCGCCTGATGTCCTGTCTGCCAAAATCCCCAAGATCTCGCTCAGCTGCATTCGCTTGCGCGACGATGCGCTGATCTCAACGCTGCCTATCGCATCCATACCGGGCAAGGTTCTCAACGACGGACCCAAAGAAGTTGATGAGGACCACGAGCAAGATGACGGCTCCGACTCTGATTCAGTGCAGGCCCAGCCTGGGGCTACCGGGGGCGTAGAGTCTGCGATCCCAAACCAGACCCAAGCCTCTCAGGAGACGGCTCCACAGGCGCCAGCAAGGAAAATCAAGTCAGCCAATCCCGCAGTGCCAGCACCCGAGGCCACCCAGACAAGCGCAAGCGCTAAGGTGCCGCCCAAGATGGTTGTTGATCCCGCATCGGGCGAAATTCTCGCCATGGAAGTTACCAAGCCTGATGGCAGCGTGCAGAAGGTCGAAATGCGCTCTGGTGAGCCCAAGGGGGCAGGGAAAAAGTCACTTTCCAGCCCCAAGGGTATTCGGCCCAAGGCACACGTTGACCAGGAACGTGCAGACGTTGCTTCCCCTCCAGGTGCTACCGCTGAACTGTCTGAGGGAGCATTACACGTTGAAGCCATGGATGGTGCCGGGCCTCAGGCACCGATCAGGGAAGTATCTGGTGAGCCTGCAAACGGATCGGGGAAGGCCGTGAAGTCCAAGGGGAAGAAGGGGATTGATATTTCCCAGCCCCCGACCATGGAGTTTGATGGTGCGCTGGGCATGCTCTTGTTGGCCATCATTGACGACATCAAAACCGGTGCCAAGCAGTGGAACAAGGATGTGCGCGTGGACCGTGAGGAAATGGTCTACCTACGGTGGCCGCAGTCCTTTGCTGGATACGGACTGACACCAAAGACCATTCTCGATGAAGGTAAGAGCAGGGACTGGTTCTGGATTGATCCCTATATGCCGATGACGCCAGTTGTCGATGCCGAGTTTGAGGGGCAGCAGGTGAAGGCAGTGCGCCTTAATTTGGAGCCCAGTTACACCTTTCTGCACCGATCTGGATACGGTGGAGATCCGCAGCCTAAGACGGTCAAAACGCCAGCCGCACCAGGGGCCATGGAGGCTCGCCAGCAAGAGTCGGTGTCGGCTGTTCCTCAGCAGTCGGTGAGTGAGCCGCCTGAGTCTGAGCCCATTCACGAAGAGCCGCCAGCCTATCTGAACGAAGTGTCTCCGTTTTGTCCGGATATTTCGGAAGCCTCTGCTGCTGAAATTTCAACCTCCACTCCTAACCTGCCGGCGTCAAAGTCAGGAAGGGGCGCAGAGCAGAAGACTCCGGTGCCCAAGGCGCAAGAAGCGGGGGTGGCAGTAATTCCCATGGAGAGAGCGGAGGAGCGTTCGGA
Organism: Curvibacter sp. GW821-FHT09D12; assembly: GCF_059416245.1. NCBI lineage: Bacteria > Pseudomonadati > Pseudomonadota > Betaproteobacteria > Burkholderiales > Comamonadaceae > Curvibacter > Curvibacter sp. GW821-FHT09D12. The sequence continues at coordinate 8,346 of NZ_JBWKOU010000040.1, read as the reverse complement.
GGTCATCCACACCTCAAGCGAGTCACAAAGGCCGCGCATGGATAGCAAGCCAAGGACATCTCCTCAGCAGAGGAGCCCCGCTTCAAAGACAAATGAAAGCCTTGAAGTAGATACGAAGACTGTAGACCTCTCGAAGCTATCTCGGCCAGAGAGGTTCGATCGGTTCATGGCAGTTATCAGCTCTATGGAAGGATCGATCGTTGAGGGTGGATGGATTGCGCTAGACAGGAAGCAATGCCTTAGTTTGTGCAAGTCACAGGGGCTGCAAATCTATCGGCAGGAACTTGAGATTTTTGTCTCTGACAATTCAAACAGACTGAAAATTGATGGGCTCAGCCTGTTCTACAAGAAGCGGTGAGTTGCCTCATGGCTTGAGGTTGAACTGGGCTATGGCGGCTTTCATGCGTCCCCAAGTGCAAATTCCGACCAATCCAACCAGCCGATCCGATTCAAACCTGCCACCGATTCCGATTGGAGCCAGGCCAGCCTTTCCGATTCGACCCAACCACTCCGGTGGTCTGCATCCCACGGATGCACCGCCTGATACGATGTCTGAGAACGGCCAATAGGCGACATTCGCCTTGCCATCAACCGTTTAGTGCAATGAACGACAACGCCTTAGACCCAGACCTGTCGCCGGCTGAAATGGAACGAGTCATCGCCGCTAGACTACTCAACAAACAATCTTTCGTCCCCTGGCCGACGCCGTGGCCGCTGTAGCGGTACCTTCATGGCCGACATCGCTGAGGTTTCTACTTCTGTGCGGTACCGAGACCGGTAAAGGGTCAGATCAGGTGCGTTTCCTATTGATCCACGTCACTTGGCCAGTGACTAACTCTAGAATTGATGCGATGTAACAATTTGCATCGTCGCCGAGAAGCACTGATGCCCCACATTTCAAAGGAGAGCTGCATGCAACTTGACAAACGACTGGGCGCGGGTATGGCCGGTATCGCCGCGCTTTGTGTTCAGTTTGATGCCCTCGCTGGTACGCCAACCGTGATTACCTATGGGACACCGACTGCCGCCGGGAGTGTCCCCACACTGTCCCCATGGGGGGCGTTTGTGCTCGCCCTGCTGATAGGCGTCGTCGGCTACCGCGTTCTGCGCGAAAAGCTCGGAGGGCGCCCTCTTGCCGCCATCTTCCTGGCAGCAGCGTTGGCGGGATCGGCGTTTTTCGGCGGACTGGAGATGGAGAAGGCAATGGCGGTCGTCCCCTCGATCAATTTGAGCAATCCAGCGGGCGGTACGTACAGCAATTCCATTTTTTCCTGTGGCTTTACGACGACAGCAACGGTGACTAACACCAGTGGCGTGCCCCTTCAAATCCAGTCACTCTCTGGGTATGGAAGTCCTTTCACCGGCAGCACTTGTGCACAGGGCTCTGTTCTGAGCAACGGGGGCACTTGTAACCTGACTGCAAAATGCCCATGGCCTTGATAATCTGGCCGTCGGAAACCTCGTCCCGCTGATAGAGCGCTTGCCTGTGGACTGGCTCACCCGCTACGCGGCCGATCTGCATCAAGCCGCGTTGATTGGCACCATGGCCTTGGGGCTGTTGCTTGAAGCGATGGCACCGCTGCGCAGAGGCGAAGGCGCGTCGACGCGGCGATGGTTGACCAATCTTGGACTGTCCTGGGTCAACTATCGGATGATCCTGTGGCTGGGGCCCTGGTTGTACCACTGGGCACAATCGACCCTCAGCGGCTTCCCAGATGGACTCTTGCCCCGTCTGCATGCGAACTTCGGCGTGTCGGTTCTGGTCGTCCTTCTGTCACTTGAGGCGGTCGCGTATATCCAACATCGTGCAAGCCATCGATTTCAATTCCTATGGCGTTTGCATGCGGTGCATCACAGCGATATCGCGCTGGATGTCACGACGGCCGAACGGCACCATCCGATAGAAGTGGTGTTCACGGCCACGCTCAATTTACTGACCATGCTGTTGCTCGCGCCGGACATGGCCGTGGTTGTTGTCTGCAACCTGTTGAGCACAGTGGTCAATATTCTCAGTCACGCCAATTTGACCTGCGGTGAGCGCGTCAACCGGTGGTTTGGCTGGCTGGTGGTCACCCCCGATTTTCATCGCGTGCACCACGCATCTGACAGGGGTAGCACGAACAGCAATTACGGCACTGTTTTTTCGTTGTTTGACCACATTTTCGGAACCGCCAAGTCGTGGACTTCATCTCAACAGCGAGATGAGCAATTGGGTTTGGAATACTTTCGGGCTCCCAGTGATTCGCGCTTGGATCAATTGCTGCTGATGCCAATCCGTTCCGAATTCACGCGATAAAAAGGCAATCGCGCCCAATGGTCCTGCCCTTCAGAACCCAGACAAGCCCGACGTGTTTTTTGTCAGACATCGGCCAGGAGCCGTCAGTGGCGTAGTCCCGAAAGTACCTTATGACCAACCCAAAGCAATCGCAAAGCGCGACAGCGGCCACAGACCCAAGCAAGAGCGTCAACCAGCACTTCAGGAGGGAGGGAAAATTGATGGTCTGGCTCATCATCGGCGTACCTGCCATCCTGACTGTTGGAGCCTTTCTTTTCGGTTACGTGATCAACACTTTCTCAGGTCGATAGGGTGAGGCCGTGATCGACGGGCAACGGCCAGAACCGGTCCTTTGATCTGTTCTCTCAGTTCCGTTCGTGATGTTGAAGTTTCGCTCCTGATGAATCAACGTAAATACCTTTCCGCCGACTTCTCGCGTGGCTACCCGGCAGGAGAGAAAATCATGTATGAATGCTTGAGCTGCGGCGCAACCGTTTCGTCGCTTCCCGACAATGCCGCCTCATGCGCGTGCCGCAACATCATCGTTGACGCGGACGCAGGTCGAGTGGCAGTAAAAGAAGCAGGCAAGATACGCGCCTTCGTGGTCGATTGATTTGGACCTGGAATCGGCCAATCTCAGTCTGTTGCCAGCGTCGGTTTTTCAGAGTTGTCTATGGAACTACGACAGGAATTAACTCCCCCGCTACTCGATGAGCAGCTTGTCACCCGGCTCGCTGAAATTGCGGATGCCATTGACGGCAACCCTAGCGAGGTGCTGCGTATCGAGTTCAACAGGCTCGCGGGCACAGATCTTCCGATGCGCGTCTTTCAGGGCGTTTATGGCAGCGAGAATCACGCCAACTTTGTACGACGCGTGCTGCGAAGTCGGCTCATAAAGCCGGTGCATGACGCATCCCGCGAAGAGCTTGTCGAAGTTGTCCGGCGGGCGATGAAACCAGATCAGTCAGGGCTGCAAGAGGCATACATGGCCGTGCTTGATATCAACGTACCGCGGCCACACGCTTCAGATCTAATGTTCTATCCGCCCGACTACGATGAGGGTAGTGACACCTGGGGCGACGGCAAGCCGATGAGCGACTACAACCCAAGCCCCGAGCAAATCGTGGAATGGGCGCTCAATCCGACCGATTTGCTGCGATGACCTAGTGAAGTCGAAGGACGGCTCAGGGCCCATAGCTGAAAGTTGAATCGGCGAGATCTACACAGTCTTTGCTGCAACTGTACGTTAGTCAAATTGATGCATGTGCAGAAGCACGGGTGACCATGCAAGCACTACCGCCAGAGCATTGACGATGCCAAGCCAATGCTGCTTCCAGGTGATGATGCCATCACCGTTCCAAGCCTTGACAGCAATCAGCAAAAGGGTTGCTGCGCCGACACCGATAGCTGCTAGGTTAGCGAAGTATCCAAAAAACACCGAGATACCCAGGCCAGAGAAACCATTTCCTCCGAATAGAAACAATGCTACGCAAGTGAGGCAGAGCAAGTTTGCAATACTGATGAGCTTGTGGATGGGGTACATAAGACTCTGCGGCCAAATGCATGTTTCTCAGGTCTGCAGGAGACGGGTGAAAGTTTCGAGTCGAGCGGCAGCTCTTGGCCGTTCTCAGACATGGTATCAGTAGGCTAACAAATGTGATGTTGCCCCGAGTTGGCTGGTTTGAGTCGGAAGCCGTGGCCAAGTTTGGATCGGGCCGTGTGGCAGATTTGAATCGGACTCACTGGCGGATTTCATCGGAATACGCACCCAAGGCTATCGATCTGACTCAACAAGCCGTTGGCCCACGTCCGCATGCGACCTCGTGTTTTCGCTGGCCTCTTCCGTCCAGGGATAGCCGCTGCATCCGCATTGATTTCCAGGCTCCTGAGCCCTCTGTAGCTTGTGTGATTGCAAGACAAGGTGCGGGAACCAAGCTGGCGTTCAATTGCACCCGTCAACAGTTGCGCCTTGAAACCACAAAGAACCACCAGTAGGCATCCTTTGAGGTCTGCTATGACACGGGCGACGTTTCCACTTTCAAGAATCTCGCGATCACTCGCCTCTGTGCGTCCACTGCCAAGAGCGAGCGACAGCGGTTTTGGGTAGGCATTGGCAATGCGGTAGTCGTAGCGATTTGACGACGGGAAAAGGTCGGGACGCGCCGCATGTAGATATTCCAATCCCACTGAGAGGTTGTCTCCAGTGACCCCCGCTACGGGGAAGCCCTTTGCGGCTTCGCGAGTCCCTGGTGCGCTGAACATGAAAGCAACTGGAAGTCTGCCTGGCCAAACGCTGGGGTTACTGAGGGGGGATTGAGAATTCGTCATGAGTGTGGCCTTTGTGGGCAGACCTCATGTGTTGCCCTGCTGGCCATGAAGAGGTGGCCCTCACAGCCCATTATCAGGGTAAGGGGGGCTTGCTTGCCCCGCTACTTTGGGGCCAGGCCAGCCTCTTCGAAGAACCTTGATTCCATCCCTTCACTGAGGGAGCTGCTCATGACTAGCCTGGAGCGGGCCCGAGTCATGCCGACGTACATCAGGCGCCTCTCGTCCTCCTCGGTGGAGTCCGTGTGAGGTAGGTTGCCCTCCTCGCAACCCATGATCCACACATTGTCGGCCTCCAGGCCTTTCGATGAGTGGAGTGTGAGCAGCATGACAATCCCCTCCTGGCATGTCTTGTCCTTTTCGTCGCGTGACAGGAGGGATAGGCGTTGCAATAGGGTGCCCTGCAAGCGCTCCGCAAAGGTGCGCTGCATCAGATCAAGCAACTTTCGTTGGGGCTCCTTGCAGTGCGGGGACAAGAAGCCAGTAATCCCGTAAATCACCAGGGGGACTCGATTCTTCTTTGCTTGGTCGCTCCACGACAGAAGACCCTCACGCAGCGAGATGGCCAGCTTGCGACTTCGATCGTTCGGGGCGGTCTCGATGGCCGCGTCGAAGCGCTCAAATAGGTCAAGCCCAGCCGCTCTGGAGTGTTCGTTGATCCAGGAATCGCCAGCGCCACAGAACGAGAGCGTGTTTGCGATTCCCATCCATGTGCCGGTGGCCACGCTGCGCACCAGGCCAGTGAACACCGCACCGATGCCGTTGTCCCAGATGCTCTTGCTGCCTGAGCGCTTGACCTCAATGCCAGAGCTGCGAAGAACGATCTCAGCCTCATCGAGAAGTATGTTGGTCCTGGCCAGCACGAACCATTCGCCGATGGGATTTCTCTCAAGTATGACTTTAGCAAGCAGGCTCAATTCATCGGTTCGATCGGCGCGGCGATGCACAACGACTTCCCCGGGTGTTGTCTTGTTAGCCTTGATGTTCTTTGCTGCTCGATTCGTGTTGTGGTTGATCAGCTTGGCTGCGTGCGACAGGATGTTGGGTGCACAGCGGTAGTTCACCGGCAAAGTCAACTCCATGGAGTTGAGAGCCATGGTGATCTCTTGAAGCCCGTCATACCCCAAGGCTTGGCGAAATGAATAGAGGCTCTGGTCGTCGTCACCGACGAGAGTGACTTGAACTCCGGCGCGTCCATGGGCCAAGATCCATTCCAGCTGCACTTCGTCCATGTCCTGTGCCTCGTCAACCAGCATCCAAGCGATGGGTAGGGGCGCGATGGTGCCGTCGAGCATGCCTCTGGTGCTTCGGAGAAGGAGATCCGAAAAGTCCATCACGTTGTCGGCGGCGAGGGCTTGCTCGTAGGCGTGGAAGACTTTCTCGACGGCCAGATCGTCGAATGAAAGTGGCTTGACAGTGCCCTTGGCCCTGTCTATGAGCTTCACCACATCCTCAAACTTGTGGCGGGGGGCGAAGTCCTTCCAGCAGCGTCGCAAGATCCCGAATCGCTCGCCTTCATTGATGAGGCGTGGGACTTTGGTTTTGATGGAGCGTCTCAACTGGTTGAGTGCCAGCGAGTGAAAGGTTCCAACGCCAATTCGTCGCGCGTTCTCGACGCCGCAGGACTTGGAAATGCGCTGAAGCAGCTCGTTGGAGGCGTCCTTAGTGAACGTGACAGCAATGAGTCGCCCAATGTCGTTACTCGTGATGAGGTGGGCGGCTCGATGGGAGAGAACGCTTGTCTTGCCAGAACCTGGGCATGCAAGGATGGTGCAATGCCCAGGTGCGTAGACGGCCCGTTCTTGGAAGCTGTTGAAGTCCACGCTGCAAGAGGCCTTGTGCTTAGGCCACAGCCAGTTCAGCGGTGGCGGGCTCAGCGACAACTGGCGAGGTGGAGCTGCCGCCAGGTGCGTTGGTTTCGTTGGGTCGCTTGTTTGGATCGAGCGCTGTGCCCTTGCGAGGATCTTGTGCCACTTGCGCACCTGACCGCTGCGACGAGCCTTGTGCACGGAACACCAATGTTCGAGCGCGCCCGCAGGTGCGCAAGATCCGGCTCTTCAGTTCGTAGGCCGAGACGCTGCGTGCCCGATCCGTTGCGAAGCCTGCCATCCACAGCATGTCCATGTAGGTGCACACCTTGTCCAGTTCGAGCAGAGCATTGTGAAAACGCCGCTCACGTGGAGAACTGATCCGGAGCTTGTACTGCTGGATGTTGGTGTATTCGACCTCGCCGTCCTCTTCAAGATTCAGCCCATTGGTCTCGCCGACCGTGAGCAGGCGCTGCTTCTCCTTCCTGATGGCCTCATCGCATTCATCCATGTAGCTATCGACCTGCTTATCGACAACGATGCAGTCGGGCTCATCTTTGAAGCTGCGCATCGTGACGCTCAGCGTGATCATCGCCTCGGTCCACATCTCGCTGGCGCGCTCGTAGGCTTCCTGAGCATGCCGTGTTTTCAGCGTGATGGAGGAGGTGCGAAACGGCATGGATTGGGATTCCAGGCGCTTCAGGCGATCCTTTTCCCGGCGCACATACCAAGGCTCCTGTCGCGGGCCTGTGTTGTTCTGGCGACGCTGTTCATGAGGCCGATTGGCCGCAGCCTCATTGGATTGCGCTGCCGGCGCTGCTGGCGCGGCCGAGGGGGTTGCTTTGGGTGCAGCGTTGGCAGCATCACCAGAGTCTTGAGGTGCTGCAGAGTCGCTGCGAGGTTGACGGCGCCTGTTCTTTTTGGGGACGGTCTGTTCGGGGGCGGTAGAGGCCTCGGGGCTTTCAATCACATCTGCCATGTGCATTACTCCATGTGGACAACGGAGAATTGATGTTAGGGATGGGACATTCAAAAACTCACCCGAAAGACAGCGCTTAAAAGCGTAGTTCGAGGAAACCTCAAATTTCGGTTGCAACTTTTCACCATCGCGTGTTGACGCCCTGCTGATTTCGCGGATACCATTCGCCCATCTCTTGAGTGATGCGTGCGTAACGCCCATCCTCCTGACTGCGGTTCGCTTCCCTCATTGAATGAAGCAGTTGTGCCCCGTGCGCAACCAGTGCAGCTTGCTGTTCTGTGAACGTTTTATCGACACCGTAATGCGTGTCTTCCGTTGCCTAGCAACGATTGGAGCGAAGCTCCCAACCCTCACACTGCGGGGTCACTTGCAGTTGGATTGGGCGCTTGAGTAAGACCTGGACTTCTTCCCGTTGGGATGAAGATGGGCTTTGCGCTGCAATCTTGCCTTCATAGGCATCTACTACGTGAAGAGTTGACCCCAGAAGGGCTTCTCTTCCCGCCCCGCGTGATGCGGGCCGGTTTTTCACACTCAATGAACTCTGACGCCGTGATGGTGTTTGTGCTTCTGCGCGTGTGTAGAACATTGCTTGACCACGGTGGTTAAGCAGTGCAGTTGCTCGTCCTTGTGACGGGTTTTTAAACAGTCCTTGGGGATGCCAAATCCCCAAGGGGGATATGGCGTTTTCGAGGATCTTCCCTGGAGATTCAAATGAATTCGCAAATGTTCCTTGTTTTGGCTGCCTGTGTTGTCTCTGGCTTCAGCCTGAGCCTCCCCGTGATCAAGGTGGGTAAAGCTATCGGCTTTATCCGCGCCTGATCGCCATTTGATTGAGTTGCGGGTTTTCCCGCAATTCAATCTGTCCTGTGGTTATCCCGCAGGCCTAACAGGCTGAAGAAATACTCCCCAGACTCCAATCCCGACCTGCCCCACAGCCGCAGGCTGGCGCGCTTTTTTCA
>NZ_JBWKOU010000039.1:0-32068 GCF_059416245.1 Curvibacter sp. GW821-FHT09D12 | reverse complement strand
CTCGGTCTGGGCGATCTCGGGCACGTGGCGGGTGATGAGCTCGCCGAGTTTGCGCATGAGCTTGGCGCGCTCGGTGGCGGGCAGGCCGGCCCATTGGGGGAAGGCGGCCTTGGCGGCGGCCACGGCGGCGTGGACTTCGGCCTCGCCGCCCGAGGCGACCTCGGCCAGCACCTCCTGGGTGGCGGGGTTGATGGTTTCGAAGTAGTCGCGGCCGGCGACGCTCTGGCCGTTGATCAGGTGCTGGATCTGTTGCATGGGTGTCTTTCCTTGGATGGGTTCAGGCGGGTCAGGCTGCGGCTGTAGCGGTTGGGGCGGTTGGGGCGAAGGCGGCATCGCCGACCAGGGTGTTGACCAGACGGCCAATGCCGTCGATCTCGGTCACCACCTCGTCGCCGGCTTTCACGTTGACCACGCCTTCGGGCGTGCCGGTCAGGATCACGTCGCCGGCCTGCAAGGTCATGAAGCTGCTCAGGTACTCGATCAGCTCGGGCACGTTGTGGACCAGGTCGCGGGTGTGGCCCTGCTGCGTGAGCTGGCCGTTGACGGTGGTGCGCAGGGCCAGCTGGTGCGGGTCGGGCACGGCGGCGGCGTCGACCAGCCAGGGGCCGAGCACGGTGGCGCCGTCGCGGTTCTTCACGCGCAGGTTGGGGCGGTACCAGTTCTCCAGGTAGTCGCGGATCGCGTAGTCGTTGCACACGGTGTAGCCAGCCACATGGGCCAGGGCCTGCTCGCGCGAGACGCGGCGGGCGGTCTTGCCGATCACCACCGCCAGCTCACACTCGTAGTGCATGAACTGCACCGCATCGGGCCGGTAGGTCTGCCCGCGGTGGCCGATCACCGCGTTGGGGCCCTTGAGGAACACCAGGGGCTCGTCCTTGGTGGTGACGGTGAGCTCGCCCGACAGCTCGCGCAGGTGGTCGGCGTAGTTCAGGCCCAGCGCGATGATGGTGCCCACCTCGAAGGGGGGCAGCCACACCACCTGGTCCTCAGCCAGGACACGGCCATCGGCCAGGCGGATCTGTTGCTCGCCATGGGGCGTGGCGGTGTGGATGGCACCGGCGTAGGCCACACGGGCTGTGCGGGTGGGGTGGGTGGGGTGGGGCGTGTGACTCATGCGGCGCTTTCTTGCTCGCGGACCAGGGGGGTGCTGAGGTGGCCGATGCCATCGATCTCGATGCGCACCGTCTGGCCGGCGCGGGCCAGGGGCGCGCCTTGCGAGCCGCCCAGCGTGAGGATGTCGCCCGGCATCAGGGTCATGAAGGCGCTGACATCGGCGATCAACTGCGCCACTCCCCGAAAGCGGTCGCCGGTGCTGCTGACCTGCAACAACTGCCCGTCGATCAGCACCCGCAGCTCCAGCGCGTCGGGCAGTGGCACCTGGGCGGCCGGCACGACGTGTTCGCCCAGCGGGCAGAAGCCGTCACGGGCCTTCAGCCGCACCGAGGGCCGGTAGAACTGGCTGTGGGGCAGGCTGATGTCGTTCACCACCAGGTAGCCGGCCACATGACTCAGGGCGGCCTCCGGGGCGACGCGGGTGCATTGCCGCCCGATCACGATGCCCAGTTGGGCGCTGATTTCGACCTGGCCTGGTTCGTCGGGCACGGCCACAGGCTGGCCGCTGCGGGCCAGGGTGTTGCGCGGCTTCACAAACAGCACGGGGGCCTTGGGGGCGGCTTTGTAAGGCGCCTGCTCAATGGCTTCGCCGAGGGCGTACAGGGCCGGGCGGTGGTTCATCAGGACGCCATACACCGTGCCGGTGAGGCGGAACGGCGCAACATCCAGGGAGGGGAGTGGGAGGGTGTGGTGCATGTTATTCACTAATATGTGAGCAAGTATATTGCTAACATCTTAGTGAAGTAAACAGGCTTCGAGCTGCTTTGTTGATGCGGGTCAGATTTCAGGGATGATCAGGGGATGGACAAGAACGCTGCCAAGGTGATCCACCACCGCAACCTGCCGCTGCTGCTGTTGCAGTCTCGCGAGGCCGTGCTGGCCCGCTTCCGCCCCTTGCTGAACCAGCAGGGCGTGACCGAGCAACAGTGGCGGGTGATCCGGGCCCTCGATGAATTCGGCCCCATGGAGCCGCGTCAGATCGGCAGCATGTGCTGCATCTCCAGCCCCAGCATGGCCGGCATCCTGGCGCGCATGGATGACCTGGGCCTGATCTCACGCCAGCGCATGGAGCAGGACCAGCGCCGGGTGATGGTGGCCGTTACGGCCAAGGGCTGCGACACGGTGGCCGCGCTGGCGCCGCTGATCGAGGCCTGCTACAAGGACATCGAGGGTGTCATTGGCGCCGACTTCACCCACCTGCTCTACGACATGCTCGACGCGCTGACCAGCCGCCTCAACGAGGGGCGCGAGGGTGGGATGGGCGAAGGGGATTGAGCCAGGGTCTGTCCAGTGGACTTCAATCCAGCGGGGGCGCGGTCTTCAGCACCTCGGCCACCGCGGCCTTCCACAAGGCCGCCTGGGCCAGGGTTCCGTGGCCACCCGTGCTGGGCGATCCGGGCACGATGTGCTGCGCCCCGTGACGGACCCGCTGCAGCTCGCGCTCCAGCACGCCCAGTTCAGGCGGGTTGCGCTCGTCGTCGGCTGAGTTGATGGCCAGCACCCGGGCCCGGATGCGCTCCAGCCCGGCAGAGGGGTCGTAGTCGCCCGAGGCCTCCCACTGGTAGAGGTGGTCATTGGCATCGCCCTTGAATGGGGCTTGCAAACGCTGGTTGAGCAACTGGTCGGCCTTCTCGCGGGTGGGCGCCTGCCGGTACAGCGCCTGGTTGCCGCCGTTGGTGGCCAGGTTGAAGTACACCGAGGCAAAGCGCAGGCTGGGCGGCTGCTCGCTGTAGTCGCCGTTCTGCCAGGCCGGGTCGTTGCGGATCGAGTCGATCACCAGCCGCCGCAGCATCCAGTTGCGGCCCGCCATGGGCACCGGCAGCGCAGCCATGGGCACCGCGATGTCCATGAAATCGGGATACATCTGCGCCCACAGCCAGGTGTGCATGCCCCCCATCGAATACCCCAGCACCATGCGCAGGTGGCGTATGCCCAGGTGCTCGGTCACCAGCCGGTACTGGGCCCGCACCATGTCTTCGTAGTTGTAATTTGGAAAGCGCGTGCGCAAGCCCTGAGACGGCCGCGACGACTCGCCCGTGCCGATGCCATCGGGCAGGATGATGAAGTAGCGGCTGGCATCCAGCGGCTGGCCCGGCCCGAACAGCTCGCCGCCAAAGCCAGGCGTGAGCAGGCCCTTGCCCGAGCCCAGCGTGCCGTGCAGCACCAGCACGGCGGGTTTGTCGGGCGAGCCCAGGGTGGTGTAGTGCAGGCTCAACTCCGGCAGCGTGCTGCCGTCATGGAAGCGGAAATCCTGCACCCGCCAATCCCCCTCACGAGGCGGCGGCAGATCGACCGCCTGGGCCGGGGAAGACAGCGTGACAGCAGAGAGGACCATGGCAGCGAGCAGGTGGACGAAACGAAAGAACCTCTTCCGACAGCCCCTGAGCAAGGTGTGCAGGGGAACGTGGGGGCGGGGTGTGGTGTGCATGCGTTTCAATCTACTGCAAAGGCTGCGTTCTGCATCGGGGCCTCAGGGTTTGTCTGGGGCTGATGGCGCCTGTTGATTCAAATAAGGTCACTTATAGTGGTCTAAATAGCTTTGATCCGCCTTTAAATGGACCACTTTGGTGGTATAAATGAATATGACCGCCGAAACCATGATCCAGATCCATCGCCACGGCGAGTGGATTGACGCCGCCAAGCTGGTGCAGTTGGGCCCTGGGCGTTGTCGACTGGAGTATGAGCAGGCCTATATTTTTTCGAGTGCCCCTTGGCCGCTGTCATTGAATCTGCCGGTGCAGTTCAACGACATGAGTTTCACGCAGCCGACAGGGGGGGCGCTCGATGCGCCGCAATTTGACTTGCCACCTTTTCTCTTCGATCTGGTGCCGCAAGGGCGTGGCCGGCACCTGCTCGCTCGCGAACTGCACTTGCCCGATGTCGAAGGGGTGGAGTTGCCGCTGTTGATGGCTGGCGCCTTCAACCCGATTGGTTGCCTGCGCTTGAGTTCGGCCCTGGGCTTTTACCAAGGTTACGTTGATCGCCACACCGGTGGGTGCGACTGGCGCGTTGGCGTCGAAATGACCGAGATCGTGAGCCACTCCGAGGCATTTCTGGAGCAACTTTCGTTGCACGCGCTGTTGGCCAGCGGTACCACAGGCGCTCAAGGGGCAGCGCCCAAATTCCTGCTGAGTCGGGACAGGGGCGGTCTCTGGTACCCGGATATGGCGCTCGACGATGACTTGGCTGCAGAGCACTGGCTCCTGAAGCTCCCTCGCGGGCGCAAGGATGAGGATCGTCTGGTTCTGCGCAACGAGGCGGCTTACCTGCGCGTGGCCAAAGCCTGCGGCATTCGCGTGCATGCCGAACCCGAGTTGCTCAACGAGATGCTGTTCGTACGCCGCTTTGACCGGCAAGTGGATGAACATGGCCAACTGCATCGGCTGCACCAGGAAAGCCTGGCATCGCTGGCCCAACTGAAAGGTTTTGCACCGGCGACCTCGCACAATGAGTTGCTGGATGCCCTGCGTCGCCACGTTCATGAACCGCTGACGGAAGCCATTGAGTACCTCCAGCGTGATGCCCTGAACCAGGCATTGCGCAACACGGACAACCATGCGCGCAACACGGCCGTGCAGCGGCTCATCGACGGCCGTGTGCAGCTCACCCCTCTCTTTGACTTTGCGCCCATGTACAAGGACCCGGAAATGATCCCTCGCGCCGTGCACTGGCTGGATCCGAATGGCCGGCGTGTGGACGATTGGTCCACGATCCTGCACGCCATCGACTGGGATTCAGGTGAGCACGATATCGTCGCGCGCGCCCTGCATGACTTCGCTGCCACAGTCGCAGACCTGCCCGAGACTATGCGCGATGTCGGCGTCGAGGCGGCGGTGATCGAGGATTGCCGTGGCGCCATCGATCGGGTGGCGAAAAGCCTGGGTCGTCTCTTGCCGGGCTGAAAGAACATGGACCAGCGCATCAAGCACCAGAACCCCGAACGCGACGCCGAACTGCGCCGCACGCTGTTCGAGGGCGTGATGAAGAATCAGCTCTCGCTGGGTGAAGCCGTCAAGCTCATGCAAAAGGTCAGCCGCCTCACGCAAGCCGAGTTTGCCGCCCACCGGGGTGTGAGCACACGTGTGCTCAAGGAGATCATGGCCGGCAGTGCCAACCCGACTGTGGAGACGCTGAACAAGATCGCCAGCATCTTCGGCCTGGAGGTGGGCTTTGTCGCCAAGCGGCCTGTCGTTGAGCCGAGCCAACAAAGCCGCCGGATCATTCCGCCCGATCAAGCGCCAGGCGCTGCATCGGCGAAGCCGGCTTCAAGCTCCAGCCGGCCGCCGGCGTGAAGTGCGGCTTCATGGGCGACCTCGGGTGAGAGGCGTTGCATGGTCGCTTCACAGCCGCTTCATCGGCTGCCGATCGGCGGGGTGCATCAACCAGGCGCCTCGCCTTCGTTCAGTCCGGGCCGCCCAGGCTGCCCGATGTCGCCACCTTCTCGCCGGCCAGCCCGGTGGTGCACTTCAATGCAGGCACGCATCGGCTGGTGGCGCTCGCCTGAGGCAATGGGCCGCAGTGCCCTGGCTGACCTGCGGCGCAACCGGGCGGTTCAGTACCTGAACAGGGGGCCGCAGGTCCGCCGAAGATGATTTGGACCTTTGAATATGGAGATCGTGGACCACCATTGAAACGGAGAATCACCATGGTCAAAAATGGCATGCGCCCCATCCACCCGGGCGAGATCTTGAGGGAGGAATACCTCAAGCCACTGGGCGTCAGTGCCCATGCCCTGGCCAAGGCCTTGAAGGTGCCTCCCTCCAGGATCGGGGACATCGTGCTGGAGCGCCGCGGGGTGAGCCCAGACAGTGCGCTGCGTTTGGCGCGCTATTTCGGTGGTGATGCCCCATCCTGGCTCAACCTGCAACAGGCCTACGACCTCAAGGTGGCCGAGGCAGCCCTTGCAACGGTGCTTGAGCAGGAAATTCAGCCCTATTCAGCGGCGGCCGCGGCCGCCATGGCGCCTCAGGGTGATGAGGATCTTGCCTGGGCCACTTGATGTGGGCTTGTCTTGCGTCGCTCGGGCCGCTCAGGGCCGGGTCTAGTCGGTCGATGCGGCCCAGGCCTGCGTCCTGGCTGGCGTGTGAGTACAGCGCCGCCTGTAGCCGCATCGGGGCCTCAGGGTGGGTCTGGGGATGGACTGCCCTCGGCGTGTGCTGACATGCGGCGCATCAGGGCGGCTCAGTACCGCACAGCGGGCCATCAGACCGGCGGCCAATGGGGGATGCTTGAAAGCATGTGTCCCCGTCAGCCCATCTGCCCATGAACCCACGCGAACCGCACCTTGTTGCCACCGACCGGATCAGCCCGCGTCTGCTGCACTATTTTCTGGCCGTGGCTGAGGAGTTGAGTTTCAGCCAGGCCGCGCAGCGGTTGCACATGTCGCAACCACCGCTGAGCCAGCACATCAAAGAGCTGGAGGCCCAACTGGGCACCCAGCTGTTCCAGCGCAGCACACGCCGGGTCGAACTCACTGAGGCCGGCGCCGTGCTGCTGCGCGAGATGCGCCAGGTCCATCAGCACACCCAGCGCTCGCTGCAGCAGGTCAGCCAGATCGGCCGTGGCCTGAGTGGGCAGGTGCGCATCGGCCTGGTTGGCAGTGCCGTCTGGGGTGAGTTGTTGCCTGCATTGCGGCGTTTGGGCGCGGATTGCCCCGAACTGCGGTGGTGCTTCGAGGAGCTCACCCCTCAGCAGCAGGTTGAGGCCCTGCTGCAACATCGCATCGATCTTGGCCTTTGGCGTGAGGCCCCCAGCGCTGGCTTGCCACCAAGCCTGGAGAGTCGCCTGATTCAGACCGAGGCCCTGCGCGTGGCCCTGCCCGGCAGGCACAGGTTGCTCAAGGCCTGTCGCGGGGCACTGCCCTTGCAGACCTTGAGCGAGGAACCCTTCATCTGGGTCTCGTCGGGCCCGCATGGCCTGGGCAGCTATCTGGCACGGTCGCTGCCGGTTCGCGGGCTTGCGCCCCGTGCCGGGCACCGGGTGCAGGAGCCCCAGACCGCGCTGGCCCTGGTGGCTGCCGGCTACGGGGTCACCTTGCTGCCCGAGCGCTATGCCCGCATCGGCTGGCCTGGCGTGGGTTTCAGGCCTCTGCGCGAAGACCTGCGGGCCGATCTCTATGCGGTGTTCCACGCCCAGGCTTGCCTGCCGGCCGTGCACACCCTGCTCCAGTATTGGGCCCAGAGCCTGGACGATGTGGGCCCCGCTGACTGAGTAGTCCGCTGGTCTGGTGTATTGAACCGAAGCGCTCATCGCGGGCAGGCCCTTATACCGTCTGTTGGCGCATTGGTACCACTGGCGATCCCCCCAGGTCCGATTCAGCGCCTCCCGCTCTCAATCGCGGGGGCAAACAGTCTTAGATTCAGGGCGGCTGGCCTCCTAGGATGCTTCCAGTCCGCCGGGATCGCGAGTTGCACACCTCGGCGCCTTCTCGACCGTACCCAGGAGCCACTCCATGCCCAACCTCGACACGGCCCACGCTGCCGCCCAGCACTTGCAACACCATTTGCCTGCGTTCAAGCCGCGCGCGGGGCTGATTCTTGGCTCGGGCCTGGGCGACCTGGCCGATGCACTGCAAGAGGCCCAGGTCTTCCCTTACGCTGATCTGCCGGGCTTTCCGCGCAGCACCGTGGTTGGCCATGCTGGCGAGTTGGTGGCAGGTTGGCTCGATGGTCAAGCCGTGCTGTGCCTGAAGGGGCGTGGTCATTTTTACGAAGGCCGTGGCATGGCGGTGATGGCCAGCGCCGTGCGCACGCTGCGCCTGCTGGGCTGTGAGTTCCTGCTTGTCACCAATGCGGCCGGTTCGCTGCGCCCTGAAGTCGGTCCAGGCCGTCTGGTGGCCTTGAACGATCACATCAATTTCATGCCCGAGTCGCCCCTGGTCGGCCCGAACGACGAGCGCTTTGGCCCTCGTTTCTTCAGCCTCGCCAATGCCTACGACGCGGGGCTACGGCAACACCTGCACCGGGTAGCAGGGCGCCTGGACATCCCGCTGGCCGAGGGCGTGTTTGCTGCCTACACCGGACCCAATTTTGAGACGCCCGCCGAGATCCGCATGATGCGGCAGCTGGGCTGCGATGTGGTGGGCATGTCTGTCGTGCCCGAGGTCATCGCGGCCCGGCATTGTGGTCTCAAGGTGTTGGCGGTGTCGGCCATCACCAACCTGGCCGAAGGGCTCTCGGATACCCCGTTGTCGCATGAGCAGACGCTGCAGTGTGCGGCTTTGGCCGCGCGCGATTTCAAGCGCCTGATTCGTGGCTTTTTCGCCGATTTGCCCCCCCGTGCCTGAGCACCAAATCCTACCGCTCCCCTCCCTGGCCTCTCCTGGCTCCCCCCGAAGTTCATCCAGCCCACCATGACCCCCCTGCCATTGCACCCCGAGCTAGAAGCTCGCCGCCGCATCGTTTCGCTGATGGATCTGACCTCTCTCAACCCAGAGGACACCGACGCCAGCATCCAGGCCCTGTGCCAACGCGTCGACACCCCCTTGGGGTTGCCCGCAGCGGTCTGCATCGGGCCTGATCACGTCGGCATCGCGGTGCGCACCTTGAGCGACAAGGGCCTGCGCCCTGCGGTGCGCATCGCCACCGTGGCCAACTTTCCCGATGGCACCGGTAGCCCTGCCGAGGTGGTACCGGCGGTGCACGTTGCCCTGGAGGCTGGAGCCGATGAGATTGATCTGGTCCTGCCCTGGCGCCGCCTGATCGTCGGTGACCTGCGTGCCAGTGAAAGCCTGGTGAAGGCCTGTCGGGCCGCCTGCGAAGACCGGGTGCTCAAAGTCATTCTGGAAAGCGGCGAGTTGATGGGGCCCGGGCTGGTCCGCACTGCTGCGGCCATCGCCCTGGAGGCCGGGGCCGATTTCCTCAAGACTTCCACCGGCAAGGTGCCTGTCAACGCGACCCCGGAGGCCGCTCGCCTCATGCTGGTGGAGATCGCGGCGCGCAATCCGGCCTGTGGCTTCAAGGCCGCAGGCGGTCTGCGCAGCCAGGCCCAGGCCCAGGTCTATCTGGACCTGGCGGCTGAGTTGATGGGGCCGGGCTGGGTCGGTGCAAGTCACCTTCGACTGGGGGCGTCCGGCCTGCTTGACCAGTTGTTGTCCGGCCCCGGCCCTGCGTGCGCCGGCTCGTCCTATTGAAGCCCAGGAAAGGATACAAACCATGAGCCGAGTCTTTGTCCTGGTGCTGGATTCTTTGGGCCTCGGGGGGGCACCTGACGCCGTGCAGTTCGGTGATGAGGGGAGCAACACCTTGCTTCACATTGCCCAGGCTTGCGCCGCAGGCCAGTGCGACGGTGCGCAACGACGTGGACCGTTGCAACTGCCTCAACTGGTTGGCCTGGGGCTCTCGCAGGCCCTGGCGCTGGCCTGCGGCCAGGGCCTGCCCGGTGACACCACGCCGCCTCACGGGGCCTGGGCTGCTGCCAATGAACTCAGCCGTGGCAAAGACACGCCTTCCGGGCACTGGGAGATGATGGGGGTGCCTGTGGAACAAGACTGGGGCTACTTTGTCCCCCATCCTGGGGACTGTTGCTTTCCTCCGGCCCTGCTGCAGGCTGCTGGCCGCCCGCTGGGCATCCGTGGCTGGTTGGGCGACTGTCACGCTTCCGGTACCGAGATCATTGCCCGCCTGGGTCAGCAGCACCTTGAGAGCGGCTGGCCCATCGTCTATACCTCGGCCGACTCGGTGGTGCAGATCGCCTGCCATGAGAGCGCCTTCGGCCTGGATCACCTGTACCGCCTGTGCGAGTCGATGCGGCGTGAAGCCGATGCCCTGCGCATCGGTCGTGTGATCGCCCGCCCCTTCACGGGTCATGATCCGGCCAGCTTCGAGCGCACGGACCATCGCCGCGACTACGCGATGCCACCTCCCGCCGCCACCTTGCTGGAGCGTCTCAGCGAGGCCGGCGGTCAGACCATTGCGGTGGGCAAGATCGCCGACATCTTTGCGCATCGGGGCATTGGCAAGGCAGTGCCCGCCTACGGCCATGAGGCTTTGATGCAGGCCACGCTCGATCAGGTGCGGCAAGCGCCGGAGGGCAGCCTGACGATGAGCAATTTTGTCGATTTCGACCAGCGCTTCGGCCATCGGCGCGATGTCGCTGGCTACGCCCGGGCGCTGGAGCATTTCGACGTCCTGCTGCCGGGCCTGTTGCAGGCTTTGCGGGTCGACGACCTGCTGTTGATCAGCGCCGACCATGGTTGCGACCCGAGCTGGCCGGGCTCCGACCACACCCGCGAAAGGGTGCCCTTGCTGGCCTGGGGCCCGCGGGTGCGGGCCGGCGCGCAGGGCCTGCGCGAGAGCTTCGCCGACCTCGGCCAGACCGCCGCGGCCTGGTTGGGTCAGCCTCCGCTGGCGCACGGCCGTGCCTTGGCACTGGGCCCAGGCCCGCGCTCAAGGTCGAACTGAGCTCTGAACGAGGCGCTCGTCTCAGCCGTCGTGCCCGAATCAACCCCGACCCCGCAGCCCTACACCCCTGGAGACGTTCATGGACATCCGCAGCCGCCTCAAGATCATGGCCTTTCTGCAGTATTTCATTTGGGGTAGCTGGGTGGTGACGCTGGGGGCCTACCTGATTCGAGAGCTGGGCTTCAACGGCTCGCAGGTCGGCAACATCTACAGCGCCAAGGGGTTGGCCGCCGTGGTCATGCCGGCCCTGCTGGGCTGGGTGGCCGATCGCTTCCTGCCCGTGCACAGGCTCTACGGTCTTTGTCACCTGCTCAGTGCCGGCACCTTGTTCCTGGCGGCTGATACCCGAGGGGCCGATGCCCTGTTCCTGGTCATGCTGCTCAACATGATGGCTTACATGCCCACCATGGCTCTGTCCAATGCCCTGTGCTACCAATGCCTCACGCAGGCCGGATTGGATCGGGTGCGCTGGTTTCCACCCGTACGGGTGTTCGGTACGCTGGGTTTCATGGCCGGCATGTGGTGTATCAGCCTCTTGCAGTTCGAGCTCAGTGCCATGCAGTTGCGCGTGGCGGGCGGTGCCTCCTTGCTGCTGGCGGTGTACTCGATGACGCTGCCTGCCTTGGCTCGCCCCTCTCCCACTGTGCAGGCACAGGCGGGAGCCGAGGGGCATCGGCCCGGCTGGCTTTGGCTTTGGCGGCAGCCCGGCATGGCGGTGTTCTTTGGTTTTGCGGTGCTGCTGGGTGCGGTGCTTCAGATCACCAATACCTTTGGCAGCCCTTTTCTGCATGATTTCGCGAGCCAGGCTGCCTTCCGTGACAGTCTGGTGGTGCGATACCCGGCGATGCTGCTGTCGGTGTCCCAGATGTCCGAACTGCTATTCATCCTGACCATTCCGTGGTTTCTGCGCCGCTTCGGCATCAAGACGGTCATGTTGGTCAGCATGCTGGCCTGGACCCTGCGTTTCGGCTTTTTTGCCCTCGGTGACCCCAGCGCCTGGGGCATGGTGTTCCTGCTGCTGTCCATGCTGGTCTATGGCTGTGCCTTTGACTTCTTCAATATCTCGGGTTCGCTGTTCGTTGAGCAGTCCTGCCCGCCTGAGATGCGTGCCGGTGCCCAGGGCCTGTTCATGACCCTGGTCAACGGCATCGGGGCTTTTGCCGGAGCTCAGATCAGCGGTTGGGTGGTCGATCGCTTTAGCTACGACGGGGCACGCAACTGGCCTGCCATCTGGCTTGTATTCGCGGTTTACACGCTGGTGCTGGCCATCGTTTTCGCAGCGGTGTTCCGTCCGCCTCCGCCCCCTGCGGCCCAGAAGCCGGCAGGGCCTGGTCCTGCGCACTGACACCGGGCCGAAAGGTCGCCCTTCTACCTCACGCTGGAGATCCACCATGCCCCTTGTTTCTTGGATGATCTTTCGCCGCCTCCTGGCCCTTGGCACTTTGGGGTTCGTTGGCCCGAGCATCTGGTTGGCCGCAGGACCGGCGCGGGCCGAACCCGCCACCGGCTTTGCCAACCTCAGCTTCAATCAGTTCAGCTGGCAGCGCGTGCCGGGCCGTCCACGCAGTGATTTTGTCTACCTGGAGGCCGAGGGCGGGCGCCGCTTCTCAGACAGCGAGTTGTATGGCTTTGCCGATCTTGAACACACCGACCGGCCCGTCAACCCCAGCTCGGTGTTTCTCAAAGGCCAGTGGCGTCAGTCGCTGGCGCCTGGGGGTGACCTCGACGCGCTGACCCTTTTCACGCAGGCCAAGTACGCCTCCAATGCGCGCTGGCACGAGTCCAGTCTGGTGCTGGGCCTGGGCTACAAGCTGTCCTTCGGGCGGGCGCGTTTCACGCCCTTTGTCGGCCCGCTCTACAGCGAAGTGAGGGCCGGCCACTCGGGGTGGAACGGCTATCAGGTGGGCTGGGCCCTGGTGACACCGTTTGAGTTGGCCGGCCAGTCGCTGACCCTGTCCAACTGGAACGAGTTCGATGGTGCGCGGCATGCCCGCTATCGCCCCCCCGGTGCCGGCGTCTCCAGCCTCAACGGGGCCCTGAGTCTGTCCTGGAAGCTTTCTGGCCCCTGGGCGGCGTCACTCAAGCTGCGCTATGCCCGGGACACGCTGGGTGCGGCGGGCTGGACCACCGGCTGGATTGTCAGCCTGCGCCACGACTTCTGAGGCGAAGCCCTCACCGCAGGCCTGGTGAGCGCCGACCTCGGCGCACGAACATGGCCTCAGCGTGCCGTCGGCACCCGCGTCAACCGATAAATCAGCAACGCCGCCCGAATGGCCCCGCGTTCGATTGACGCGATCTCCAGGTCTTCGTCGTCGGTGTGGGCGCCACGGCCCTGGGCGCCCAGGCCGTCCAGCCCCACGGTGTAGGGGGCTACGAACTGCACGTCGCCCGCCCCGCGCAGGGCCGGGTCCAGCAGCTCGATGCGGCCCAGGCCGGCGTCCTGGCTGGCTTGCGAGTACTGCGCTGCCAACTGGTGGCCCGCCTCGGTGGGGGGCATGGGCGGGTAGCTTTCGGTGAAGCGGATGGTGGCCGAGGTGCCCGGCAGGTTGCCGCTGTTCACGATGGCCTGCATCTTCTGGCGGGCGCGTTCGCCCTGCTCGGGCGACAGGTAGCGCAGGTCGCCCAGTACCTCGGCATCACGGGCAATGATGTTGGACTTGCCGAAGGCGCTGGCGGTGGCCGTGTCTTCGGCATAGGCGATGTGGGTGCCGCCAAACACCAGGCCGGGGTTGAAGGTCAGGCTGGGTTCGATCACCTGCTCGCGGAAGGTGTTCAGGATGCGTGCCGTCTCGTACACCGCGCCATAGCCCGAGGCATCGGAGAACACCCCCATCGAATGGCCCGGCTTGCCTTTCACCTTCAGCACCCAACTGCCCGAGGAGCGGCGGGCGATGCTGGCCGTGTCCACCCCCTGGTGTTTGCTGCTGCCTTCAAAAGACAAGGCGTAGTCGGCGCGCCGGCCCAGCGCCACCATGTCGGCGCGTGCGGTCTCGAGCGGCCTGCCGGCTCGCTCTTCGTCGCCGGTGAACATGAGGTCGATGTTGGCCTGCTCCAGCACCCCCACGCTCTTGAGGGCGCGCAGGGCTTCGATCATGATCACGTCGCCGCCCTTCATGTCGTTCACGCCCTGGCCCCGCACACGGTCGCCCTGGCGCTCCCACAGCGGCACCGAGCTGCCTTTTTCAAACACCGTGTCCAGGTGGCCCAGCAACAGCACGCGCTTGCCGCTGCCGCCCTCTTGTGTGGCCGTCAGGTGGCCGGCACGTTTCATGGCGGGCGGCATGTCGATCCAGCGTGTCTTCAGGCCCAGGCCCTCCAACTCGGCCC
This sequence comes from Curvibacter sp. GW821-FHT09D12, assembly GCF_059416245.1. Lineage (NCBI taxonomy): Bacteria > Pseudomonadati > Pseudomonadota > Betaproteobacteria > Burkholderiales > Comamonadaceae > Curvibacter > Curvibacter sp. GW821-FHT09D12. The sequence goes on along the minus strand of NZ_JBWKOU010000039.1, from coordinate 18,227 downwards.
GGAACAGGTCGCCCACGGCACGCACGCCCTCGGGGTTGAGCGTGCCGCTGTTGATGCGCACTGACTTTTCAAGCAAGGCCAGCGCTGCGGGCGTGCGCAGTTGCACGGCCTTGACGATGGCCTGCTCGGTGTCCGAAAGCTGGGCCTGGGCTGTGCCGGCCAGTGCCAGCAAGGCGGCGCAGGCGGCCAGGCGGCGGGAGAACATCAGGGCCATGTCAATTCTCCTGGGGGCGGGCTTGCGAACCGGCAAAGCCAGCCGTGGCAGCCACGCGAGGGAACGCCACCGGACCCTGATCAAGGTCTTGGCCGAGGGCCAGCAGGCTGCCGTCAAGCAGGTGCTCATCAGGCTCGGAGTGTGAGCTGGCTGCGGCCGTGGTGGGGCCGGCACCGCTGTCGGCGCTCAGCTCAAACCGGGTCTTTTGCGCCTTGGCACAGGTGTTGAGCACGCGCATGGCCCGGTCGACCACCGGCTGCCCACTCACAAAGGGGTTGGGGCCCGCGGGTGCCGCCGCCCGGGCCTTGAGCTTGGCCACCGTGCCGTCGTAGCCGGGGTGATTGCTCAAGGGCACGTCGATGCCCCATCGGGCCGAAAGCTGCCGCATGCGCTCGGTCTGGTCGATGTAGCTGCTGAGGCGGGCCATGTCGCGACCGAAGTTGAACGCCGTGCCACCCCAGATCATGGCCGTGTGCTTCTGGCCCTTGTCGCGCACCTCGAACACCGGGCTGATGGTGCCCAGCGTGTGGCCGGGGGTGATCACAAAGCGCACGGTGGTGTCGCCCAGCTGGAGGGTGTCGCCATCACGCACCGCGATATCGCGCTGGGGGTCGCGCTTGGGCGGGCGGTCCCACAGGCGCGAGTCGAACTCCAGTGTGGTTTCCATCATCTTCCAGTCGATCTCGCTGGCCACCACGCGGGCGTGGTAGCGCTCGGCCAGCATCTGCGCCCCGCCGTAGTGGTCGCCATGACCATGGGTGACCAGCACGTAGCGGATCTGGGTCGGGTCCAGCCCCAGGCGACGCATGCCGCCTTCGATCAGCTCGGTGGCCTCTTGGGCGTTGTTCAGCGCGTCGATCAGGATCAGGCCCTCGCTCGTCTGCAACACCCAGGCACTGACCCAGGCCGAGCCCACGTAGTACAGGTTGTCGAAAGCCTGCCCGGGCGCCGGCGGCGTTTGCTGGATGAGCTTGGCCAGCATCGCGTCCATGGCCGGGCTGGGGGCCGCGCGCACGGCCGGCTGCGGGTTGCAGACCGGCAGCAGAAACTTCAGGTCGTCACCGGCCAGGCCTTGGGCCTCCTGCACAAGCTGGTCGACCGTGGCCTGCTGGGGCCTGGCGGTGGAACAGGCGGTGAGTGCCGCCAGCGTGATGCTCGCGATCAAGGCAGTGCGGGCCATGGTGTCTCCTTGGGTGCTGGTTTTGTGCTGCGCCAGGGGCGGTGAGGGTGCTCAGCATTGTTCACATTAATCCAGTCCGCGCGCGTCGTGTGTTGGACACCAGCGGTGAATTTGCAGCACAGGGGCCCGCCTTGCACCTGCCAGAAGCGCCGTGTCACTCGATCGATCCTTTCTGCGGGGTGGCCCTGGTCATGCTGGTTTAAATTCATAGATGTCTTGAATTTTCAAGAAATTCAATATCTATGATGTATTTAAGTTTTTTTGAAAATTGTGGGGAATGAACAGCGTCAAATTCTTCATAAAGTTGTCATTAGGCTCAATTTAGATAACATCTATGAATGCCGAGGCAAAACACGCCCCCTTCTGACTTCCCCCAGGCGGTGCTGCAGCAAATCGAGCTGCTGGCCCGCAACATCGTGATCGCCCGCAAGCGGCGCGGTGAGACCCAGGCGCAGTGGGCACACAAGCTGGGGGTGTCCTTGCCCACCATGGCCCGCATCGAGCGGGGCGACCCCTCGGTGGCCATGGCCTCGTATGTGATGTGCCTGTGGTTGGTCAACCAAGCCGTGGGTTTGGCCGATCTGATCGCCCCACAAAACGACCATGCTGCCCTGGAGCGCGAGCTCAGCCGCGTGAGTGCCCCGCGCAAGGCGGCCCGTCCGCGCAGCGTTTCTCAGGGCGACCCGATTCAGGCCTGGCGGGTGGCGGAGCCTGTTGCGGTACCTGCACCTGCACCTGCACCTGCACCTGCACGTGACCGAGCCCCCGGCACCCGCACCGCCCGCAATGCCAACGCGGCAGGCTTGGCCGCCTTGATGGCCGGTTCGCCCAAGGAGCCTCCGGCATGACGGCCCCGGGCGTCACACCCGCCAGCTACGTGCCGCAAGAGCCGCTGTATGTCTGGGCTCTGGTGAACCCCGCGCAGCCCGCGCTGGTGGGCCCGTTGGGCTTGTCGGCCCTGCTGCCCGACTGCGCCACCTTCAGCTACCAACCCGATTGGTGGCATTTCGCCTTGAGTGAAGACCTGCCGCTGATCCAGGGCCAGATCTTCAGCGCAGGCGAGCGCGGCCGTGCCCCCGGGGCCATCGACGATGCCCGGCCAGACCGCTGGGGCGAGCGCATCATCCGCTTTGTGGACCGCCCGGCGCGCTTGTCCGTTCTTGAGATGCTGCTGTTTGCCGGCGATGACCGCTTTGGTGCCCTGGGCGTGTCGGTCTCTGCACAGCACTACATTCCCCGCCACCTGGGCCCCTACCCCCAACTGCGTGACCTGGCGCAGTTGAGTGCCGCGGTTGAAGACGTGCAGGCGCAGGCCCCGTTGACGCCCGACATCCAGCGCCTGGTGCAACCCGGCGTCACCTTGGGGGGCGCCCAGCCCAAGGCCTTGCTGCAGACCGATGCAGGGCCTTGCGTCATCAAGTTCAGTGAGCTGGGCGATGCGCTCGACACCCCTTTGATCGAACACGCCAGCATGACCTTGGCGGCACAGGCCGGCATCCGCGTGGCCCGCACTGGCGTCTTGCCGCTGCCACCGCGCCATGGCCGGGCCCGCCATGCGCTGACCATCGAGCGCTTTGATCGCAGCGGCCCGTACCGACTGCACTGCCTGTCGGCCCGCACGCTGCTGCGGGCAGCCGGCCTGCATGAAAGCTATGGCGCCCTGGCCACCGTGTTGCTGCGCCTGGGCCACCCCGAGCGCCAGGCCGACCAGCGCGAAGAGTTGTTCAAGCGCATGGTCTTCAACATCCTGATGGACAACACCGACGACCATGAGCGCAACCACAGCGTGTGCCTGGCACTGGATGGCTACTACGACCTGAGCCCTGCCTACGACGTGTTACCCACCCTGCAGAACCTCGGCTACCAAGCCTTGGGTGTGGGCCGCCAGGGTGCCGAGTCCAGCCTGGACAACGCCCTGACCGAGCTGAGCGAGTTCGGCCTCAAGCGGCCGCGCGCGCTCGAACTGGTGTGCCAGGTCGCCCGGGTGGTTGACGCCTGGGCCGTGCACTTTGCGGCGCACGGCGTGGGCGCCGCCGACATGGAAGCCCTGGCAGCCAGCATCGACCGGCCCGCTCTCAAGCGGCAGCGGCTGGCTTTTTGCTGAATGGGTGCCAACGGCCTGAATCAACCCGACAGGGCCGTGGGTCGGTCGACCCAGAGCGGGGGCCACAGCAGCCCCCACCCACGGTCGAAGGTGGCTTGTTCTCAGGCCTGGGTCGAGAGAAGCGAGCCGACGGCGGAAGAGGCCGAGGTCGAGCCGTATCCCAGGTTCTCCTGCAGCTTGTTCAAGAAGGCCTGCAAGCTTGCCTGACTGGTCGTGCCGCTGGAGCCGGTGGTGCTCGAAGTGCTGCTTGACGAAGTACTGCCACCACTGGATTGCAGGTCAGAAGCCAGCTTGGTAAACGCATCCTGCAAGGTCGATGGGGCATTGCCGTTGGCCACCTGGCTGATCAAACTGGACAGCCCCGACGCGAAGTTGCTTTGCCCATCGCCCTGGGTGCCACTGGTGGCGTTGCTGGTGGCGCTTGAAGACGTGCTGCTGCCGTTGCTGCTATCGGCTTTGACGGCCTGAAACAGGGCGTGCATGAATTGGCGCATGTCCTGGCGCACGTTGGAGGTGGCGCTGGTCGAGCCGTCCGAATCACCGTCGCTGTCGGTGCCTGTTGATGAGCCTGTTGTGCTGGCGCTGCTGCCATTTTGCGGCAGCGACAGGCCCAGGCTTTGCAAGGCCTGCGCCATGGCTTGCTGCATGTGGCCGCCGCCGCGGTGGGCCCGGTGCGGTCGGCCTCCGTCGCCGTCGCCATCGGGGTCGGCGCTGCTGTTGACCGCGGTGCTCGTGCTGGTGCTCTGGATGGACGACAGCGGCGAGATGTAGCTGGAGGAAGTGGATGAGATGCTCATGACAATCCTGGGGGTTCGATGGAAGGTAGTGCATTGAACATCGGTCAGCCACGGGTGAAGCTGAGTGTGTAGGCCCTGAAAGCCCTGCTATTTACCCAAGATTTACCGGGTCTTTGTAAAGATGTTGGGTAAGTTCACAAAACTCGCCGGCCGGCCTTCTGGGCCGGCACAAAGCACCGGCACAAAGCAGGCCTCACAACCCCGATGCCAGTCGATTGGCTGAGCTTGCTCTTTTGCCGCCTGAGCAAGCCCGCCAGGCCCCCCGGCCCAGTGCCGGGTGGGGTTGTTGAGCGCGCCTTGAATGTTCTGCGCCTCGGCCCAGTGTTCGGCCTTGGGCAGGGCCTGCCGGCCCCGGCTGCAGCGCGCCAGCCTGCCCGTTGGTGGTGCTGGCTCAGTCTGCTCCAGCCCCCTGGTACTAACCCTAGGTTTCTCTTGCGCGAAACCGATAACGCCTCTTGGGGCCTGCGCCGCACACTGCCTTCAACGGATCGAACGGCCTGTCTGCCCTGGCAGGCCAGACCCCCTGTGTGAACTTGTCAGGACTCTCATGACCCCCTCTTATCCCCAACTCGCCCTGCATGTGGCCGGGCAATGGCTGCACCGGGCCTCGGGCGGTGAACGCCCCGTGCTCAACCCTGCCACCGGCGAGGTGCTGGGCCTGCTGCCCCTGGCCGGCCCGGCCGAGCTGAACGCGGCCGCCGAGGCCGCCGAACGCGGCTTCAAGCAGTGGCGCAACACGCTGGCGCAAGAGCGCTACGCCATCGTGCGCCGCACCGCCGAGCTGCTGCGAGAACGCACCCGCGCCATCGCCGAGGTGCTGACGCTGGAGCAGGGCAAGCCCCTGAGTGAGTCGCTGCGCGAAGTGGGCCTGTGTGCCGACATCCTCGACTTCCAGGCCGAAGAGGCCAAGCGCCTGTATGGCCGCATCGTGCCGCCCCGCGTGCCCGGCATCCTGAGCCAGTCGGTGATCCGCCAGCCCATCGGCCCGGTGGCCGCCTTCACGCCCTGGAACTTTCCGGCCAACCTGCCTTCGCGCAAGCTGGGCAGCGCCCTGGCCGCCGGCTGCAGCGTGGTCATCAAGCCGGCCGAAGAAACCCCCGCCACCTGCATGCTGATCGTGCAGGCCTTTCTCGATGCCGGCGTGCCACCCGAGGCCATCAACATGGTCTGCGGCGACCCGGCCCAGGTGTCTGAACTGCTGATCGCCCACCCCGCCATCCAGAAGGCCTCGCTCACCGGCTCGGTGGCGGTGGGCAAGTTGTTGGGCCGTCAGTGTGCCGAGCGGGTCAAGCGCTTCACCGGCGAGCTGGGTGGCCATGCCCCGGTCATCGTCTGCCCCGATGCCGATCTGCCGTTTGCGCTGAAAAACTCGCTGGCCGCCAAGTTCCGCAATGCCGGCCAGGTGTGCGCCTCGCCGATCCGCTTTTACGTGCACCGCAGCCTGTATGCCGACTGGGCCGAGCGCTTCAGTGCTGCCGCCAAGGCCCTGCGCCTGGGCCCTGGGCTGGACCCGGCCACCCAGATGGGCCCGTTGAGCCACGCCCGCCGCCTGGACGACATGGAGCGCTTTGTCAGCGACGCGCTCGACCAGGGCAGCGAGCTGCTGTGCGGCGGCCACCGCGTGGCCGGGCCGGGTTTCTTTTTTGAGCCCACCGTGCTGGCCAACGCCCCCGACACCGCCCTGGTGCAGCAGCAAGAGCCCTTTGGCCCCATCGCGGTGCTGCAGCCCTATGACGAGTTGGACGAGGCCATTGCCCGCGCCAATGCGCTGCCCTACGGCCTGGGGGCCTATGCCTTCACCCGCGACCTGCACACCGCGCATCGCCTGGGCCAGGAGATCGAGGCCGGCATGGTGGGCATCAACCACTTCGGCGTGTCGCAACCCGAGATGCCCTTTGGCGGCTGGAAGGAAAGCGGCATCGGCCAAGAGATGGGCCCCGAGGGCCTGCTGCACTACACCGAGATCAAGACCATCACCGTGGGCGTGCCGGCCTGAGCCGGCCACCCTGGCCCACCCCGGCCAATCTTCCATCGCATTCAAGGAAACCAGATGTCCGACACCATTGCCCAACTGAAGCAAGACAACGCCAAGTTCCTGTTCCACCCCATGGCCCACCCGCGCGCCATGCAGCAGACCCAGCCCGACATCATCGCGCGCGGCGAGGGCTGCTGGATCTGGGACGTGGACGGCCACAAGATGATCGACGGCGTGGCCGGCCTGTGGAGCTCGAACCTGGGCCACAGCAACCGCCAGGTGCGCGATGCCATCGTGGCCCAGCTCGATGAGCTGCCCTTCTACAACACCTTCCGCGGCACCACCCACCCGCGCGCCATCGAGCTGTCGGCCCGCCTGGTGCGCCTGATGGAGCCCGACAACGTGGGCGCCGTGATGTTCGGCAACAGCGGCTCGGATGCGGTCGAGGGCGCGCTCAAGATCGCCCGCCAGTACTGGAAGGTCAAAGGCCAGCCTGAGCGCACCAAGTTCATCAGCTTGAAGCAGGGCTACCACGGCGTGCACTTTGGCGGCATGAGCGTCAACGGCCTGGGCAACATCCGTCGCGCCTACGAGCCACTGATGCCCGGCTGCTTCCATGTCGACTCGCCCTGGCTGTACCACAACGCCTTCACGCAAGACCCCGAAGAGCTGGGCCGCATCTGCGCCGCCCAGCTGGAGCGCGAGATCATCTTCCAGGGCGCCGACACCATTGCCGCCTTCATCGCCGAGCCAGTGCAGGGCTCGGCCGGCGTGATCGTGCCGCCGGCCAACTACTGGCCCTTGGTGCGCGAGGTGTGCGACCGCCACAACATCCTGCTGATTGCCGACGAGGTGGTCACCGGCTTCGGCCGCAGCGGGGCCTGGTTCGGCACCCGACTGTGGGGCGTGCAGGCCGATATCTGGTGCCTGGCCAAGGGCATCTCGTCGGGTTATGTGCCGCTGGGCGCCACAGCCCTGGGCAAAAAGGTGTCCGATGCCTTCATGGCCGACAGCGGCGGCCTCGGCACCGTGGCCCACGGCTACACCTACAGCGGCCATCCGGTGGCCGCCGCCGCCGCCCTGGCCACGCTCGATGTGCTGGAGGCCGAAGACGTGCCCGGCAACGCGGCCCGTGTGGGCGCGCATTTCCAGCAGCGCATGGCCACGTTTGTGGATCGCTACAGCTTTGTGGGCGACGTGCGCGGCGTGGGCCTGATGGTGGGCATCGAGATGGTGTCCGACAAGGCGGCCCGCACGCCGCTCACCCGCAGCAGCGACATCCCGCAGCGCGTGGCCCGCGAGGCCTACCAGCGCGGCGCCATGGTGCGCATCTCCGGCCCCAACATGATCCTGTCGCCCCCGCTGATCATCACCCGCGAAGAGATCGACTTTCTGGTCGACACCCTGGAGGCCGCTTTCGATGCCGTCCAGAAAACCCTCTGACCCCCGCTTGACGACCTGCCACCCCGCCACTCAGCCACCCCGGAAGACCGCACCATGAAGGCCCCCCCCTGCATCCTGCTCATCGGCACCGTCGACACCAAGAGTGACGAGATGGCCTACCTGCGCGACTGCATCACCCAGGCCGGCGGCCGCACCCTGGTGCTGGACGTGGGCGTGCTGGGCCGCGGCGGCTTTGCGCCCGACATCAGCAACCACCAGGTGGCCGAGGCCGCCGGCGTCACGTTGGACCAGGTCATCGCCAGCGGCGACGAGAACACCTCGATGGTGCTGATGGCGCGTGGCGCCACTGTCATCGGCCAGCGTCTGCTGGCCGAGGGGCGCATCAGCGGCGTGCTGGCCCTGGGCGGCACCATGGGCACCGACCTGGCGCTGGATGTGATGAACGCCTTGCCGCTGGGTTTTCCGAAGGTGCTGCTGTCTACCATCGCCTACTCGCACCTGCTGCCGGCCGAGCGCATCCCGCCCGACCTCATCATGGTGCTGTGGGCCGGTGGCCTGTACGGCCTCAACAGCCTGTGCAAGTCGGCCCTGTCGCAGGCGGCGGGCGCGGTCATGGGGGCCTGCCACAGCGTGGTGGCGCCCGACCGCCAGCGCCCCATGGTGGGCATGACCTCGCTGGGTTCCAGCGCCCTGGTCTACATGAAGCGCCTCAAGCCCGAGCTGGAGCGGCGCGGCTTCGAGCTGGCCGTGTTCCACACCACCGGCATGGGCGGGCGCGCCTTCGAGGCGCTGGCCGCCAGCGGCCGCTTTGTGGCGGTGATGGATTTCTCGTTGCAAGAGCTGGTCAACCACATGGCCGGTTCGTGCGTCACCGCCGGGGCCGACCGCCTGCGCGGTGCCGGCCGGGCAGGCGTGCCGCAGATCGTGGCCCCCGGCGCCACCGACATGGTCGACTATGCCGCCTGGGCCCCCCGGCCCGAGGGCTATGCCGGCCGTGCCGAACATGCCCACAACCGCCTGTTGTCCTCGATCAGCATCAGCCCCGAGATGCGCCGGCGCGTGGCCCGCGAGATCACCACCCGCCTGGCTGAGGCCCAAGGCCCCACCGTGCTGCTGCTGCCCACCCAGGGCATCGAAGGCTGGGACCGCCCCGGCGAACCCCTGCACGACCCCGAAGGCCTGGCCGCCCTGGTCGACGAGCTGCAGGCCAGCGTGGCCCCAGGCACCCGCCTGCAGGCCTTGCCCGCGCACATCAACGACGCGGCTTTTGCCGATGCCGCCCTGCAGGTGTTCGACACCTGGCTGGCCCAGGGCCTGATCCCCAACCCCCTGGCAGCGCCTGTGGTGACGGCCTGAGGCCCAGCCTCTTGTCGGCCTCTACCAGTCACTTCCAGCCCCATTCAGACCTTGCTTTTTGCCACCTCTTTGGCCCCAGCTCTTCATGACTTCTCAAGCCCTGGTCCTTGATTTTGGCGGTGTCATCAGCCGCACCCTGTTCGAAACCCATGCCCTGTCGGAACAGGCGCTGGGCCTGCCCCCCGGCACCCTGCGCTGGCGCGGCCCCTTCGACCCGGCCAGCGATCCGCTGTGGCAAGACATGCAGGCCGACCGCATCACCGAGCGCGACTACTGGATGCAGCGCACCCGCGAGGTGGGCGCCCTGCTGGGCGAGCACTGGGACCGCATGGAAACCTTTGTGCAGCGCGCCCGCGGGGCCGATGTGCAGGCCGTGATCCGCCCCGAGGCCGTGGCCGCCATCCAGGCCGCCCAGGCCGCAGGCTGCCGGCTGGCCGTGCTGTCCAACGAGCTGGACCTGTTCTATGGCGCCGATTTTCGGCAGCGCCTGCCGCTGATGGACTGCTTTGAGGTGGTGGTGGACGCCACCTACACCCAGATCCTCAAGCCCGACCCGCGTGCCTACGCCCTGGTCACCGAGGCCCTGGGCCTGCCGCCCGAACGCTGCGTGTTCGTCGACGACCAGGCCCGCAACATCGCCGGCGCCCAGCGGGCCGGCTGGCAGACCGTGCACTTCGACGTCATGCAGCCCCGCGCCTCGTTTGCCGCCGCCCTCAACCTGCTCGGCCTGGCCACCCCCTCACTCTCCTGAAGCACCTCCCTCTTATGACCGACACCCTCAATGGCGTCAGCATGGCCCGCGTGGCCGACCTGATGCAGCAAGAACAGGCCCTTTATGCCCGCACCCGGGCCGCCAGCCGGGCGCTTTACCAACAGGGCCAGCAAAGCTGGCTGTATGGGGCCCCCTCGCACTGGATGCGCCGCTGGATCGGCGGCTGGCCCATTTACGTGGCTGACCGCCCGCACGACTACGGCGTGCGCTTCAGCGATGTCGATGGCAACCCCTATGTCGACTTCTGCCTGGGCGATACCGGCGGCATGTGCGGCCACGGCCACCCTGCCATCGTCGAGGCCATGACGCGCCAGGCCCGCATCGGCACCTCGCTGATGCTGCCCGGCGGCGATGCCGATTGGGTGGGCCAGGAGCTGGCGCGCCGCTTCGGCCTGCCGTACTGGAACCTGACCACCTCGGCCAGCGACGCCAACCGCGCCTGCATCCGCCTGGCCCGCATGGTGACCGAGCGGCCCCGGGTGCTGGTGTTTTCGGGCGCCTACCACGGCAGCGTTGAAGAGGCCCATGTGGAGCTGCGCGAGGGCGAGGTGCACATGCGCAACAACATCCACCACAACTTCTTTCCGCACGATGCGCTGAGCTGCGTGATCGAGTTCAACGACATCCCGGCCCTGGAGGCCGCGCTGCGCCAGGGCGATGTGGCCTGCGTGCTGGCCGAGCCGGCCATGACCAACTACGGCATGATCGCGCCCGACCCCGGCTACCACGAGGCCCTGCGCCGCCTCACCCGCGAGACCGGCACCCTGCTGCTGATCGACGAAACCCACACCTTGAGCAGCGGCCCCGGCGGCTACACCGCCCTGCACGGGCTGGAGCCCGACATGTTCGTGGTCGGCAAGGCGATTGCCGGCGGCATCCCGGCCGCGGCCTTCGGCCTGAGCCAGGCCACGGCCGAGCGGGTGTGGCAGGTGCTGCCCAAGCTGCCGCCCACGGCGCGCCAAAGCGCCCACGCCGGCTTTGGCGGCACGCTGGCCGGCAATGCCCTCACCGTGGCGGTGATGCGGGCGGTGTTGTCCGAGGTGCTCACCCCCGAGGCCTTCGAGCGCATGCTGGGCCTGGCCCAGCGCCTGCAGCAGGGCGTGAACGCCACCATCGCGGCCCACGGCCTGCCCTGGCATGCCACCTGCGTGGGCGCCCGGGTCGAGACCCTGTTCGCCCCCGATGCCCCGCGCAACGCCAGCGACGTGAAGCACCACCGCAACCCCGATCTGGAGGCCTTGCTGCACCTGTACCTGATGAACCGCGGCGTGCTGATCACCCCTTTCCACAACATGATGCTGTGCTGCCCCGGCACCCGCAGCGACGACGTGGACCGCCACAACGCCGTGTTTGCCGAGTTTGTGCAAGAGGTGTGCGCATGAGCTTGCCCGAGTTTGGTCTTGAAGGCCGCGTGGCCCTGGTCACGGGCGGCGGGCGCGGCATTGGCGCGGCCATTGCCCAGGTCATGGCCCGCGCCGGGGCCCGCGTGCTGATCGCCAACCGCAGCGCCGAGGCCGGTGCCGCGGTGGCCGCCGGCATCGTGGCCCAGGGCGGCCAGGCCCAGGCCATGGGCTGCGACATCGGCCAGCCCGCCGAGGCCCGCCGCGCCGTGGCCGAGGCCGTGGCCCGCTTTGGCGCACTCGACATCGTGGTGCACAACGCGGCCATCAACCCCTGGGCCTCACTGGAGCAGCTCAGCGAGGCCGACCTGGCCCACACCCTGGCCGTCAACCTGCAGGCCTGCTTCTGGCTCACCCAGGCGGCGCTGCCGCGCCTGCGCAGGCAGGGCGGGGGGCGCATCCTGGTCACCTCATCGGTCACCGGGCCGCGTGTGGCCATGCCGGGGGCTGCCCACTATGCCGCCAGCAAGGCCGGGGTCAACGGCTTCATCCGTGCGGCGGCCCTGGAGCTGGCGCCCGAGCGCATCACCGTCAATGGCGTCGAGCCCGGCTACATTGCCAAGCAGGGCGGCAGCCTGCTCTCCAACCCCGAGCGCGCGCGGCGCATCGCGGCCCACATCCCGGCCGGCGAGCTGGGCCGGCCCGAAGACATTGCCTACGCCATGTGCTACCTGGCCAGCCCGGCGGCCCGCTACATCACCGGCCAGACCCTGGTGGTGGATGGCGGCTCGACCCTGCCCGAGAGCCCGTTTTTCAGTGAAACCGCCCCCGCCTGAGCCCCAAACACAGCAATGCAGCCCTGCAGCAAGGCCCTGACATGAACTCTCTTCATCAACGACTGCAAGCCCACCTTGACCACGGCGTGGTGGGCTTCCCCACCGCGCTGGCCACGGCGGTGGGCCTGGTCATGGCCAGCCCGGTCATCCTCACGGCCACGGCCGGCTTCTCGATCGGCGGTGTGAGCTTTCTGCTGGCCATGGGCATCGCCTTTGTGCTCATGCAGCTGCAGGCCACCACCTTTGCCGAGGCCGCCGCCATGCTGCCCACAGCCGGCTCGGTGTACGACTACATCGCCTGTGGCCTGGGCCGCTTCTGGGCCATCACCGGCACGCTGGCGGCCTACATGCTGGTGCATGTGTTTGCCGGCACGGCCGAGACCATCCTCAGCGGCGTGATGGCCACCGTCAACTTTCCGGCCCTGCACGGCCTGCTGGTCGACCACCACGCCACCTGGGCCGTGGGCGTGGTGATGGTGCTGCTGTTCGGCGGGCTCAACTACTTTGGCATCACCGCCTTTGCCAAGGTCGAGATCGTGCTCACCGTCTGCATGTGGGTCACCCTGGTGTGCTTTGGCCTGTGCGGCCTGATCCAGGCGCCCGTGGTGCAACTCGATGGCTTTTTTGGCCAGTCGCAGGTGGGCACCGATGCGTACTCGGTCATGTCGCTGGTGGGCATGGCCATGTTCATGTTCCTCGGCGGCGAATTTGTCACCCCGCTGGCGCCCGAACTCAAGCGCGCGCACCGCCTGATCCCGCGCGCCATGATGCTGGGCCTGGTGCTGGTGTGGCTGTGCATGGTCATCTGGGGCGCCGCCATGGCGCGCCAGGTGCAAAACGTGGCGCTGGACGCCCAGGGCAGCGTGCACCTGCTCGAAACCCCCGATGCCATCCCCGTGTTCGCCCAGACCCTGATGGGCCCGGCCGGCCGCTTCTGGTTGGGCATTGCCTTTCTGCTGGCCGGGGCTGCCACCATCAACACCCTGATGGCAGGCTTGCCGCGCATCCTGTGTGGCATGGCCCGCGAGGGCGCCTTGCCCGCCATCTTCGGGCGCCTGCACCCGCGCCATGGCAGCCCGGTGTTTGGCATCGTGGTGTCGGTGGCCATCCCCATCGCCCACACCTTGCTGATCCAGGGCGACCTGGACCGCATCATGCCCCTGGTGCTGGCCGCCGTGTGCTCTTGGGGCTTTGCCTACCTGCTGGTCAACGCCTCGGTCATCGTGCTGCGCCTGCGCCGCCCCGACCTGATGCGCGCCTACCGCTCGCCCTGGTTTCCGCTGCCGCAGGTGCTGGCCTCGGCCGGCATCGCCGTCGCCATCTGGTTCATCACCCCGCCCAACATGAACCCGCACGACATCTACGTACCCTTTGGCGTGATGCTGGGCTTGACCGCGCTGTATGCCGCCATCTGGACGCGCTACGTCAAAAAGCTGCCCCTGTTCAGCCCTGTGCCGGTCGAAGAGGTGCTGGAGCGCGAACTGCAACGTTGCACCGAAGAGGCCTGAAACCATGCCGATCCTGAAATCACAAATCGCCCTGGTAGTGGGCGCTGCCACCGGCATCGGCGCCGCCGTGGCCCGCCGCCTGGCCCGCGAGGGCGCCACCGTGGTCGCCTGCGGCTGGCCCTGCCCCGAAGGCCCGCACAGCCTGCCCTGCAACGTAACCAAAGACGAGCAGGTGCAGGCCACCGTGGCCGAGGTGCTGCGCCGCCATGGCCGCATCGACATCCTGGTCAACGCCGCCGGCGTCATCGCCAAAGACAGCGCCGCCACCATCGTCGACGCCGTGTGGGACCGGCAGCACGACATCAACCTCAAGGGCACCCTGCGCGTGATGCGCGCCGTGCTGCCCGCCATGCAGGCGCAAGGCGCAGGCAGCATCGTCAACATCGCCTCGGTGGCCGCCTTCAATGCCGGGGCCGACTCGGCCAGCTACGCCGCCAGCAAGGCCGCCGTGGTGGCCCTCACCCGCTCGGCCGCCCAAAGCTACGCCCCCCAGGGCATCCGCGTGAACGCCCTGTGCCCCGGCTGGGTCGACACCCCCATGGCCGCCGCCGAAATGGCCGAGATGGCCGCCGAACTCGGCATCACCGAAGCCGAAGCCCGCGAGCGCACCGTCGCCCGAATCGGCCTGGGCCGCATGGCCAGCGCGGACGAGATGGCCGGGGCCTGCCTGTTTTTGTGCGGGCCGGATGCGTCGTTTGTGACCGGGATTGCGCTGGTGGTGGATGGGGGGAGTCGGGTGGCTGCGGGGGTGAGGGCGGTTTGAGGGGGCCTTTGAGATCTTTCAAGCCACTGCTGAAGCGAGGCGAACCGTCCAGTGCCCGCCTTGCTCCTGCTGAACCTTCATCAGGTCGTAGGTCTTGAGCATGTCGAGCAAACCTGAATGACCATAGTTCTTGGGGGAGAACGAGGGGTCGGCGCGCTTCAGATAGGACCCCAAACCTCCAACGCTGACTTTGCCTTCCGGGGTATCGGCGGCGAGGAGCGTGACGGCTTCCACGATGTACTTGGGGCGAAGTTTGGGAGCTGGCCTATTAGGGTCAGATTTTGCAATCTCCGTTTTCGCAGCCGGTTTGGGTGACTCCGGGGGGGCCGGTTCAGGCTTGACCCACTCAAAGAACTGGTCGCTGGCATTTCGCAAAGCTGGCGGGCTTTTATCTTCGCCCACGATGTGCACCGTGGCCCCACGCTCGCGCAGCTTGCGGCAGAGATAGGCGAAGTCGGAATCGCTGGTGACCAGGCAAAAAGTGTCAGCCCTCCGATCGAAAAGGGCTTCGATGGCGTCCAGCGCCAGCGCGATGTCAGAGGTGTTTTTGCCGGCAGCGTACTGATATTGCAGACAGGGTGTGAAGGCCAGTCGCACCAGTGCATCCTGCCATTTGTTTGCAAGCGTCGTGTGGTTTCCGTAACCACGCCGCAGCACCACCCGACCAAACTGGGCAACCACGCGCAGCGCATATTCGAGAATTTCAGGCGTGGTGTTGTCGCAGTCCACCAAGACAGCGACTCTGGACTCAATTTCTGCAATGTGGTGGTTGTTTGCCATCTGAAGAGGTCTCCCTGTGATCCATCATAGATGCGCCAGCTGGGCTGACCAGAAGTGGATTAGGTCGGTATAGGCAGTGCCCTAACCCATCACCGAAGCAGAAGCCTTGCTACACACCTTGTACTGCATCGGCCTGGGGCACATGGCCAGCGCAGATGAGATCGCTGGGGCATGCTTGTTTCTGTGCAGGCCTGATGAGTCGTTTGGGACTTGGATTGCGCTGGTGGTAGCTTGGGGGGTTAGGTGGTGATGGCGGTGAGCACCCTCGATTAGCCAGCAGAGCGGCAGAGGAAAGCAGTCAGTACTTCTTGCGCGAACTGCCTCATGGTGTTTTCATGCCGATCGCAAAGTATCCTGAAAACTTCTTCAGGAGAAAGTTGTTTGGAGGGCGGTCTCAAATCCGAAGCGCAACACCACGGCTTGATTGAAGTGATTTGAGATTCAGTGAATGGTAGCGTTCTGGCGCTGTGCAATCGCCTGCATGAACTGCTGGAAGGCTTGGTATGGAGACTTCCAGCCCAACGTTTCGCGCGGCCTGTTGTTCATCAGATCAGCAATGGAATCCAATGCGTCCTGATCGTGCACGCTCAGGTCCGTCCCCTTGGGCAGGAACTGGCGCAGCAACCCATTGGTGTTTTCGCAACTGCCCCGCTGCCAAGGGCTGTGCGGATCGCAGAAGTACACCTTCACACCGGTGGCCTGGGCGAGTTCCCGATGACGGGACATCTCCTTGCCCTGGTCGTAGGTGAGCGTTTGGCGCATGGGCTGCGCCACCTGGTTGAGCTTGGCCGTGAAGGCCGCCAGAGCGCTTTCGGCCGTCGCGTTGGGCATCTTGCACAACAGCACCAAGCGCGTGCGGCGCTCCACCAGCACACCCACGGCAGACTGGTTGTTGGCACCCTTGATCAAATCCCCCTCCCAGTGCCCAGGCATGAGCCGGTCATTGACCTCGGGAGGCCGCACATGGATGCTGACCATCTCGGGAATCTGGCCCCGCCGATATGAGATTTATAGCGTAGGTGCACGGAAACTAGGACAAGGTACAACCAAGTTGCACGCCTTGCAGTGCCACATGGGCGCACTTGCATTCATTTAATCTCGGCGAGAGATCGCTCCAACGATGGCTACTTGATGGCCCAAACCTCGTCATAAGCGAGTTCAGCCAAGTCGCCAGTTCGACGCTCTATCTCTGCTGTTCCCCAAGTCGTTGCGGCATCGATCTGAGGCTCCATGATGTAGCCATGCGCTTTTAGCAAAACCTTCTTGTCCACGAAGTGGTTGGCCGCCAAAACCTCTCCGTTGTACCTCACGGGCACACCCAAAAGATTGCCGATGCTGTGTAATGAAGGGGCACCGGTGTTTTGTGAAAGAAGGTGTTCGAGCGACTGTCCGGTTCGGTCGACATCGACTGCTGGGTTCCGGTGCTTGTAGATTCTCCACAACGTGTAGCCAATGATCTCCTTATGCCTTGGCGTCAAGTAATTGAGCGCCTTGAAGCGCGAGATGAACGTATCCCGAGCAGGCACCTTGCCTTTAATTTTCTTCTTGAACTCAGTAATACACAGACCGCGAGCATTTGCGTCTGCAGCAGATGCTAAAGCACGTGCATGAGCCGCGTACATCTTGCTCACACCCCCAGATGAAGGCAGGTTACTGATAGTTGTGTAAAGGTAATGGTAGCGCTCCACGAGCCAAAATATTTCTCGTACCTGGCCATCTTTGAGCTTCTTGGAGCTGAACAGGCGTAATACTGTCAATAGCAGTGGATTTGCGATCTGGATGTTGAGAACATTCGAGATGCACCTAAGCGAGTCTTCAATATCCCGATTGCCCTTGTTCCAAAGGGATAGCCGTTCAGGCTCCACAATTCCACGGTAAAGATTACTATCGGTCCTGAGCTCATCGAGGACTGTACGCACGTTGGCGGCGGACACTTTACTCTTGATGGCTCTGAAAAGCTCCTTCTCTGTCGTGAAGGGGTACTTTGAAAGCCAGTAGTGATGAAGGAACGTGGCCATTTGAATTGGCCTGCTGGCCTGCTCCAAAGTGCTTTGAATTTCCGTCCAATGGTCTTTGGGCCGGTCAATGGCTTTGCCCCTGGAAGGAAGTAGCCGCAGCAGATGGTTCTTGGCGAGGTCTGCCGCGGTGAGGTCCTTACCCCGTGTGTTGAGCGTTTCAAAAATCAGATACGCATCGTCTTGGTTGTCCAGAGTGATCGAAATCACTTTGAGACCCAAGAGCTTATCTCGCACACCCTCCAACCACTTCTTGCTTGCTGCCTTCACCTTTGCAGGATCAACTTTATTGGCAGCCTCCTTAATGCCTTCATCGATGAGGGTGTGAATGACTTTGTAGGCAGCACTGATGGCCTTCTCCTCCTCACCCACGTCAATATCTGCCTCCTCTTTTTCAAGGCTCTGGATTTTGGCTTGTAGGTAGGGGTATGAGGTCTCGGTTTTAAGAACGAACTGTGCCTGATCGTCTAGATCCCGCGTTTCAATCAAACGGTGCACCCCTTTGGCTGGGGCCGTAAAACCCAAATCGTTGAACCTATCCCTAATAGCACACAGAGCAATGGTTATTGTGGTGATGCGCTGCTGCCCATCCACAAGGCCAAAGGAAGAGCTTGAGATATTGTAGGAAACAAACGATCCGATGAAGTAGTCCTTTTTGAGGTCTGATGTGCTATCAGTCCAAAATTCCTCAACGTTATCTTCATCCCAAGAAAAGGGGCGCTGAAAACGTGGAATGAGATACGTACCAGACTCCAAGATTTGACGTATATCTTTTTCGACACACTGAATCTTCATGTTTTCCTCCGCTAAACGAGCCTGAGGCCCCTTTTTGATAAATGGTGGCACCCACTCTAAACACTTTTTTAGGACAGCACCTGGTGCGATCCTCCTCACGTAACGAGTGATAGTACTCCACCTTAACCCACTTGCTGTCTCGTCAATTGAAAATACTGCCTTATTGACGGTCCGCTCTGAAGATTCTTGGTGGGATGTCAGTAAGTAGCCATGCGTCATGGGGCGCGGCCAACGGCCAATGTCGCCTTTCGCTGGCGGATTCAACCGGTCGATGCAACACATTCTTGAAACATCTCGGCCGGTGTCCGGTGCCCCAGTGTCTTTCTCGGCCTTTCATTCAATTGTCGGGCAATTGCGTCGAGTTCGGCCTGCGAATAGATGGAGATGT
>NZ_JBWKOU010000038.1:0-34949 GCF_059416245.1 Curvibacter sp. GW821-FHT09D12 | reverse complement strand
GCTTGCCCGGGAAGCAGTAAGCCTGGGTGCATCACGGCTGATTCAGGCCGGTCAAGATGGGATGACCAGCCGCTTACCAGAGAGCAGCAGCAGGCGCAGAAATCGGGCCTGCAGGCCTGTATTGGAATACCGATGGAGACGATTCGAAATTTCAGGCCCGGCGATGAAGCCGAGCTGTTCCAGGTCTTTTTCAGCGCCGTGCATGGCCTGGCATGCCGAGACTACACACCCGCGCAAACCCAGGCTTGGGCCCCGGCCGACATGGATCAGGACCTGTGGGCCCAGCGCATGCAAACCCTCAAGCCCTTTGTAGCCGAGCGGGGCGGTGAGATCGTGGGCTATGCCGACCTGCAGGCGCAGGGGCACGTCGACCACTTCTATGTATCTGGCCAACACCCACGCCAAGGCATTGGCACGCGCTTGATGCTGCACATCCTGGCCCAGGCCGACTCAAGGGGCCTGGCCGAACTGACGGCCGAAGTGAGCGTGACGGCCGAGCCGTTTTTTGCATTGCATGGCTTTCAGGTGCTGGAGCGCCGATGGCCTGTGCGCAGGGGCGTGGTGCTGGCGAACGCATTGATGCGCCGGTGCCATCACGTGTCATGCACTTGAAATGGCCTCTGTCGCCTGATGCCAGAAATTGTCGGTAATTCTGGACGAAAACTGGGATGCAGTTTCAACGAATGAACGCGGGCTTCTTCACACAGCGAAGGGCTCAGCACATCGAAATCAGACGCCTGATACCGCTGAATTGCAGGGCGTGCAAACCGTATGGGGTGGTTGAGAATGTGGTGACCCATGCTGATCATCGAAATCAAGGTCACGGCAAGGCGATTCTCCAGCATGCGCTGGCGCAGGCTTGGTCTGCTGGCTGTTACAAGGTCATGCTGATGACGCTCCGAAAGGACGAGGCCACGCTGGGTTTCTACGAGTCATCGGGCATTGATCGTCACAAAAACAAGCCTTCATCGCCAAACCAAAGACCTGGTGGTGCGGAAAATGGGGGCGGCATGAAGACGAGAATGCGGGCTTGTGGAAGCTTGAGTGGTGCCATTCATTCAACCCCGTGCATTCAGCTTGAAGATGTTCGACCTGCACTGGGTTTTCGGCCAAGCCTTTCGCGGCCGATCCGAGTTGAATCAGTGCATGGGGCCGGCCTCTGGGATACAGTCAAAGGCGTTGCATGCTCCCATGTACCGCCAACCTCAGGACTTTCGGTATGCGCGCTGCCTTCAATCCGCTGTCGGTCGGTCAAGAAAAGGTGTTTCGGCGCACCTTGCTGGCGCTGGTCGCATTGGTCAACGCGTTAGCCATCCTGTTCAATGCCTACACGCTGTCTGAGCAGCGTGATCTCTACCATCAGCGGGCTGAGATGCAGGGGCGCAACCTGGCCCGTGCGCTGGACGAGAACCTGGCCGTCAGCATGGGCAAGGTCGAGATTACGCTGGCAGCGGTGGTGGACCGACTCGAAGAGGAGGCCGTGCTGCACAGGCCATGGGACGTGGCAGGCTTGAACGCTTTTCTGGAGCGTCAGGAGGGCCGCCTGGTTCCCGGAGCGCGAATCCGGGTATCCGACGCGCACGGCCAGTTGGTGTTGGGCCAAGGGGTGATCGCGGGTCAGGCTTCCTGGGCTGAGCGTGGCTTCTTTTCCGTCCTGAGGGACAAGCCCGATGCCGCAACCTTGATCAGCGACCCTGTGCTGGGGCAGATCGCCAAAGTGCCCGTCATTCCCGTTTCCCGTCGCTATCGCGATGCGGGGGGCGCCTTTGCGGGGGTGGTTTCGATGGCGCTCCCGGTGTCATACCTGCATGAGCAATTGGCCAGACTCGAGTATGGCGCTCATGGCAACGTCATCTTGCGAGATGCCGACCTCAAGCTGATCACCCGCCATCCTGCGCTCCAACAGCCCGAAGGGCAGTTGGGTGCCCCGATATACAACAAGACGCTGATCGCCGGCATCGCCGCTGGCCAGGGCAGCTTTTCGTACCACACTCAGGCGACGCCCGATGGTTACCCGCGCCTGATCACCTACCAGCGCCTGAAGTCGATGCCCTTCCACCTGATTGTCGGCTTGGCGCACGCTGATTATCTGCAGCCCTGGCAAAGCCGGGTGCAGCAGACCGTGATCGGGAACGGGGTGTTCCTGGTCACCACGCTGGTGATGAGCTGGGTGCTGTTGAAAATGCTGGCGGGTTTGCGTCGCGAAGGCAACCACGCGCTGGCCCTGCTCAAGAACGCGAGCGATGGGGTTCATATCCTGGACCGCGATGGCACCCTGATCGAGGTCAGTGATGCCTTCTGTGCGCTGTTGGGCTACACCCGACAGGACCTGCTGGGCATGGGGCTCGACCAATGGGAGGCCGGGACCGGGCAGGGCCCCATCCGCCGTGCGGTGCAGGCGGCGCTGGCCACAGGCCAGCCAGACCAGTTTGAAGCTCGATACCGGCGCAAGGATGGCAGCGAGTTCAGCGCTGAAGTCAGCATCAAACCCATGGTGTCCGACGGGACGGATCTGTTGTACATGGCCTGCCGTGACATCAGCGAGCGCCAAGCAGCCCAGGCCCGCTTGCGTACCAGTGAGGCCTCTCTGCGGGCGGCCAGCCATTTGGCCAAACTGGGCCACTGGCGCTGGGATCTGGTGAACGACCGCTATGAATGGTCGGCCGATGTGTATCGGTTCTATGGCCTGCAGCCCGGGGGAGCACCGATCTCGTTTCCGGACATCCAGGGCCTCTTTGCCGCAGACGACTGGGAGCCCCTGGCCAGGTCCATCGAAGCCTGTCGCCGTGATGGATTGGCCTTTGCCTGCGATGCCCGCATCCACAACGACAGTGGCAGTCCGTTGTGGGTGACGGTGAGAGGTGAGGCCGACGTGGACGGCCAAGGCCGCATCGTGGCCTTGCGCGGCACCGTGCAAGACATCACCGACCATGTTCGACTGCAAAATGAGTTGCGTGAGTCAGGCGCTCAGTTCAAGGGCGTGATTGATGCCGCGCCCATTCCCATGGCCTTGATTGATGCCCAGCATCAGATCACCTACCTGAACCAGTCGTTTGTTCAGACCTTTGGTTACGACTGTGCAGACATCCCCACGGTCCAGCACTGGCTGGAGAACGCCTTTCCTGACCCCGAGTACCGCCGCCGGGTGCAGGCGCGTTGGCAAGCGCACCTGGCGGCTTCGCAGGCCGGAGCCGGCCGGTTTGAGCCCATTGAAGCGGAAGTCCACACCCGAATGGGCGAGACGATGACCGTCCTGCTGGCGGGCTCACCCCTGCCCTCCAGCACTTCGGCGCTGTTCCTGGAGACCTTCGTCGATATCACCGCGATCAAGAAGTCAGAGCTTGCTTTGCAGCATTTTGGCCAGATCGTCCAGTCCTCCGACGATGCCATCATCAGCAAGACTCTGAAGGGGCAGGTCACGAGTTGGAACCCCGGGGCCGAGGCCATTTTTGGTTACAGCGCGGCCGAGATGATTGGCCAATCGCTTTTGCGGATCTTTCCGCCCGACCGGGTCGACGAAGAGCGCGACATCCTGGAGCGGCTGGCCATGGACCACTCGTTCAATCACCATGAAACGGTGCGGCTGCATCAGAACGGCGCGCTGATTGATGTTTCGGTCACCATTTCACCGATTCATGACAGCGAAGGTCGGGTGATCGGTATCTCCAAGATCGCCCGAGACATCACGCAACGCAAACGCATCGAGGCGGCACTGGAGCGTGAGCGGGCCATGTACCGCACCTTGATCGACACCCTGCCCGACATGATTTGGCTGAAGGACGCCGCGGGCGTCTACCTGCGTTGCAACCGCCGTTTCGAGGCTTTTTTCGGCGCCAGCGAAGAAGCCATTCTCGGCAAGACCGACTTCGATTTCGTGCCCGCCGAGTTGGCCAATTTCTTCCGTGCCAACGACAAGAACGCGATGGAGAGGAACAGCGCCTCGGTCAATGAAGAAGAGGTCACGTTTGCCTCGGATGGCCATCGTGAATTGTTGGAAACCACCAAGGTGCCCATGCGCGATGTCGGGGGGCAATTGATCGGTGTGTTGGGCATCGGGCACGACATCACCGCGCGGCGCCATGTTGAGAACGAACTGGAGCAGCATCGCGGCCATCTGCAAAAGCTTGTCGATCAACAGACTGCCGATCTGATGCTGGCCAAAGAGGCCGCCGAAACGGCCAATGTGGCCAAGAGTGCCTTCCTGGCCAACATGAGCCATGAGATCCGCACCCCGATGAATGCCATTTGCGGCATGGTCTATTTGCTGCGCCGAACGGGCGTGAGCGCCGAGCAGGACGCCAAACTGGCGGTCATTGACGCCTCCGGCAAACACCTGCTGGAAGTCATCAACGATGTGCTGGACCTGTCCAAGATCGAGGCGGGCAAGCTCACCCTGGAGGATGGCGCTGTCCATGTGCAGAGCCTGCTTGGCAATGTGGCCTCGATGCTGGGTGAGAAGGCCAAGGAAAAGGGGCTGGACCTGCGCATCGACAATACCTGGCTGTCGCAGAGGCTGCGTGGTGACGCCACCCGCTTGCAGCAGGCCTTGCTCAACTACGCGTCGAATGCCATCAAATTCACCGAGCGCGGCCGGGTGACGTTTCGCGCCCGGTCAGTGCATGAGGATGCGGCTACCGTTCTTCTGCGCTTTGAGGTCGAGGACTCGGGCATTGGCATCACGCCCGAGGTCACGCCCAAGTTGTTCGGCGCCTTTGAGCAGGCCGACAGCTCGATGTCCCGCAAGTATGGCGGCACAGGCCTGGGTCTGGCCATCACCAAGAAGATCGCTGAATTGATGGGAGGCTCGGCAGGCGTCAGCAGTGTGCCGGGGCAGGGCAGCACCTTCTGGTTCACGGCACGTTTGCGCAAGGACGAGCAGGCGGTGTACCAGGCGCATGCGCGGCCTAGCGGCGAGGTCGAGACACTGCTGAAGAATGAGCACGCGCACAAGAGCGTCCTGCTGGTGGAGGACGAACCCATCAACCGCGATATTGCGGACATGCTGCTCAGTGACGTGGGCCTGCGGGCTGATCAGGCCGAAAACGGTGAGATCGCCGTGCGAATGGCCCAGGCCAAGGCCTATGACCTGATTTTGATGGACATGCAGATGCCCGTTCTGGACGGTCTGCAGGCCACCCGCCAGATCAGGCAGCTTCCTGGCTACCAGCACACGCCCATCGTGGCCATGACCGCCAATGCCTTCGCAGAGGACAAGGCCCGCTGCCTGGACGCTGGCATGAGCGACTTCATTGCCAAGCCCGTGGATCCCCCACTGCTCTACGAAACCCTGTTGGCCTGGCTTTCAGCGCAGTTCCCTTCTGGCTGAGCCGGCTGCGGGGAGGGGGCGCTGGCGGTGCAGTTGGGAGAAGTGGGTGAAGTGCGTGGGGTGGGAGGAGATCAGGCCTGATCATGGATGAGATCCCTTGGACATCGTCCAGGCCCGCACCCCAGCTCACGCACCGCTGCCAGCCAGTGGTGCCGGCTGAGCTTGCAATTCAAACAGCTGCATCTCATGCACTTTCCGAATCAGCTGCGCGGCGCTGCTGACGCCCATTTTTCGCATCAGGTTCTCTCGATGTTTGTCCACCGTCTTGGGCGAGAGTGACAGCAGATCGGCGATTGCCGCGTTGGACAAGCCGTCGTAAACCAGTTTCAGGATCTGCATTTCGCGCCGGGTCAGGTCGACGTCATGCTGCCCGATCAAGGCCTTGACCTCGGGCGGCAACACCTGTCGGCCGGCCAGAACTTCGGCCAGGCAGTGCTGCAGGGTCCGGGCGTCCAGTTCTTTGAGCAGCACGGCATCGGCGCCCAGATCCACCAGTTGCCGCAGCACCCAGGGGCTGGCGGCGCCCGTCAGCATCACGAGGCGCATGGCAGGATGGCGCTGGCGCAAGTACATGGCCAGCGCGGTGGTGTCGCCGCCGGGCATGTGGTAATCCAACAGCAAAAGATCAGGCTGATGTTGCTGTACCAGCGCCTTGAGCTCGGTCAGCGTGCCCGTCTCCGCGACAATGCGCACGCCGGGCATGGTGCCCAGCAACAATTTCAAACCCTCGCGGAACAAGGTGTGGTCATCGGCGAGCAGGAGTGTCTTGGGAACGGTTGCAGACATGGCACGACGTTGGATTCAAATGACTTGGCTCGCCTTGAGCGCGGCGCTGATCTTGGGGTGGGCCGGATTCTACAAGTCGGCCACCGGGGCCCAGGTCGCCCCCTCGGGGCTGATCAGCCCCGCGCAGACGGCATGCCGCCCAGCCATCGGCGCGCAGGTGCTGATGCTGACCGGCTGCCTGCAGGACTTGCCCACCACAGACGGCCTGCGCCACGAGCGGGTGTGGCTGTACAACGATCAGAGCCAGCCGCAAAGCGCGGTGCTGCATCTGGGGGTGCCGGATGTGTTGGCCTTGCGGGTCACGCAGCGCGATGCCGCCACCCAGCAAACCTTGGTGAACCAGGGCCCGGCGGCGGGGTTTGCCGACCGCCCGTTGCTGCAGCCCCAATGGCAGCTGCCGCTGACGCTGGCGCCCGGGCACCAGGTCATCGAACTGGATTACAGGCTGCACGTCAACGGACGCCTGCAGCTGCAGCTGATGGACCCGGCCACAGCCCAGCGCCAGAACACCCTGGAGCACCTGCTGCACGGCATGGTGCTGGGCATCATGCTGACCCTGCTCGCCGTGGTGTTTGTCTACCGCTTTGTGGGTGGGCCGCGGGCCTATCTGGCCTACGCCGCACTGGTGTTCAGCGAGATGTGCCTGGTCTCGCAAACCAGCGGCTATGGTTTTGCCTACCTGTGGCCAGAATCGCCCCGCTGGAACAATGCGGCGCCCTCGTTGTTCGCGCTGTTCTGCCTGGCCAGCCATGCTTTGTTTGCCATGCACTTTCTGAGGGTGCGCGAACGCTACCCCCGCCTGTACATCGTGCATCTGGGCGGGCTGATCCTGATGGCCTGCACACTGCCCTGGATCAACCGCCCTCAGATCGAACCCATGCTGATGGCCTGGGCCAGCGCCTATGGGGTGCTGGCCTTGATCACTGCGACCCTGGCATTGCGCGACCGCCTGCCTGGGGCGCGCCTGTACCTGCTCGGGTCGGCCTGCCTGGTCCTGTTTGGTTTTGCGCTGTTTCTCATGGGCATCCTGGGCCTCAACCCCTTGCCCGGCGTGAACTTTTTCCACTACCCCAAGTTGGGGCTGCTGCTGGAATGCACGTTCTTTTCGGTCGCCCTGGTCAACCAGGTGCGGCTGGCCCAACGGCACCAGGCCGAAGCCCGGGTGCGTCGCATGGCCGAGGCCGATGAACTGCTGCATGCCGAGACTGAGCGCCGCACCGCTCTGCAGCACGCCCAGCGCCAGGGCCTGCAACTGGCCAGTGCCAGCCACGATATTTCACAGCCCCTGGGGGCTTTGCGCCTGGCCATCGGCGCCCTGCAAAACCAAGGCCAGGCCGAAGGCATTGCACAGCACCTGCATCGCAGCCTGGACTATGCCGAGTCACTGCTGCGCGGCATCATCGAGGAAACCCGTGACGGCCTGCCCGAACCGCCTGAGCGCATCGAACTGGGCACCCTGCTGGCCGAGCTGGTGCGCGACCACCGCGATCAGGCCCGGGCGCGCGATCTGCAGCTGAGCTATGTCGACAATCGCGTCGACATCGATGCGGCACGCACGGTGCTGCGCCGCATTCTCGGCAATCTGATCAGCAACGCCTTGCGTTACACGCCGCCCAAGGGGCGCGTGCTGCTGGGGGTGCGACGCCGGCAGGGGGGCATCGAGATCCAGGTCCTCGACACGGGGCCGGGCCTGCTGCCCGCCGATATCCAGGGGCTGCAGGCGCCGTTTCGTCAGGGCCACCATGCGGCCCCCGAAGGCCATGGCCTAGGGTTGTTCATCGTGCGATCGCTGTGTGAGCGAAGCGGCTATGTGCTGCGGGTCCGCTCCCGCCTCAGGCAGGGCAGCTGTTTTGGCATCCTGGTGCCCGACGCACCCGTGCGCCCGCTGCCCGGGCCGCGCTGAAAACTACGGTCAGTACCGTATGGGAAGGCCCTCGGGCCTTTTCTAGCATGGACGCCATGGGTCAGCCGACACATTCCCAACGGGAATCGACGGGCCCGGAGGAACCCCGCCCATGCTCAGCACACTCTGGCGCGCAGCGCTTGCCGCCGCAGACCACCGCAAGGCCATGCGCCTGTTGACCGACCGCCCCGGCCTCGATGTGGCCTTCATCACCAACATCCGCGACGAAGCCGAGCGACGGCGCTTTTTTCCGGCCGGCTCGCCGGCGCACCGCCATGCCAGCGGGCCCCGCATCTACCTGGGGGATGTGGCGGGTCAGGTGCGGGGAATCCCGTTCACCGCGGCGCAGATGGTCGACCGCGAGGATCGCAAACGCGCCAAGAAGGTCTTCATCGATGCCGTGGCCTGGTCGCAAGACCAGGGCGCCCGGGTGGTGCTGCTGGCCGCCTCGACCAAGCGCCTGTTCGGTCGCGACGGTGCCGAGCTGCGCGAGCGCTTTCCGGACCTGCTTTTCACCATCGGCGACAACGGCACGGCCCACCTGCTTTGCCACGACGTGGCCCGCACGATTCGCCGGGCGGGTCTGCTGCGGCCCCGCATTCTGGTGATCGGGGCTTATGGCATCCTGGGTTCGGCGGTCTCGCGCGAGCTGCAGCGCCAACGCCACGATGTGGTGGGCTATGGGGTCAACGCCGGCCTTTTGTCCCGGTTCTGGGCCGAGACGGGTATCCAGGTGACCAGTGACCTTGAGCATGCCGGCCATTTCGATGTGGTGGTGGCCTGCACCCACAGCGAAGAATCGAAGCTGGACCCCGCCGCCGTCGATCACCTGCGCCGGCCCCACCGGCGTCTGCTGGTGGTGGATGTGGCCGAACCGGCCAACCTGGACGCGGAAACACTGGCCCGTTGTGCAGGCAAGGTGGTGCGCCAGGATGCCGGCAATGGCCACTCGCCCCACCTGAAATACGTGCTGGGCCCACTCAGCTGGAACAAGCTTCACCTGTCGCAAGGCACGGTCTTTGGCTGCTTCGCCGAGGCCATGTCCTTGTTCCACGCGGTGTACCGGGAGCACAACCCCAGCGCGCTCACCCGTGACTGGTTCGAGGTCACAGACGGCAACATGGCCCTGGTGCGCGAGGCCTTCCAGTCCCTGGATCTGGGTCTGCCAGCGCCTCATTGCTTCGGTCGCCTGGTGACCGACTTCGGGCTGGAGCAGATGCCCGCAGGCGGCGCGTGCATGAGCGCCGCGGGCCTGGGTGCGGCATCTTCCACCTGAATCCGGCGCCGATCATGAACCTGATGCTCAACCCGACAAGAGCGCGGTGGCTGGTTGCGTTTGCGCTGCTGATCACCCTGGCAGGGGCCTGGCTCAACCTGCATGTGCAAAGCGCTGGCATTGTTCAGGACGCGCTGCTGGATGGCGACAACCGCTACGAGCGCTGGCAGCGCGAGGCGGCCGCCCACCCCGACCTCACGCAGGGCGACACGCTGTCCTTTGTCCTGGATTTTCCGCAGGGCATCGGCGCTGAGGGTCTGGGCCAGATCATCCGCATGAGCCAGGAGCTTCGCGCGCAGTTTCCTGAGGGGGTGGTCTGGAGCCTGGCCAGCAACAGCGCCGACTACCGGGTCGATGCGCAGCAGGGCAGGGCCACCCTGGAGAGTCGCCCCCACCTGTCCCAGGCTCTGCTGGACCCCCATGGCCATGTTGCGGCCGATTTCGACCTGGCCGCCTGGAAGCAGCAGGTGCAGCAGGACCGCTCGGTGTATCCGGTGCTGATCGGCCCTGGCTTTGATCACGCCCAGATCGTGGTCTTTTTGCCGCCCGACTACAGCGAGCAAGGCATTCTTGAGCGCTGCGCGCGCTACCTGGAGCAGCGCGACACCCCCACCTGGCAGTGGATGCTGTTCAAAGGGGACATCCGGCCAGCCCCCGCCTATGCCAACGTCAGCCTGGGCGGGTGGGCCGTGGCCCGGGGCCTGATGCATTACGCGCTGATCTCGGATGTGCTGTTCTACTCGACCCTGGGCCTGCTCATTGCAACCCTGGCGGCGGTGTTCTCGCTCGGGTCGTGGCGCCAGGCCTTGCAGGTCAGCGCCTTGATCCTCATGTCCTTCGTGCTGGTGCGCGCCGCCATCCCGGTGATGGACTGGCTGGGGCTTCGCTTTCAGGGCCTGCCGGTGTATGAGCGGGTGTATTTTCTGTTGGTGTTGTCAGCCTTGATCGTGTCGGGCATCTCTTTCAATGTGCGCGCCTTCGAGGCCTACAACGACGCCTGGCGCGAGCACCCGGCCACCCCGCCGGCCGAGCGGTGGCGCCAGGTGGGCGCAGGCTTGCGCGGCAAGTTCAATGTGGTGGCCCTGATCGCCTTCCTGAACTTTGCCACGCTGCCCCAGATTGGCATTCGCGGCATCATGGAGGTGGGCGTGCTGTCTGCCCTGGGCATTGCCTTGCAGCGCCTGCTGGCAGGCCAGGTGTTGCCGGCCTTGCATCTGTGCGTGGGTGGGCTGCCCGACGAGCTGGGACCACATCGGTCTGGTCGGCTGAGCCGCCTGCATGCGCGATACCTGCAGGTGATCGATGGGCCGCCCCGGGCCGCCTGGCGCTTGATCGCCGCCCTGCGACCACAGCAGAGTCTGTTGGCCTCGCTGGTCCTGACCGGGCTGGCCCTGGGCGGCGCACTGGGCATCGTGTTGCACGATGTCGGGCACCCCGCCAACGCCTGGGTCAAGGTGCAGGAACGGCCGATCGACTACCTGCCCCACACCATTGTCGACCGTGCGCGTGCCATGCTCAACCGGCCTGGTGGCGCGGGCTTCGCGCGCCTGTCCTACCTGGTGCTGCCGCGCCACGTCCAGGCCGGGCAGGCCGCCATCGAAGACCCTGCCTTTCTGGCCCAGGCCTTTGAATTTCAGAAGCGGGTGGCGGCCCTGCCGGGGGCGATGCCGGTGCGCTCGGTGCTCGACAAGCTGGGCCAGCTGGCCGAGCGCAGCCCCGACGTGCACGCGGCCTTGCCACACGACCGGGCCCAGGCCCATGAGCTGCTGCAGATGATCCGCTGGGATCTGGATGACGACAAGCTGGCCGGCTACTTCTGGTCGGACCAGGGCCTGGTGCTGTATGCCGCCCACGCGGCAGACAACTCGCGCGATTTGCGTGATTTCGCCGATGCGACGATGGCGCTGGCCGAACACGATTTTCCGGGCCTGCAGGTGCTGCCCTTTGGCCGCTTGCACACCTACCATCAGACCGACCAGTACATCAGCCAGGGCAAGCCTCTGAACGTCCTGACGTCGTTCCCGCTGGTGCTGGGCGTGTGCCTGATCTGGCTGGGTT
Organism: Curvibacter sp. GW821-FHT09D12; assembly: GCF_059416245.1. NCBI lineage: Bacteria > Pseudomonadati > Pseudomonadota > Betaproteobacteria > Burkholderiales > Comamonadaceae > Curvibacter > Curvibacter sp. GW821-FHT09D12. Next base: position 23,600 of record NZ_JBWKOU010000038.1, on the reverse strand, counting down.
GGCGGCAGGTCGCCCAGCGCAAAAGCCGCGCGGTGGGCGCCCGGACGCTGGCCCCGTTGCGCAGCGCCCTGGCCATCAGCCTGCCCTTCGTGTTTGCCTATTCGCTGGTGGTGATGATGATGGCGCTTTGCCAGATCCCCTTGGACCAGGCCACCGCGTGTGCCACGGCGCTGGGCATCAATGCCGCCATCGACTTTGACATCTATGTGGTGGATGACTTTGCCAGCCGGCTGGGCCAGGGTGATTCGCCGGATGCGGCCCTGCATTACGCCTTGCATGACCGCGGGCGGGTCACGCTGATCGATGCCCAACTCAACGCGGTGTGTTTCAGCTTTTTGCTGTGCTCGCCCTTCCTGCCCATCCAGCGACTGGGCCTGATGATGATGGTGCTTCTGTTGGCCTGCGCCTTTGGTGCGCTGTTTCTCATGACCGGTGTGCTGCGCAGTTGCGTGGAGGCAGACACCACCCTGGCCCCGGAGGCCCTGACATGATGCACAACCCAGCACCGCGCTGCATCGGGCGGCGGGCTCTCAGCCTTTTTTGCCTCGCCGGGCTGGCCTGCGGAGCCTGGAGCGCCTGGGGGGCGCCCCCCGATCCCGCGCAGTTGATCGCCCGCAGCTGGAGCCTGTACCGCAGCGGTGTCCAGACCGAGCTGGAGCAGATCCGGGTGCGTGTGGAGCGGCCCCAGCGCCAGCCTGAACTGAAATCCCTGGTCCGGTGGACCCGGTTCTCCAGCGAGGGCGACAAGGTTCGGGTGCAATTCACTGAACCTGCGCTGGACAAAGGCCTGGGCCTGTTGGTGGTCAGGCAGGCCCAGGCCGCCGGCAACGGCACCCAGATGTGGCTGCGCATGCCCAGCTGGACCCAGGCCCGGCGCCTGAGTGGTGATCGCGAGAGCCGCTACTTTGGCGGTACCGACCTCACGTTCGAGGACAACCGCCAGTTGCTGGGTGAGGCGGTGGCCGATTTTGACTACCAGTTGCTGGCCGCCGACCCTACCGGCTGGCGCATCGAAGCGCGTCCCAAGCCGGGCGTGCTCAGCGCGTACGGCAAACGGATCATTCAGCTGACGCCCGCTTTGGCGGTGGAACGCATCGACTACCACGACACCCAGGGCCGGCTCTTGAAGGTGCAGCGCCACCCGCAGCTGCAACTGGAGGGATCGGGCCGCTGGCGCCCCTTGCAGGTGGTGATCGACAACCTGCAGGAGGACCGCCGCACGGTGATCGAGGTCACCCAGCGTCAATTTGACCCCGGTACCATCGCCAACCGCTTCAACCCAGACGACCTGGGCAACGACTGACATGAACCTCAGCAAGCAAGCGGTCTGGTGGCTGGCCCTGGGGGTCTGGGCCGGCGCATCAGGTGCTGCGGCTGTCGCCGACCCAGGCCCGTGGCAAAGGTCGAGCGATGCCCGCAGTGAAACCCGGCTCGGTCTGGCCTGGCAGGGCCATGAAAGCGATGAAGCCGAGACACGCTGGCAACAGCACCTGAACTGGAAGCAGGCCGACGAGCAGCAATGGCACCTGGAGCTGGAGGGCCTGTGGCGTGCCCGGGGTGTGCAGGAGGCTCGCCTGGGGCAGGCCTTTTACCGGCATCGACAGGGGCACTGGCAATGGACCTTGGGCCGACAGGTCCACGACTGGGGCGTCACCGACACGGTTTCGCCCAGCGACCTGCTGAACCCCCGCGACTGGCGTGACCCGACCCGCTCGCGCAAGATCGCGCTGCCCTCGTTGAGCCTGCGCCACGCCCAGGCTGGCCATCAGCTGGAGCTGGTCCTCACCCCCGGGGCCACGGCCTCGCGCCTGCCCGACGGCGTCTGGGCGCCCGCGTTGCCCGTGGGCATCAGCCTGTTGCCGGTGCAACACCCAGCGCAACAGGCCCAGCTCGGTTTGCGCTGGACCGGCCAGGCGCTGGGTGGCGACACCAGCCTGGTTCTTTACCACGGCCACAGCCATGCGCCCACCGCGGTCTGGGCGCAGACCGACGCTGGTCTGCCCGCCTTGCAGCCGCTGCAAGATCGGCTCAATGCCGTGGCGCTGGGGCATGTCCGTGAGTTGGGGTCACAGTCTCTGCTGCGTTTGGAGTGGGGGCTGCACCAGGCCCGGCGCAGCGACAGCTTCAGTCAATGGGTGGCGGGCATTGAACAGACGCTGAATGGCCCGGGCGATGAGGACTGGCACCTGGTTCTGCAGTGGCAGGGCGAATACGCCGTGCGCCGCTCCCCCGAGATCCCCGAAGGGTGGTGGGACTTCAGGCGGCTGTTCAACCACCAGATGCTGGCCCGTGCGCAGCAACAGACCGATGACCCCGAGGCCTGGCGCCTGAGCCTGGAAGGCAGCTGGAAGCCGGGCGAGCGCCAGCGCTTCATCCGGCTGGAGGCGCAGCGGCGCCTCAACAACCAGCTGGAACTGACCTTGGGGGCTGTGGCCATTGCTGGGCAGCCGGACACCTTCTGGGGCCAGTACCGGCGCCTCAGCCGCTGGACCGCCAGCCTGTTGTGGCGGCTGTAGGCCGGACCCCGGATGCCGTCATTCCGCTCGGCGGAACACTGCATTCGGGCCGGTAGGCGTTCTGTTTTTGGCGGGGCCCGACGATAGTTGCATCGCCTGTTGCACCCCTTGCGACGGCGTCAACCCTGAGGGACCGAACCATGAGCCGCGCCTACTCTGATCTCGCCTTCACGCCTGCGGTGCGTGCCATGCAGACCCGCATGGGCAGCCGATCGGCTTACGCCCAACTGGACCGCACTGACGACAGGCGCGACGTGCTGACCGAGCTGGAGGCTGACTTCATCCGTGAGCGTGACGGCTTCTACCAGGCCACCGTCAGCGAAACCGGCTGGCCCTACGTGCAGTTCAGAGGGGGCCCGGCAGGCTTTCTCAAGGTGCTGGATGCCAAGACCCTGGCCTATGGCGACTTTCGCGGCAATCGGCAGTACATCAGCGTGGGCAATCTGGGCGGCAACGAGCGCGTCTCGCTGATGCTGATGGACTACGCGAGCCGGCAGCGCCTGAAGATCCTTGGCCGCGTGCGCTTGCTGAGTGAGGCCGAAGCCCCCGCAGTACTGGCGCAGCTCAGTCTGCCGTCTTACCGAGCCCAGGTCGAACGGGCAGTCGTCATCGCTGTCGAGGCCTTCGACTGGAACTGCCCGCAGCACATCACGCCGCGCTTCACTGAGGCCGAGGTCGAGCAGGCCGTGCAGCCCTTGCGCACCGAACTCGAACAACTGCGAGGCGAAGTGGCCCGCCTTCGGGCCGGCTTGCAGGTCGCTCCGTCGCTCCAGACCTGAGCCGTCGCGCCTTTGTTACCTCAGTCCCGGTGCGAGGCCACCGGGGCTGGCCTGCCCATCCCGCCTCAACCCAAGGAGTTCTCTCATGCACATCAAGCAAATGCTCAGCAAGGCCCGTTCTGACGCCGCCATCACCCCGGTCGAAGCGCGCGACGCGATGCTCGGTTGTTTTGTCACCATCCATGGCGAGACACTCAAGCGCGGCGCGGCCTTGCTGGGCAGGCCTCTCAGCGATGACCAAGCCGAGCACCATGCCACCGTCATCATGAAAGGCTTGCTCGGGCCCCAATGGGATCGCCCTAGCAAGACCGCGCTGGCCGATGCGCGCATGCGCATGGACCAGAAGATGAACTTCTCGCAGGCACCCCAAGATCTGCAAGACCTTCACGAGCAGGTCTGCAACCTGATCGTCAGCAAGACGGCCTGAGAGCCCTGCCGCCATCGCTTCAGGCGAGGGCGCCCAGGCGCTCGCGCAGCCTCTCCAGCGCCAGGTCGAGGAAGGCCCGTGCCTTGAGTGAGGCATGGCGGCCCTCCCGGTGCACCAGGTGCACCGGAAGCGGCGCCAATTCAAATGGCTCCAGCACCCGCCGCAGTTGCCCCTTGCGTACCAACTCGTCAACCTGGTAGGACATCAATCGGGTCAAGCCAAACCCGCCCATGGTGGCTGCAACGGCCGCATCGTTGGTGGTGGTCAGCAGGCGTGGCGTGACCTTGACTGCGCTGATCCCGTCAGCCACCTTGAAGCGCCACTCGGGTGCCGGCGTGACCGCGTTTGCCGAAATCAGCGTGTGGCCAAGCAGGTCTTCGGGCCGCTGCGGCTCACCATGCTCTGCCAGGTAGCTGGGGGCGCCACAGATCACGCGGCGCACGCTGCCCACCCGAACCGCCTGCAGCGAGGAATCCGGCAGTTCGCCAATGCGCACGGCCACATCCACGCCTTCGTCCGTCAGGTTCACCACCCGGTCCAGAAACCAGCACGAGGCCGTGACCTCGGGGTAGCGCTGTAAAAACTCAGTCACCACGGGCGTCACATGCAGCGCGCCAAACAACATGGGCGCAGTGACCGTCAGGCGCCCCCGGGGCGCCCCATGCAGGCCGCTGACCGACTCGTCGGCCTCGGCCAGTTCCGCCAGGATGCGCCTGCAGTCCTCCACATAACGTGCGCCCGCCTCGGTCACCCGCACAACCCGCGTCGTGCGCGTCAGCAGCCGGGCCCCCAAGTGGGTTTCCAGCTCGCCGATGGCCCGGGTCACGGCTGGAGGGGAAATGCCCAGCTTGCGGGCAGCCCCGGCAAAGCCACCCACATCAACCACCGCCACAAAGACATTGATGAGATGCAGTCGATCCAATTGTTCCTCCAGTCGTAATGGTGAATTGGATATTGAGGTGATTCTAATCATTGGCCGATTCAACGACAGTTCATCCATTCGCTGAATACGCAGCGGATGCGAAACCTGAAACCCCTTTGATCCACTTTGGAGATTGAACATGTCCCGACTCAGCATCCCTACCGTTGACCAATCCCTCGCCGCCAGCAAGCCTCTGCTGGCCGCCGTCGAAAAGCAACTGGGTGTGGTGCCCAACCTGATGAAACTGGTGGGCCACAGCCCTGCCGCGCTGGAGGGCTATCTGGCGCTCAATGGTGCCCTGAACAAGGGCCATTTGAGCCATCCGCTGCGCGAGCGCATTGCCTTGGCCATCGCCGAGTTCAATGGCTGCGACTACTGCCTGTCGGTGCACAGCTACCTGAGCACGAACGTCGCCAAGCTCAGTGCCGGCGAAATCGACGCGGCCCGCGATGGCCGCTCTGAGGATGCGCGCGCCGCCGCCGCGTTGCATTTTGCCCGCCGGGTGGCCGAAACGCGGGGCCAGGTGTCTGACGCTGACCTGGCCACGCTGCGTGCCGCCGGCTTCGACGAAGCCGCTGTGCTGGAGATCGTCTTGAACGTCGCGCTCAACGTGTTGACCAACTACGTCAACAACGTGGCGCAGACCGACATTGACTTTCCGCGGGTCAGCGCCCGGCAGGCGGCCTGAGCGGCTGGCTCACACGCTGGCACCTTGCACCCCGCCATCGCGACCCGAAGCACCTTCTTGGCGCCGGGCGCCCCGCGACCGGGCGGCACGACATCCCCAGCGCTGAAGACCCGTGCAGCGGGGAAGGGGACGGCCCATGGCTTTGGCTCGCGCCATGGCGCCCCCGCAGACGAGACATGAGAAATTCCGAAATGCAAGCACTGAATCATGAAGCAGGGACACTGCGCCAGGCTTTGCTGGCCAGCCTCCTGGTCTCTGCCTGGATGGTCGAGGCGCGTGACCCTTATACCGGTGGTCACCTCTGGCGGGTGGCTCGCATGGCCCATGCACTGGCGCTGGCGTCGGGCAGCACGCCGCGTGAGGCCAGTCGCGTCGCCGTGGCCGGGTTTTTGCACGACCTGGGCAAAGTGGGCATTCCAGATGCCATCCTGCGCAAGCCGGGCCGACTCAGCGATGAAGAGTTCGCCACGATCAAGACGCACCCCAGGGTCGGGGCTCGCATGTTGGCTGGCCATCCCCTGGCGGCGCTGGTCATCGAGGTGATTCACCATCACCACGAAATGCCCAACGGCCGGGGCTACCCCATGGGGCTGGTCGATACGGAGATCCCGCACGACGCCCGCCTGGTGGGGATCTGCGATGCCTTCGATGCCATGACCAGCACTCGGCCCTACCGCACTGGCATGTCCATCGCCAAAGCCCTGGACATCATCGAATCCGAGCTCGGCCAGCAGTTTGATCTGGCGCTGGGCAGAACGTTCGTGCAGATGGGCCGTCGCGGCGCTTTCGACGCCATCGTGGGCCACAGCGACGAGGCCATGCCGTTGCAGCACTGTCCGGTCTGTGGGCCCACCCTTGTCCGCACACGCAGTGCGCGCGCGGGCGACCACTTGGGTTGTCCGGCCTGCACGGCGCGCTTTGCCTGGGCCGACACGGCACACGGGCTCCGGGCCGTACCGACCGGCGAGCCTGCGACGGCGGCCGAACTGGAGCCTGGGCTGGACCGGGTCCAGATCGAGGCTCTGGTGCTTGATTGGGGCGACGCGTTGACGGGGCTTTGAAGGCCTGCCTTGCCAGGGCACGGCCTCTTGGCCGCACCGCAGCCAGTACCGGCAGTGCCGCAGGGCATCCGCTCGGGTCTGGGTCTTTGAAATGGGCCGGATTGGCGGGGCGCGATCACCTGGGCTGAGTTTGGATGGCTTTTGAGCCCCTTCATCGACGTCGCGCCGGCATTGCAGTCCCCAAGGCCCAGGCGCCACTGTCACCCATGCATGCGCCTCATGCGTGGGCGTCCATTTTTTCGCTTGAAGCCGTTTTCTGCATCGCTAGATTCGACCCATGGACTCTTTTTCACTGAACCCGTCCCGGATCGAACGATGAACCACCCCAGACGCACCGCTTTGCCTCCTCAGGCCATCGAGATCACGGCAAGCGATGGCTATCGGCTGAAGGGCCAATGCTGGCGCCATGGCGGCAGCGCCTGCGTCACCACACCGCGGCCTGTGGTGGTGATCAACCCTGCAACCTCCGTGTGTTGCCGGTATTACGCGCGGTTTGCGGCGTATCTGCATCAACACGGATGGGATGTGCTGACCTACGACTACCGGGGCATTGGCGAGTCGCGTCCCCCCAGTCTGCGCGGCTTTCGGGCCGGGTGGATCGACTGGGGGCGGCTGGATTTCGAGGCCGTGCTGCAGTGGGCAAGGCACCGGTTTGCGGGCCAGCCGATCCAGGTGGTGGGTCACAGCGTGGGGGGCTTTCTGATCGGGTTGGCGCCCTCCAGCGCGCTGGTTTCGCGCGCGTTCACCGTGGGGGCCCAGTACGCGCACTGGCGGGACTATGCCCGCGACAAGCGCTGGCGCATGTGGCTCAAATGGCATGTGGTGATGCCGGCATTGACGGCGGTGTTCGGCTACTTTCCAGGCAAGCGCCTTGGCTGGCTGGAAGACACGCCCAAGGGCGTGGTGCGTGACTGGACCTCGCCAGCCCCGCGGTTTGAAGACCTTTGGCGCCGCGGCGAGGCGGCACTGAGTGTGGCGGAGCGGCAAGCGCTGGTCAGCCGGTTTGCAGCCCTGCAGGCCGATCTGCTGGCACTGAGCCTGAGCGACGACGAATTTGGAACCGTGGCCGCCATCGATCGCCTGTTGGCCTATTTTTCGGGTTGCGAGCGGGTTCATCTGCACCTTGACCCCCGGGCCCTGGGCGAGGCGGGTGCCGCGGGGGTGGGGCATTTCGCGTTCTTTCACCAACGTTTTGAGCACAGCCTCTGGCCCTTGGCCCTGGATTGGTTGGGCCACGCTCGACTGCACCCCGGCCTGAAGGGCGAGCTGACACGCCAGGGGCGAGCCTGGCCAAATGTAGCGAGCTAGCTCGCCAGCCCTGCAGACTGGGCCAGTACCCAATCGATCACCTTCCTGACTTCAGGGCGGGGCAGGGCGTCGGCCTGGATCAACCAGAACGCGTGGCCACCGTCCTGCAGGGGCTCCGACCCGGTCAGGGGGGGGCGGCAGGGCAGTTCCACCAGACGGCCATCGGCCAGCATGTCATTCACCAGCGGTTGGCGACCGAGTGCAATGCCTTGCCCGGCCACGGTGGCATGGATGATCTGGTCGTATTGGTTGAATCGCAGCATGCCCCTGGGCCGAACTCCTGCCCAGCCTCGTGCGGCCAGCCACTCGCCCCACTGCAGCCAGGGGCGGTAGGGGCCGTCGAACTCCAGCAGCACCTGTTGGGCCAATTGCTCGGGCTCGATCAGCGCACCCGCGCTCAGCGAGGGGTGCGCAACCGGCACCACCGTCTCGCTGAACAGGCGATGGGCACCGGCCGGCACCGAGTGGTGGTTGCCGTAGCGGATGGCCAGGTCCACCCCCTCGGCCTGCAGATCGGCCAGGCGATTGCCCGCCGACATGCGCACATCGATGTCGGGATGGGCCTCGATGAACCGGCCCAGCCGAGGCAGCAACCACAGCCCGGCAAAGCCCACGGTGGTGGTCAGTGTGACCAGCTTGGCACCTCGGCTTGGCTGAAGGGCTTCCACCACGTCCTGAATCTGCTGCACCGCCGTATCGGCGCTGCGGAACAGCCGTTCACCCTCCGGGGTGAAGGCGATGCGGCGATGGCCGCGCTCCAGAAGTTTCATGCCCAGGGCCTCTTCCAGCGTCTGGATCTGGCGACTGACGGCAGATTGCGTCAAACAAAGGTCTTGGGCCGCCAAGGTGATGCTCATGCGCCGGCCCACGGCGACAAAGCCTTTGATACCGTCGAGGGAGGGCAAGCTGACCAGGGGTTTTGACATTCTCAATATGAATGTAAGTGGAGACTAGAAGTCGTTTGAATAGAAGAAGCTTGAAGATTTTAATGAGGCTGTTCTTTCATTTTCACATTCTCAAAAAGAATGTAAAAACACATGCAGTCTCGTCAACCACTTTCATCGCCAAGCTCCTCCAGCCTTTGGCCCCTGGTCTTGTCCGCCGGCTTGATCATGGGTTTGTCGCTGGGGGTGCGCCACGCGCAAGGCATTTTTCTGTTGCCCATCACCCTGGACCGGGGCTGGTCGCGCGAAGATTTCGGTTTGGCCATCGCCTTGCAAAACCTGCTGTGGGGCCTGGCGCAACCTTTCACCGGCATGTGGGCGGACCGACATGGTTCGCGCCCTGTGCTGGTGGGGGGGCTTGTCTTGTATGCCCTGGGCTTGCTGGGCATGTCGGTGGCGGCGACGCCCTCTGGTTTCCTGTTCTGTGCTGGTCTGGGGGTGGGGCTGGGCTTGTCTGGCACGGCCTTCGGGGTGGTGTACGGTGCGCTCAGCCGCATGCTGCCCGCGGAAAGTCGCAGTTGGGGTTTGGGTGTGGCTGGCGCGGTCGGCGGCGTGGGGCAGTTTGTGCTCGTGCCCTTGTCGCAGGGCTTGATCCAGAGCCTGGGATGGGCCGGGGCTTTGGCGGCCCTGGCAGCCGGCTGCGTCATGCTGCTGCCCTGTGTGCTGCCCATCCAGGACCGGCCTCAGGCCGGGGGCCAGCGGCAGCAAAGCCTGAAGGCCGCGCTGGCCGAGGCGTTTTCGCACCGCGGGTTCTGGTTGCTCAACCTCGGGTTTCTGGCCTGCGGCTTTCAACTGGCCTTCATCGCCTCGCACCTGCCGGCCTATGTGATGGACCAGGGCTTGCGGGCGTCGGAGGCCGTCACTGGCCTGGCCATCATTGCCCTGGCCAATGTGGCCGGCACCTATGCGTGTGGCTGGCTGGGCGGACAAGGCCGGCGCAAGCACCTGCTCAGCAGCCTCTACCTGATCCGGTCTGCCGCCATGGCCTTGTTTGTGCTGCTGCCCCTCAGCACCTGGAGCCTGTATGCGTTTTGTGCGGTGATGGGCTTTTTATGGCTGGGCACCGTGCCTTTGACCACGGGGCTGATCTTGCAGGTGTTTGGCCTGCGCTACCTCAGCACCTTGTTCGGCTTTGTGTTTTTCGGTCATCAACTCGGCGCGTTTTTCGGGGTCTGGTTGGGTGGTTACGTTTTCGAAGCCACCCACTCGTACCTGCCGCTGTGGGTGATCAGCATGGCTTTGGGTCTGGCGGCGGCCTGCCTGCACTTTCCGATCGATGACCGGGCCCTGCCAAGTGCTTCTGAGGTGCCCGCATGAGGCCCGCCCGCGTGCTTCAGCTTTGCGGCCTGGCCTGTGCCCTGGTTGTGGTGTTCAAGGCCTGGTCGGTGCCCGAACTGGCCCGCAAGCTGGCGGCGCTCAGCACATTTTGCCCATGATGTTTCAAGGATCTGCCATGACATCCCAATACCAAAAGGCGGCCAGGTTCAAGGCCTTGCATGCCCAAGCTCAGACCTTTGTCACCCCCAACCCCTGGGATGCCGGCTCGGCCATCCTGCTGGAGCAGATGGGCTTTCAGGCCCTGGCCAGCACCGGTGCAGGCCTGGCATTCTCATGCGGTCTGCCTGACAACCAGGTGGGCCTGGAGCGAACGCTGCAACATCTGAAGGCGCTGACATCGGCGACGCACCTGCCCGTCAGTGCCGATCTGGAAAACGGCTTCGGACATTCGCCCGAGGAGGTCGCCCGCACCATCGTCCGGGCCGCCGAGGCCGGGGTGGTGGGGGGCTCGATCGAAGACTCGACCGGCCACCCCGGTGCGCCTTTGTACCCACTGTCATTGGCCGTGGAGCGCATTCAGGCGGCGGCTGAGGCCGCTCGAAGTCTGAGCTTTCCATTCACACTCACGGCACGTGCTGAGAACTTCGTCTGCTGTACCCACCCAGACCTTGATGATGCGCTCTGCAGGCTGCAGGCCTACGACAAAGCGGGCGCCGACGTCTTGTTTGCGCCGGGCATGCGCTCACTTCAGCACATCGCCACCTTGACGCAATCGGTCGACCGACCGGTGAACGTGATGATGGGGTTTGCCTCGCCCGAGTTTGGTCTCCAGGCGCTGAGCGAGCTCGGTGTGCGGCGCATCAGCCTCGGCGGCTCGCTGGCTCGAACCGCGCTGGCCGCCATGTGCCGCGCCATCGAAGACATGCAGCACCAGGGCCGCTTCAGCTATGCGGATCAAGCGATTCCGAATTCTGAACTGAATCAGCGCTTTGCCAAGCGCCTGCCAGCCCGCCAAGCCCCAGGGCCCGCACCATGATCGCGCAAGCCTTGGCCCGCTGGTCTGGCACGTGGGCCGCGCTCAAAGCCCGCTGGAAGTCGCGCCCACGGCGCCTCGACCAGCCCAGTCTGCCCGCCGAGGTCATCAAAGACCTCGGGCTTTGCCACGCTGATTGGGTGGCCATTCAGGCCGGCCACTTTGCGGGCGACGCCACCCGGCGACAACGCTGAGAGGCCATCAGCGGCTGCCCCCTGTTGTTGGGGTCAGCCGCATGACGACTTGACGCAAGAGCCAGCCGGCGCCTGCAACGATGAGCTGGCATCCTGTTCGAGTGCCGATGGCGTGGGCATCCGCGTCGCGAGGTAGTCGAGAAAGCATCGAATCCGTGCCGTGAGTGGCGTGTTGCGGTAATACACGGCATGCACCGGCTGCAGGACCTCAACCGTGTCCTTTGCCAGCAACTGGACGAGGTCACCGCGCAAGCGGTCATCACGGGTCATGAAGTCAGCCAGGCAGGCGATGCCCTGACCGGCCAGCGCCAACTGTCTCACTGTCTCGCCGCTTGAGGCCTTGATGTTCGGCATGACCTCGTAGGCTTGCCCGTGTTCGCTGCGCAAGGGCCAATGGTTGAGGCTCTCTGGTTGCGTGAAGCCGATCAGGCGGTGCTTTCGCAAATCAGCCACGCGCTTGGGGCGCCCATTCGCTTCGAGGTAGGCGGGCGTCGCCAGCACACGCAATCGGAAACTGCCGAGCGGGCGAGCATGCAAGGTGGAATCGCGCAGGTGGCCGATGCGAAGGGCCACGTCGGTGCGCTGTTCGATCAGATCGATGATGCTGTCGCTGCTGTGCAGTTCGATTTCGATCTCGGGGAAGCGCTCGCAGAACTCCCCGATCAGCGGCACGATGACGTGCAGCATGAAGGGCGAAGCCGCGTTGACGCGCAACCGCCCTGCCGGGCGCTGGTGGCGCGTGGCCATCTGGTCTTCGGCCATCTCCACGGCACCAAGGATGTCGCGCGCATGCGTCAGAAACACCACCCCTTCCTCGGTCAGTTCGAGCTTGCGCGTCGTGCGTCTCAACAGCGTGGTGCCGAGCTTGCTCTCCAGCCGGCCCAAGGCGCGGCTGGTGCCAGAAACCGTCTGTTCGAGTTGCTCGGCTGCGGCGGTGATCGAGCCGCTGTCGATCACCGTGGTGAAGGCGAGCAGTTCGTCGAGGCTGATTTTCATTCTTGACTCCTAGTCAAGAGAATTCTGCCTGATAGCGGCTTTTTGGGAATCAATAAGGTTGGGACACTGCGACCTCGACATTTTGTCCGGAGCCCCCCATGCCACTTGCCCTGTTTGCGCTGACCCTCAGCGCTTTTGCGATCGGAACGACTGAGTTTGTCATCGTCGGTCTGATTCCCACCGTCGCCGCCGACCTCGGCGTCGGCTTGCCTTCGGCCGGCTTGCTGGTCAGCCTCTATGCGCTCGGCGTCGCCATTGGCGCGCCGGTGCTCACCGCGCTGACCGGCAAGCTGCCGCGCAAGGCGCTATTGCTTTCACTGATGGCCTTGTTCACGCTCGGCAACCTGATGGCCTGGCAAGCGCCGGGCTACGAGTCCTTGGTCGTGGCGCGCGTGCTGACCGGCCTGGCACACGGTGTGTTCTTCTCTATCGGCTCGACCCTGGCGACCAGCCTGGTGTCCAAGGAGAAGGCCGCTAGCGCCATTGCCATCATGTTCACCGGACTGACGGTCGCGCTGGTCACCGGGGTGCCGCTGGGGACCTTCATCGGCCAGCATTTCGGTTGGCGCGCGACCTTTCTTGCGGTGTCCTCGCTGGGCGCGATCGCCTTTGTCGGCAGTGCCCTGTTCGTGCCCGGCCACTTGCGCCATGCGCCGCCGGCGTCGCTGCTCCAGCAGGCGCGTGTGCTTGCCGAGCCACGCCTGCTGCTTGTCTACGCCAAGACCGCGATCGGCTACGGGGGATCGTTCATCCCTTTCACCTTCCTCGCTCCGATCTTGCAGGACATCTCAGGCTTCGCGCCGGGCGCGGTCGGTTGGGTGATGCTGGTCTACGGCGTCTCGGTGGCCGTCGGCAATTTGTGGGGCGGCAAGCTGGCCGACCGCAAGGGGGCGATTCCCGCACTGCAGATCATCTTCGCGCTGCTCGCCGCCGTGCTCCTGATGCTGACCTTTACCGCGCCGCACCCCTGGCTGGCCGTCACGACGGTGTTGCTGTGGGGCGCGGTCGCCTTCGGCAACGTGCCGGGTCTGCAGGTCTACGTGGTGCAGCAGGCCGAGCGCGTCGCCCCCCAGGCGGTCGATGTCGCCTCGGGCCTGAACATCGCGGCCTTCAACCTCGGCATTGCCGGCGCCGCCTGGGCCGGCGGCCTGATCGTCACCCATCTGGGGCTGATGCATACGCCCTGGATCGGCGCGCTGGTGGTGCTGGTGTCGCTGGCACTCACCTCATGGAGCGGCGCGCTGGATCGTCGCAGCGGCGTGCCTCTGCGCTTCAATGGCGCCCGCCCGGCGGGGCACTGACCTGCACCGCCCCCAACAACCTCGAACCCAAGGACCCTCATGAACGAACCCCGCATCCCCGACTTCGGACTTGGCACCTTCCGCCTCACCGGCCAGACTGTCATCGATTCGGTGCGCAACGCACTGGAGCTTGGCTACCGCGCGATTGACACCGCCCAGATCTACGGCAACGAGGCCGAGCTTGGCCTGGCGATCGCCGAGTCCAGCGTTGCGCGCTCGCAGCTGTTCCTGACCACCAAGATCTGGACCGAGAACCTCGGCCCTCAACGCCTCCTGACCAGCCTGGATGAGAGCCTTGCCAAGCTGCGCACGGACTACGTGGACCTCACCTTGATCCACTGGCCTTCCCCGGGTGGCGCCGTGCCGCTTGCTGAAACCCTCGGCGCATTGATGGCGGCCAGGGAGCAGGGTTTGACGCGTGAGATCGGTATCTCGAATTTCAACATCGAGCTGACCCGGCAGGCTGTCGCCACAGTGGGCCCCGGTGTGATCGCCACCAACCAGATCGAGCTGAGCCCCTACTTGCAGAGCCGCAAGCTCACCGCCTTCCTGGAGGCGCAAGGCATCGCTGTGACTTCATACATGACGTTGGCTTATGGCAAGGTGCTCAACGACCCGGTGCTGGTTGACATCGCGGCCAAGCATCACGCCACCGTCGCGCAGGTCGCATTGGCCTGGGCCTTGCAGCTGGGCTATGCCGTGATCCCGTCGTCGACCCAACGCGAGAACCTTGCTTCCAACCTGCGAGCCCGTGATCTGCAACTCGACGCTGACGACATGGCGAGGATCGCCACGCTGGAGCGCAACGGTCGCGAAGTCGATCCGGCAGGTCTGGCCCCGAAGTGGGACTGACTCGTACCCCTGGATGCACCCCGTCACGCCTGACGGCCGGCAACTTGAGCCTCGGGATCAAAGCCCCGCTCGACAAGTACGGCAGTCCGCCTGGGCTTTCGGGCACTGCGGGCTCGTGACGTGTCACCGTACGCCCCTTCTTTCGCCCCTTCGTTCCTCCAGCCGCCGCCGTGCTGCTGATCCGCGAAGTGCTGCCGACGTGGAAGTCTGCATCGACGGTGCCGCGGCAGGTTGCGATCACCTGCTGCTGGGGCCGCGACCGGCAACCGGCGTGTGGTGCACGCGATTTTTTCGATCAGTCGTGACCAACTCTTGCTTGGATAGATCGGTGAATGTATTGCGCCTTGACACCCCAAGAAAGATCCGAATTGGGACAGAGGCCCCAACGCGAGCCGGCATTTGGATGTTGCCGCTGTGTTTGCACAAGCCTTCGGTCCAGGCTCGTTTATCGCCGCTGGTAGACAACGCCCTGAACCAAGACCTGATCCGGCTCCGGTTCCTCATCAAAACGTTGATGCGCCTCGGCAATGGCGAGTTGGTTCTTGTTGGCCCAGTTGACCAGTGCCATAACAGGCTCCAACAGCGTTCTTCCCATTTCAGTGAGTTCGTAATCAACGCGTGGAGGAATGGTCGCAAACATCGTTCGCGTGATCAGCCCATCGCGTTCAAGCCCGCGCAATGTCAGGGTCAGCATCCGCTGGGAAATGCCGTCGATGCTGCGCTTCAACTCGTTGAATCGCCGCGGGCCATTGGCCAGCATGGCGACAATGTAGAGGCTCCACTTGTCGCCGATGCGATCCAGGATTTCACGGGTAGCAAGACAGCCGCCAGCGTCAGGTGCGGGCATATCGGCCAGCAATTCGGTGTGACTAAGTGACACGCGTGTGCCTTCTTGTGAGGAAACGGCGGAAACCATAGCATCCTTTGTATGAATTGGTAAGTCAGAATAAATACATGACTTAGTTATTAATTTATACCTAGGAGCCGCCATGAGCCACACCCTGCTTGTCACTTCCAGCCCGCGCGGGGCTGACAGCCTTTCCACTCGCTTTGCCACCGAAATCGCCGAGGGCATCCGGGCCCGCTCGGGCGGCCCACTGACCGTGCGCGACCTCGCCGAGAATCCACCGCCGCACATCACGCCGGCCTATATCCAAGGCCGGATCACCTCGCCCGAAGAACGCGCGCCGGAACAAGTCGAGGCTGTGAAGGTCGCGCAAGAGTTGGTCGATGAGTTGAAAGTTGCCGATGTGATCGTGCTCGGGTCGGGCATGATCAACTTCGGCCTGCCCTCACAACTCAAGGCGTGGTTCGATCACGTCACCTGGCCACGCGTTACATTCGGCTATGGCGACACCGGACCGAAAGGGCTGCTCACCGGCAAGAAGGTCTATCTCGTGACCGCTGCGGGAGGCGTGTTCTCGGAGGGCTCCTGGGCACCGTTCGACTTTCAGACCAACTATTTGCTGCACCTGCTCGGTTTCATCGGCCTGACCGACGTCGAAGTGGTGCGTGTCGAAGGCACGGTTCTCGGCCCCGAGGCAGTGAAGGCCGCGATCGTCAGCACCGAGACGGCCATCACAGCCTTATTGGCGAAGGTCGCGTAATCGAATGGCCGGAAAAAAATCAATCGCGCTGTTCGGTGCGACGGGGCCGACCGGAAGGCACATCATCGAAGAAGCCTTGAAGCAGGGTTACCACCTGACGGTCTATGCGCGCGACGAGAAAAAACTCGCATCGTTCGCAGGAAGAATCGAAATTGTGGTCGGCGACCTGCAAAACCAAAGCGCCATTGCGAAATGCGTCCTGGGCGCCGATGCGGTCGTCAGCGCCCTTGGCCCCAATAGTCTCAAGGTTCAAGGCGATAAACCGGTCATGAACGGCTTAAGCCACGTCATCGCCGCGATGAAGCATGCGGGCGTGCATCGCCTTGTCCAGATTTCTACCGCTGCTTATCGTGATCCCAAGGATGGCTTTGCTTTCCAAACCCAGGCATTCGTGCTGTTGTTCAAGATAGTCGCGCGCAAGGGGTATGAGGACATCAAGGCGACCGGCGAATTGATCGCCAATTCAGACCTGGACTGGACACTGGTCCGCATCCCGAACCTCAAGGATGGCCCCGCCGAGGGCCGCTTGGATGTGGGTTGGTATGGAAAGACCAAACTCAGCATGAAGCTCTCCAGAGGCAATCTTGCGAAGTTCCTGGTTGACCAAGTGACCGACGAGGAGTTCTTGCGTGCCGCACCAGGTATCGCTAATCATTGACGCAACAACCTCTCGGCAAGGCTCGCGCCATGAGCGGATTCACCAACGCGGATGTACCCGATCAAACGGGAAAGACCTTTATCGTTGACCTGCCCTCTGCAGACGCCCCAATACTGCCGTTCTCCATTGAAACTGAGCAGTCGGCCCGAGCAAGGGGTGAGGCATCGTCTGGAGTGACTGGCAGGGGTCAGTTGTGCGAGCTAACGCTACTCCAAAGCTTGCGCATTTCGGGTGGCAGGGCGTCTAGCGCGCGGGCGAAAGCGTCCGATGGAACAACCGAGAACAATGCTAAGCCAACGGCCTCAATGGCGTTATCCGGCGAGAAGTTGTGTTTGTGACGCAGCGAGCGAACCTCTTTCAGGATGTCATCCCGATTGCCAATCGTTGCGGGTTGCTCGCCAGGGTTCCATCCTTCAATGAAGAGGCCACGAATTGCTGGTGGTAACTGATCTGCAAAGCGAAGTGCTTGGTGAAGCGTAAGCCTACGACGGAACGCATGGAGTACGCCTACGACCATGTTCCAGGCCATGTTCGTCGTCGCAAGACCAGCGCGATCACGCGCAGTCACCATGAATTTTTCGAAGTCAATGGAGGCGCGCTGGTACTCAGGAGGCCATGGCATGGGGATCGGATGTGAGGGCTTTGTTGCTGAGGCCTGACGTTTGCGGAAAGTCTAGCCCATCCCAAATCAATCCCCCCACGAATCAACGTCCCCTTCAGCCTTGCGGCCCCTCGGCCCCCGTCTGAGTGGCTTCTGGCCCATGGCGTCTCTTCAACGTCGGTCGCGCCACCCCCAACTGCCAGGCACGCCCCAGCTCCTGATCGACCCAGGTGTAGACCTCTTTGGAAATCATGCTTTCTGACACCATGGCTTCCAGGGCGGTGCGGCCCTGGCGCAGGGCAAACAGCAGCAGCAGGCGGCGTTCCAGGGCCTGGGTGAAGTCGGGGTGGGCGTCGCGCAGGGCCTGGATGGCTTGTTCGGCTGATTGGCTGCGGGCCAGCAGCACGGTGTCGAGCAAGCCGGCCATGCGCTCGCCCAGCAGGGGTTTGAGGCGGCTCTGGTTGTAGCGGTGCAGGCGCTCCAGCACGGCGCGGCGGCAGATCAGCAGCTCGAAGCGGTCGGCCAGGGCGGCTGCCAGGGGGCGGTCGAGGTGCAGGTGGCGGTGCAGCCACAGGGCCAACTGGTAGCTGATGTGTGGCTCCAGGATGCGGCGTGCGGCGCGGTTGTAACCCAGGCGCCCCTCGTTGCGGGCGGCATCGATCATGTGGCCGGTGTTGCTCATCATGGCGTCAAGGTTGCGCACACTCAAAATGCCGTTGCCGTACTCGGGGATCAGGTCACGCTCGCGCGTGGCCAAGGTGGTCAGGCCGATGGCGAGGCGCTCGCGTTCGGTCAGGTCGGTGGCCAGCGGGGCCTGGCCCAGGGCCAGGCCATTGCGGTACAGCTGGTTGACCTCGGCGGCAGCCTCGGGCTGAAAGTGAAAGGTGGCGGCGATGCGTTTGACCGTGGCCTCGACCTCTTCGGTGGACAGGTTGATAGCCTGCTGCTGCAGGGCCTGATCCTGGGCGGAGAGTCGGTCCAGCCCCAGTTGCCGGATCACCCAGCGCAGCGAGCTGCCATTGACCAGCAGGCTGAACAGCACAAAGCCGGTGGCAATCACCGACACAAAATGCCGGGTGGCCGCGGGCAGGGCGGTGTTTTCGGCCACGCCCATGGCCAGTACCAGGGTGACGGCGCCCCGAAGCCCACCCCAGGCCATGGCCAGCTTGTAGGCCGAAGAGATAGGGGCGCTCAAGTGCAGCCTGCTGAGGGCGGGCAGCATCAGGTACAGCACGGCCAGCCGCCCCACAAACGCGGCAACCACGGTGGCGAGCAGGTACCCTACGTCGTGCCAGGCCACATCCTGCAACAGATGGGGCACCCGCACCGCGGCCAGCAAAAAGACGATGGCGCCGGCCAGCACGGCGATCTGTTCCCACACCAGTTGCACGTGGTCCCAATTGCGCGGCGCCAACCGG
This sequence comes from Curvibacter sp. GW821-FHT09D12, assembly GCF_059416245.1. Taxonomy (NCBI): domain Bacteria; kingdom Pseudomonadati; phylum Pseudomonadota; class Betaproteobacteria; order Burkholderiales; family Comamonadaceae; genus Curvibacter; species Curvibacter sp. GW821-FHT09D12. Next base: position 5,017 of record NZ_JBWKOU010000038.1, on the reverse strand, counting down.
GTCTTGGCCAGGCCGTTGATGACCAGCCCGGCGCAGACCACCGCCACCACGCCCGACACATCCAGCCATTCGCCCCCCAGCAGGTACAGCGCGTAGGGCACCGCCATGGTCAAAGCCGTTTCGGCCGAGGCGATGTTGTTCATCAGCGGCAACACAAAGGCCACGGCCCGGCCCACCACCAGGCCCAGCACCACCCCGCCGCCAAATGAATAGCCCAGGCTGGCCAGACCGTCTACCCAACTGACCGAGGCCCCGTGCCGGGTCAGCATGCTCATGAGCACGGCGGCCAGGGCAATGGCGGCGGCATCGTTGAGCAGGCTTTCGCCCTCCACCAGGCGGATCAGACGTCCGGGCGCGCCCACGTCACGGAAGATGCCGACCACGGCCGAGGGGTCGGTGGTGGCCACAATGGCGCCCAGCAGCAGGCACACCACCAGGCTTTGCGGCGCGACCAGTGCCAGGCCCAGGCCGATGGCCCCGGTGGCCACAAACACGGCCACCACGGCCAGCAAGAGGATGGGCGCGGCATCCTGCAGCATGTTGCGCACGTCCACGGTCAGCGCCACCTGAAACAGCAGCGGCGGCAGAAACAGCCACAGATAGGCCTCGGCCGGAAAGTCGGGGCTGATCAGGGGGGCAAAAAAGAAGGCAGCAAACTCAGGGGCCACCGAGTCGATGGCCACATAGCTGGCCCCCAAGGTGATGCCGACCAGCGACAGCAAGGTGGATTCGGGGGCGCCCATGCGGGCGGAGGCGACCTGCACCAGGGCCACGATGGCCAGCAGGCAGGCGGTCAGAACAAGCAGTTCGGCAAGACTGGGCACGGGGTGATCAGGTGCCAGTCAGGCACCGGTCCTGAATTGGGCGGGGGAAAGTAGGGGGGCGGCAAGGCATCCATCACAGGCCGTGGCGGGTGCAGGCACCCAGGCCAGGGCCATGATAGCCCCGTCTGCGCCGGGCCAGCCGCAGGCGGCAGCACCTGGATCAAGCAAGGTGTGCAAAGAGTGCAAGCCATTGCAATCGATGCACTGAATGCCGTGAAAAAACAGGCAAAAGAGGCCAAACCCCTTCCACTGCGGGGGGGCGTGCTGCAGCACAGTCTCAGGCTGGGCGGCTCAGGCGAAGGCGGCGCGGGCGTTTCGGGGGGGCTTTGGGCTCGGCCTCGCGGCTTTCCGGGGCGGGCAGCGTGGTGGTCGATCGCGCGGCGGCCGGCGCCGCCGATGCGGCGGGGTCGCGGGGGGCTTCCAGCAACTGGTCCAGTGCCCGGGCCTGGCGGGCCTGCTCACCGGCTCGCCCCTGCAGCAGGTGCTGGGCGCACTGGCGCAACAGCATGGCCATCCAGTCAATGGCCGGGCCGGTGTTGCGGCGGTACTGCCGTGCCTGCTGCCAAACCCGCACGTAACAGGCTTGCAGCACCTGCTCGGCCCAGGGCGGCGTGGCCACCAGCATCAGGGCCAGAACATACAGGCGGTTGGCGGTGGCATCGTGCAGTTCGGTCAAGGCCAGGCGCTCGCCCTGGGCGATGCGTTCCAGCAGCTGGATCAGGCGGTGGGATTCGGTCGGATGTGTCATGGGGCAGAGGGCTTGACCCGTCGGCGGTCGGAAGGTTCCGTTCATCGCGGGGCCGGAGTGTGCCTTGCCGGCGGCTTTCGCGCCGGTGCACTCCCCAATGCCCTTGCCTGGGCAGGTTTCATGGGGCGTGCTGCCTGCGCTGGTAGGTGCCCGGGGCACAATGTCTTGCCGTGGCGCCTGCGGGATGTTGGGGCTGAACTTGTTTTTGCGGGTGTACCGAGTGTCTGAACTGCTGCAACATTTCTCGTGGGTGGCTGCCTTGGCTGCCCTGCTGGTGGGGCTGTCCAAAGGGGGGCTGCCGGCCATTGGCATGCTGGCCGTGCCCCTGATGGCCTTGTCCATGTCGCCCGTGCAGGCCGCCGTGCTGCTGTTGCCGATCTATGTGGTGTCTGACATGGCGGGCCTGTGGCTGTACCGGCGCGACTTCAGCGCGCCCAATCTGCGCATCCTGGTGCCGGCCGGGCTGGGCGGCGTCTTGCTGGGCTGGGCCACCGCGGCCTGGGTGTCAGACCGGGTGGTCACCTTCTTGATCGGTTTGATGGGGCTGGGTTTTTGCCTGTATGCCTGGCTGCGTCGGCAAAGCGATGCCCCACCTCAGCCGGCCCACCTGTTCAAGGGGTGCTTCTGGGGCACGGTGACCGGCTTCACCAGCTTCATTTCACACGCCGGAGCGCCGCCATTCCAGGTTTATGTGTTGCCTCAGAAGCTGCCCAAGGCGCAGTTTGCCGGCACCGCCACACTGTTGTTTGCAGCCATCAATCTGGCCAAGATCGTGCCCTACCAGTTTCTACGCCCCTACTCGGCCCAGGCGCTGTGGGGGGCCGCAGCCCTGCTGCCTTTTGCGCTGGCCGGCACAGTGGCCGGCGCCTGGCTGACCCGCCGCCTGGCGGACGCCTGGTTCTACCGCCTGGTGCAGGTCGGCCTGCTGCTGGTGTCGCTCAAGCTGATCATGGATGCCTGGGGCATGCCGCAGGGTTGAGGCCAGGCGTCAGGCCTGGCGGCTTGATCTTGGCGCGGCGCCCCGGCAGCTTCTGCAAGGGGGCATGCCGAACAGCGGGTGCCCAAACCCGCGATGTTCATCGATGCCGTGGCTGGCACCTCGGCAAGCCGCTTGAGCAAGGCGCGCACGTCGTTGGCGGGCCACGTCAACAGTGGCGCCAGTGATTGCCGTCTGCAGTGAAGTGCGCATGGCCTTGGTCTGGCCTTGAGCAGGCGGATCTGCCGATCAAGGCCAATTTGCTGCGCAGCAGGCCCCATCCAAGCGGGTTTGGCACATGGTCTTGAGCAAGCGCGTGGCCGCTGCCGCAGGCAATGCCAAGGGCTATCTTGGCGGCCGATAGAGTGCAACAAAAAGCCATATCAGTATTTTGATCAATACAGGCTGAAACTATTTTTGTTTCAGGATTTTGCGGCTTGCAGATTGAGCGGCCTGTTCTGCGTTTTGAACGGGCTCATCATCCGTTTTTGGGGGCGCCGCTTCAGGTCCATGGCCGGCGTGAGCTGCGGGGTTTCTTACATTTCCCGTTCTGGAGAGTGGGCGCCGATGCTGTACTCACGAGCTGCCGATTTTTGGATCGCGAGAAAGAGAGATTTATTTTCTATTCACGATTCGAAAGTCAAGTTGGTCGTGATGTGCAAGGAGCGTTGAATATGAAATGGATTCCTCTGTTGGCTGGCGCGTGTGTGCTTGCAAGCATGGCAGGTTGCGCAACGGAAAATTCCAGGGTGCTTGAGACCAAGACTGTCGCTGCCGCGTCGAGTCACTTTGCGGGCCAGAAGTTGCCCATATCGGTTGGCAAGTTCGAAAATAGATCGCCATTCCAGCGTGGGATCTTCAGCGATGGTGTGGATCGTCTGGGTAATCAGTCAAAAACAATATTGATTTCCCACTTGCAGCAGTCCAATCGATTTTCTGTGCTCGACCGCGAAAACATGAGTGAATCAAGCCAGGAAGCAAAGATAAAAGGTCAAGCCCAGAAAATAAAAGGGGCTGACTTTTTGATCGCGGGCGATGTGACTGAGTTTGGGCGCAAAGAGGTTGGCGATCATCAGCTTTTTGGCATCTTGGGTCGCGCCAAAGAGCAGATCGCATATGCCAAAGTTGTTTTGAATGTGGTCGATGCATCAAGCTCTGAGGTGATTTATTCGGCCCAGGGGGCGGGTGAATTCTCTTTGTCCAATCGTGAGGTGATCGGTTTCGGCGGCACTGCAGGCTATGACGCTACCCTGAACGGGAAAGTGCTTGATCTGGCCATCCGTCAGGCAGTTGATAAGTTGGCTGCTGCCGCTGATTCAGGTGCATTCCAAATGCCAGCGACAAGGTGATGCCCATGCGGTCCTATACATTATTTTCGGTGATCACTGTGTCGATGGCGTTGGCGGCTTGTGCGGGGCCACCTACCTTGTACCAGTGGGGGCCCTATGAATCTCAGCTGTATTCACATTTCAAAAGTGAATCACCTCAGGCCCAGATTGATGTCATGGAGAAGCATGCCCAGATCGTGCGGGATTCTGGGAAATCCCTGCCGCCGGGCTACATGGCGCATCTGGCCGTTCTCTATGGCCAGGTCGGTCGTGATGCTGATCAGATGTCGGCTTTGCAGAAGGAGAAAGACAATTTTCCAGAGTCAAAAAATTACATCGATCGTCTGATCGGTCAATCGAAAGTGGGGGCTTCCGATGTCAAAAAATAAATATGTCTTGTATGCCGCTTTGCTTGGGTCGACGGTGCTGGTAGGGTGCGCAGCACCTCAAGCCAAAGACTACTCTGCATTTCGCGCTGCTGATCCCAAGACGATCTTGATTCTGCCGCCTAAAAACAGCAGTCCTGATGTCAAAGCGACTTATGGTGTTTACGCTCAAACATCTCAGCCGGTCGCAGAAGCCGGCTTTTATGTGCTGCCAATCTCATTGGTCGATGAGCATTTCAAAGCGCAAGGCCTGACCATTGCTGATGATATTCACGCAATTGACATCGGAAAATTGAGAGAGGTGTTTGGAGCGGACGCAGTTCTGTACATCGATGTGAAAGAGTATGGTTCCAAATATTATGTGATCGGCAGCAACACGGTGGTGGCGGCAGAGGGGCGCTTGGTCGACCTTCGAACGGGCGAGGTGCTTTGGAGTGGCGTGGCGCGGGCATCTTCCGAAGAGCAGTCTCAAAGCAGTGGCGGCATTGCCGGGATGTTGATCACGGCGCTGGTCAAGCAGGTGATGGCCACTGCCCTGGATCAGAGCTTCCCCATTGCCGGCATGACAACGCAGCGCCTGCTGTCCGCACAAAGCCCTGGGGCATTGATTCCGGGGCCGCGTCACCCTGCCTATCCAAAGCACTGATCGTCGCCCTGAGGGGCGCCTGCCCGATCGGGGGCGGTGCGTGTCAAGACAGTTGTCGCCTAATTCATGCGCGCCGAGCCGCTTTATCCAGTGCTGATTCCGTCGTCTT
>NZ_JBWKOU010000037.1:0-36883 GCF_059416245.1 Curvibacter sp. GW821-FHT09D12 | reverse complement strand
CGCCACACTGGGCAGGACGTGGAGATATTGAAGCGCCGCGATGAGTTGTACCAGCAGGCCCGCCAATGCCATCCGGCTAGGTGGGCAAGGCACACCCGAAACTGGGATCACATCGCGGTGGTCAAGCTCAACCCGGAGAGGGATTCAGAGCCCATCGCAAAGTCGGCATCAGCACTGGATAAAGCGCCTCGGTGCGCATGAATCAGGCGACAACTTTCTTGACACGCACCGAAGCACGGAAAGAACGATGCCGCAGATGCTGCGGCGATCTGTGAGGCGGTGGCCAGGCCTAACATGCGATTCGTTCCGATCAAGACCCTGGAGCAACAAGGAAAGTTGTTTGTCCATCGCGTGCATCAAGGGTATGTTGCCGAGCGCACCGCACTCATTAATCGTATTCGAGGACTTCTGAGCGAACTTGGCATCGTGCTTCCTTTGGCATTCAAGGCGTTTCATCAAGGGGTGCACAACATGCTGGAAGACCTGCCTGGGTTTTGCAATCAGGTCATTGGTGAGCTAATGAACGAACTCAGCCACATCGAAGAACGCATTGCCCATAGCGAGTGTCGGATCAAACAAATGGCTGCTGCGGATGATCAAGCGCTGCGGCTGATGCAATTGCGCGGCATAGGACCAACCACGGCCAGCGCCATCGTAGCGAGTATTGGGAATGGCCACGATTTCAAAAATGGACGGCAGTTCAGCGCTTGGTTAGGTTTGGTGCCTAAGCAAAACAGCTCTGGGGGTAAAAGCAAATTGGGAAGCATCACCAAAGCCGGTGATCACTACCTTCGTACGCTTTTGGTGCTTGGGGCCAGGGCACTTTTGGCAAGAGCAGTCGGCAAGACCGACTCAGTCAGTCGCTGGGCAGTGCAACTAAAAGAGCGTCGAGGATATGGTCGCGCACTAGTCGCTATTGCCGCGAAGAACGCTCGAATGTGCTGGGCTGCGTTGCAACTGCAGGAGAAATTCAGAGTCCCAGCCTGAGTCATTGTTTGGTCAGTGAAAACAGTCACCGTGTGATGTGCAATATCTGTTGAGTCAAAGGTTTGGACCTGCGCTGGGGCGTACTCGTCTACGTTCCAAGGCAATCAGAAATGACTGCTGCCTGCTACATGAATGGAGTCTCCGGCGCGCGTCTTTCATCAGGGGAGCTGCAGTGCGCAGCAAAATGCCCGTTTATAGGTTCGCCGTCCGCAATCTTTGTTTCAAAGCTATTTCTTTCCGGTGTTGTTGACCAAGAAGGGATGTCCTTATAGGAACGTAGCCTCTCAGCTTGTTGAGGCAGCGGGAAGGGCGGGGTTCATTGACCGCATACGATGGGGATGTGCCCTTGGACAACAACCATCTGGAAAACCTGATGCGTCCGTGGGCGATGGGCAGGCGTGCGTGGCTGTTCTGCGGCAGTGAATTGGCGGGGCAAAGAGCCGCCAATGTGATGAGCCTGGTGGTCTCGGCCAAGCTCAACGGGCATGACCCGTGGGCGTACCTCAAGGATGTCCTAACTCGGCTGCCGACCCATCTGAACAGCCGCCTTGAAGAGTTGCTGCCCCACCGTTGGCAGGCGCTGGAATGCGCCTGAAAATTGTGGGCCATGAACATCGACATCACCAAACTCAGTGAGGCACAACTCTCGGAACTCAACCACCAAATAGTGGCTCGGCTGCGGTATTTGCAAGAAGCGCGAATGCAGCAGCAGATGCAGAGCTTCAAGGTGGGCGATCGAGTGTCTTTCCATGCCCCGGGCCACGATCCCAAAATAGGCATTGTGGCCAAATGCAATCGCAAAACGGTCACGGTCATCACAGAAGACCACCACCAGTGGAATGTAGCGCCGGTGTTCTTGAGCAGGGTGATTGCGGACGAGGCTGATCCCAAGGCGTCACCGGCACAGGTGATTCAGTTGCCCGCAAGGCTGTAATCCTGGGGGCATCACGGCTGATAGACGCCGGTCAAGATGGGAGGGCCAGCCGCTTACGAGTTACTGCCCCACCAGTGGGCTAGTGTACGCCGAGGCCGAATTCAAGAGACAAATTGAATTGAAGCGGACTCGTGTCCGCGCTGATTGGCGTGGACATGAATACGCCATGGAATCAGTTTTGAATAGATGAATTGGCAGGCTGCTTACTTTCTATTTTCGTCGCAGGCGTCCAGGCAACACAATGGAATTGTCATTTCTATGGTTTCCGACATCAACCGTTCAACGGTACAAATATTATTAAACTAATCACCAGAAATTACAACACCCAGGGTATCAAGACTCATAATCCGATATAAGCGAACATCGGTCGCACCATTTGGCGGAACATAACCATCAACATCCCACCTCAATCTTCTTATAGGCCGCAACATATCTCGAATGAATACCTCATCACTTCGACCATAGTTTTCCATTCTCGTGGAAATTTTTTTGTCATCGACAGTCCGCGAGGACAAAACGCTCAATGCTTCAGAAGGGTTCGAGCTATCGATATAGCCGCCACGGTTCGAACTCATCCCAAGAAACAATATCTGAGCGTTATCCGTTTCCCCAATTATCTCCACTCCATATTTCATTGCAATTTTAGACAACTGAAATCGGAGCCCTAAAAAAACCGATTTCCCAGAATAGTTATCGAAAACAATCGACGATTGCTCAACACTCTTTCGCTCCTTCAAATGGGTTCCAGGTGCCAAGTTCCCTCCCACAAAGTAAAAATCGCCGGACGATATATGAAACAGTTTAGTCAAGCCGCCTTCATACCATGTATCAAAAAAAATAGCGCTCGAATTATTTTTCAGATCTACAATTGGACCACGCCCTCCCCCACCCACACTAACCACATTCGTAGCATTACTCAAAGAGATATTTGCAACTTCCGAGTTAGCCTGCATAATAAACTGCGTTTTCCTGAGCGCACTCACATCAAAATTACCTGGGGTAGTACCTAAAACAAAAATGCGCCCCCCAGAATGATCAGCGCCTGCTATCCGTATCGCTGTCGCATTGATTCCCCAAAATCCAATATCTCGTATTGTCGTACGACTAGGGGGTGCAAGATCAAAGAAAATGCCACGGTCTGCACCACTCCAGTACATTACTGAAGCCAGCCCATCACCAACCACCTCCAATTTAATATTCGCAGGAATAGATATAGTTTTATCTATATAGTATGTTCCGCGAGGAAAATGAACAACTGGATCAAGGCATTTACATTTGGCAGCCTTATCAAATACTAACTGTATTTGATCAGAACCGGCACCAGCGGGCACTTCAAAAATAACACCCTTCTTAAATTCGGGCACCACAAAGGAATACCCTGCTATATCAGGCAAGGACTTACGCAATATTTTTTTGTTATCAATGACAATGGATCGAGTCCCTACCTTTACGTCAGCGCCACCCAAAATACCATCCCGCCCCTCAAAAGCCGGAGCATAAATCTTATTACCAATCAATACAGTATCAGAATCAGCAAATGAATTATCGACAAACGTCGACGCCTTAGGACGAGTTTTGTAAAAAACTTCGTTATCCAAAGCAATCAGCGGGCCTAGATTTTTATTAAGGATGGCATAAGATTCCACTGGATCATATATCTTATTATCATTGATGATGATCTCAGCACCATTTCGGCCAACCCACTCGCCAAAGAAAAACCGATTCGATCCAATGGATACATTTTTATGCATCGAAAACCACATGGTGTTCTTGATATCGACATCCGCAACCTTAGATCGCTCGAAAGTACTACGGTAGATATAAGCGGCACCAGCCCCATAAGTCACGCCGTTATCATCTAGAGAGAACAGATTAGAATAGCCACGCGCGCAATCTACGAAATGAGAGTCCCATATCCACCAATCCAAGGCATTCCAAGAACCAGTATTAACACCTGCCACCCAATTCCGTAAAAACTTGACCCTACGGATCTGTCCTTCAGAAACCATTTCATTATAATCCCGACCCAATCGACCTGCAAAAATTCCTATTCCAACATCTTGAAAAATTTCATCAGTATGCTCTGCGGCACCATCATGAATAGTAGATTTTTTGGTGTTCCACCACTGCGCAATACCATATCCCGCCTTGCCGGCACCATCCCAATTTATTCTAGAATACCGGGTGTTATAGCCACCATCCTGAATTAGCATTGGATCACCGCTAGGCCCATCCCATAGAATTTTTGTCTTCTCGGGATGTTCCCCGATAACTTGAACGCCGCCCCAACCCATCTTTTTATCTACTTTATCCCAGCCCGACAGGTGTAATGTTTTATTGATTTTATAGATGCCAGGGGGCAAATAGAGAACCACAATATTCCTATTGACCCCAAGATCATCTAATGCACGCTGCAGCGCATTCGTATCATCCGAAACACCGTCACCTACAGCACCATAATCCTTCCGAGCGTTACCCCAACTTTCAAAGGGCCCGAGCGGCCTAATATCATCAAAGCCAACCGAATACCGCTGGTTGTCGCCTATAGAACCAAGTGAACCGCCATAGGCATACACACCAAAAAGTATCAACGAAAATATAAAAATACTTTTGTAAAAATCAGGAAACCAATATCGTATCCGCATATAAATTCCAGACATAATTCGCCTTCCCAAAAAATTCAAACTCCAGCTGAAATGCTGATGCTCTTGAATCGGCCCCAGTACTTGATGTTCAGCCCAGGGTTGTTTTTCGATAGCCCAGGTCCACCAAGGCCGTTTCCTGTTTGATTCCGGTGGACTGCATCAGGATGGTGACCTGCTCGATTTTCTCGTGCAGGGTAAGCCCGGCCCCCCACGATCAGGTTTCCATTGAGCGTGCTGGCCAAGCCGCCCTTGTCACCGAATTCGAAAGGGTTGCGGCTCTTGCCCTTGGAGATGCACTCCGCCTCAGGGGCATACCATCTGTAGCGCTTGATCTGTTTGCCCTGTGCCTTACTGAGCAGGCCCTTGGCCTTGTTAAGGCTGTCATCCAGTGCCTTTTGAGCAGCCAGGCCGAGCACACTCATCCTGCGCTGCAAGCGGCCCACGATAGTGCTTTGGCGTCTAGTGGTGCGGCGCATGCGCTTGAACTGGCGGATCTGGGCATACTGGCCGGCTTTGTGGGGCCGCGCCTGGCCTTCATTGGCAAAGAAGGCCAGGCTGAGCTCGATGCCCTTGGCCATGGAGAGCACGACCAGCTTGGCATGGACCGGCTCCAGCGGCTCGCGAAACTTGACCGATTGAAACCAGTCACTAGGCCAAAAATGCTCGAAATACCCGTAACCTGAAACGCACCGCCAAGTCGGTCGCTCGCCCCAGTCTTGAGGGCCACCTGGGTCGCAATCGTTGACGCCAAGTTTGAAAAATAGCGACTCTACGATCAGCCTGTTGGGATGACCAGGCCTGACAGCAGAGGAGACGCGCAAATCCACTACCGAGAGGCCGGGGACGATCAAATAGACGCTCACACCGTCGGAGCTTGTTCTTCTGGCGCAACGCGCGTAACAGTATCCCTAGAACGAACGGGTTTACAGGGCGAGCCCATACAAACCATACCAGAGGGCATATCAGAAAACACAGAGCTGCGAGCGGCAATGACAGTTCCACGCCCAATTCGGACGCCAGGCCCCACAAACACGTCATTTGGCAACCAACACTGATCTTCGATATATATTGGACTGGCCGTAATATCAAATGTTGGTCGATCAATCAAATGGCTCCCTGCCGACAAATAAACACGATGAGCAATTGCGACATCGGATCCAATGGTAATTTTTGCCAAATTATAAATTACCGCGTCATCTCCAATCCACGAATTGTCACCAACCTCTAAAAACCAAGGATATGTGATGCTTGCCGTGGCGCGAATTTTCACATTTTGGCCAATAGTGGCACCAAACAATCGAAGCAACCAAGATCTGTATTCGTAGGCGAATTGAGGCGCTAACCTAAAAATAGTAGCCTGCACTATCCACCACAATTGAACAAATATGGCTGACCGCCCCCGAAAACCCGGAGGAACTTTGAAATCCTTCAGGTTTTGATATTGAATTTCACTCACCTCAAGCCCTCCTCATCCATTCAACAGTCTTTTCTATACCTTGATCCACCGTGTATGGCAACGGCCCAACAACAGCCTCAAGATCTGAAAAATCATGAATCATCGGAGTGAGAATGTTTGCCAGCCTGAAGCTTGTCAGTGGAAATCTAATTCCCAACGGCAACAACAGGTCTCCAATTTTAGCCAATAGCTTCAGTAAGTGAATTGATACTTGGCCGGGAGTTTTAACGCCAAATGATTTCGCGATTTTCCTAGAGAAATCAAAAACTTCAATCGGATTATAATCACCAGAATAAAAGCAACGCTTATTTATTTTTGAATCTTCAACCACGCACAGCCGATAAATTTCATGAACCACATTCCCAACGTAGCCAAATGATTTAGGAATAGTAATACCGGTAGGATGAAAGTACTTGCCAGCGCGAACCAAGTCGAAAAAATTTCTGTAGGGCACACCAAACCACTCACCCCAAATAGAAGTTGGCCGAAAAATGCACCAAGTCCATTTTTTATCGCTCATGCTCTTTACGATTTTTTCACCCATGACCTTACTCTCACCATATGGCGTGGTCGGACAATAATCATTGTAGTCTTTTGGCGTATACCCAATCTTGCAAACCAACCGAGAAGATGCAAATAGCACGCGCTGCAAATCGGGCAGCACATCACATATCGATATCAAATTATTAAGCCCTTGCACATTTTCGGCATAATCATCTGTATGCTTGCCATCCAGATCTGTGCGGGCGCCTAGGTGGACAATGTGAGTCGGCGAAAATTTAACCAATGCCTTACTCAATTCGTCCTTATCAAGGAGCGACCCCTTGATAAATACTTTAGAGTGATTAATATTTTGAGGATCTTTTACATCAAAGCCAATGACAGGAATATCATTAGCGAGAAAATAGTTCATCACGTTGGTTCCAATAAAACCAGAACTGCCAGTAACAAATACTCTCATAAAACCTCTTTTGAATGACTTTTAATAACTGATATAAGATTTTTCGAGGTATGACCAACCTCAAAGCAACTCAAGAAACACTGCCTTGCACGTGCTGATAGCTTCTCTAGATCGGACGAATCAAGTGCCAACCATTGCTTAAAGCTCATTGCCGTTGCATCGACTGTGTCGTCACCCACAAAACCCGCTTGCTCACGTTCGATCTCGCGCCAGACGTTGACCTTATTACTGATGAGAACTGGCTTGCCACAAGCCAATGCTTCGGCAACAACAATGCCAAAATTCTCTTGATGAGACGGGAGTGCAAAAATATGAGCCGCGTGAAATGCGGTCCATTTATCGTCCCCCGTCAACAATCCTAACCAAGTGATCTTGTCAGCAATCCCAAGGTCTTGAGCCAACTTTTGCAAACTACTCTTTAATCCAACCTGGTCAGGCCCTACCATTAGCAAGTGAAGATTTTCATCCTCATTGGCCACCCTAGAGAATGCTTCAATCAAAATATCGCAGCCCTTTTTCTCGTGAAGCCGTCCAAGAAACAAGACTATTTTTTTTCCGCGCAGATGCGGATTTTTTTGAAGAAAAACTTCAACTTTCGCAGCATCGAATGGAGGTGGCGTGGCTATACCGTACGAAACAACCTTTTCAGTGCACTGATAAAGCCAGAATGATTCTCGAGCCAAAATCCGTTCTTCTTCGCAAGTAAAAAAAACACCTTTGGCTTTCCGCAAAACCCAATAATCCGCCCAAGGCCAGTACAACCACTTTTTCAAGTGCTTCAACGGGTAAGTCTTTTTGAACCATGGATCCAACATCCCATGAGTAAAAACAAAATACGGTGTCTGCGTACCAGAAAGAGCCCGAAAAGCAGCAAAACTATGGTATTGCCATATGCCTTCAACTATGATTGCTGAATAATTTTGATGATTACTTTTTAGCCAACTCAATAATTTTGGAGCGTAAGCATAAGACCCTTTAGAGGGGCCAAGCGCATGCACAGGAATTTCAGACAACAAGACCCATTCATCATTATCAGAGTCGGAACACGCAATTTCAACCTCAATACCGGCCTCTGTTAATGGGCGATAAAGCTGTTTAATACCCTCGATAGGCCCACCATGCGCGGGATTTACCGATGAAATAACATGCAAAATTCTAGTTGATTTCATGATTCAGTACGACTTCATAAATGTCACGGTAATTCTCCAGCGCCATCTCATCATTGAAATTTTTAGCATGCATGATTCCATCATGTACATGCAGTTGGACTATTGCTTCTGGCAATTTCAATATTCTATATATTTCAATACCCACCTTAACCGCCCATTGCTCCTGATCAGACTCAGATATGGGCGGCGCTGGTACATAGAATGCCGCATCACCACCGACCTCAGTCATTGGTGACCTGTCCGAAGTCAGAACAACACATCCACAAGCCATGGCCTCAAGAATGGGCCATCCAAAACCTTCTGCATAGCTAGGAAACACCAACAACTTGGCCAATGAATACATGGCACAAACCATGGAATCATCAAATCCGGTTAAAAACTCTACGCGCCCTGGGGGTGAGATTTTTTCGCTCAAATTGATCAAACCCGGCGTTGGCGATTCACCAATCATGTATAGCGGCAGAGGGTTTTCACACAGCCTCACATATTCGCCATACGACCGAATAACGCCGTCACGATTTTTATACCATTGATTACCACCAATGTGCAGCAAGAAATCAGACGAGGAGATTCCAGGTATCTTAGTTCTCAATAGCGACAACGCATCAGATGCTCTCATCTGATGAAATCTAGAATTAACACCGTTGTAAACAACTTCAGAAATAGGTGGCGTTTTTCCTAAAAAATACTCCAAGTCCTTTTTTGTATTATTTGAGACGGAGATAAAATTACGGCCCTTCGAAAACCCATACTTAATCCAACGTTGATAGATCTTTCCAAATCGACCCACAGGATTCAACGGAAAATGTCCGAGCGCGGATCTCAAAGCGGTGAAGTCATGAACATGAATTACATTGGGTCGATTTTCAACCAACGGCACCCAAGGCCCTAAAGCCTGATCACAAAAAACAAATAGGGTGTCACGCGGCGTATTTAGCAACCTTACTTTAACCTGGAAAGGAAATATCAAATACTGGTCGACATACCCCAACCACTTACTAAACCGGGAGCCTTTTAAAAATCTAGAAAAATAAGATTGTGGCGTCCAAACTTGGACGTTATGCCCAGCATTTGAAAAGTAGCTATTGATCATTCCAGCAAATCGCCGCATACTCATGCCGGCACTGAAGTCTGGGTGTGTAAATAGAATGATTTTCATGCTGAAATATCTCGAATTATCTTTCGACACACGTCTTCATTACCCACCTTATTCAGTACTACTCTTGCATGGCCAGCGGCGCGCATTTTTCTCAATGCATCGACGTTGCCGAGCAGACGAATGCACTGGGAGGCGCATTCAACCTCATCCGCCCAAAATATCGCCTCTTCATTTTCCTTGAAAAAAGCAAGATGCTCTGACGTTCTCTCTGCACAAAGAACGCTACCAGCATATGGAATTTCAAAAGATCGCCTTGTATGAAGATCTCGATTACCGTGAGACAAAAACCCTAAGCAAATTTTACTGCTTGCCAGAATATCTGTATATTGACGCCCAACCAAGTGCCCGCCCATGTAGGCTGATCTCAATTCTGGCCAATAGCTACTTTTTTGCCAACGAGCACCCCAAATTTTCACATCTATGCCACGAGACAAGAGATAAGCCAAAAACCTATCCCTCTCCTCGCCCTTGATCCATGTACCTACAAAAGAAACATCATATTTAATTGGAGATTCAAGATCAGCACAATGAGTGACCTCATCATAGCTCATACTAATGCCGACGACTTTCCGTGCGCCGGCATCGATTAATTCATTGGCTTTAGAGCTTCTAATCGCCAAAACATCATAGGTGCGCAGCGCTTTTCTAAGCTGCATAAATCTGGCACCATCTCTGCTGCCAAGAGGATCATCGTTTATTGAAACGATCGTTGCACCACATGATTTTTTTAGATACTCAACAACTGCGGGGCCAAAAAATTCCCCACCGCTAACCCAACCTAAATCGTATTTTCCGGATATATGTCTTTTTAGATAATCCAAAATAAAGTACTGGATTACTTGATTGCCGGTTCTATAGTTAATTGCCTTCAGATACTTATTGGAAATAAAGCCACCAAGAATCGACTCATAGGTGACAAAATTTACAACATGCCCCAAGCGCCGTAATGCGGCAGCCCTATCTGCACATGTTCCGGCAGCATGACCAAAATACAGTATATCCATAGCCCCCCCGCACTTTATATCAAACGACCGTTAACATTGATTTAGAACTTAATGCTTTAATCGAATCGGCAATAAGCTTGTCATTAGAGTGATCATCTGACAATGCCCGGCGCCTACCAGCCATGGCAATACTCTTCCTCAAGGATTCATCATTTAACAACTTTAAACAAAGAGTAGCGCATTCTTCCGCACTTGACCAGAAAACTGCCTCAACACCTTCTTCATAGAGTTGAAGGTGCTCTGTTGTTCGCTCAGCGCACAACACACTACCCAACGCAGGTATTTCCAAGGACCGCGTTGTATGTCGGTCTCTATTTTCATGCGCTAACAGGCCAAGACAAATCTTTGAACGTTGCACCGTTGATTTATATGCCGAACTATTCAAATGACCGGACTTCCACAACTTCTTAATGTTTTTCCACTCCGGGGCCTTATGCCAGCCACTGCCAAAAATAGAAATAGGAACACCCAAATCATTTAATCGGCTTATAAATTTTCCACGATTCGGCATCCATGTTCCGATAAAGCAAACGTCGATATTGATTGCGTGCGCGCTGTAACCAGCATAAGGTGCTGATGCATGCTCTTCAACATCAAATGTTCGAAACGTATGCATGACTTTTTTAGCACCATATGAAAATGCTTCAAAAATATTCTCTTCACGAACAACGACGATAAGATCGTAATCAGGTACAGCCTGTTTCAGCAAAGAAAATCGCTTCATATCGCGCATCCCAAAGGCGTCATCGTGATTGAAATTTACGATATAAGCTGACTTTTCTCTTATATACCTCAACAACTCCGATGAAATTATTGATCCATTATCAACAAAGACCAAATCATATTTGGAATTGGCAATTAACTTCTTAATTGCAGACGAAACCCAATAGGCAACAAGTGCAGGATTGACATGCCATTCCAAAAAAGCGCCAAGGCGAGGAAATGGAATTAGCTCATCTGGATCAATGGCATCCACGAGGTAACCCATCCGAATGAAAGAATTCAGCCTATGCTGACTCGTACCAGACTTTGCACCGATAAACAGAACCGTGGAAATTTTCATTGTATTTCAAAAAACGTCAATCTATGATTACTGCCATTACGCTGCTATCTACTTCTTCTATCCCACAAATACCTAGCAAAAGTTGCTCGCCAACAGCGCCCACCGAGTGATATGACATATACAAACCATCCACCGACTGGTCCGAAGCAGAATTTCGCTTTAAGCAACTGTCGCTCTACTACGGCAAGATAGGCGAAATTTCTGGAGGTTGCTAATTTTTTCAACCCCAAATCCCTATGTTGATTGGAATAGTGAAGAGTGCCCATTATTTTCAATGGAAACGAATTCATTCCTGCAGCAATCAAATTATCAAACAGACCATTCAAAATAAAACTCACCTGCGAAACCAACTCACCACGCTTATTTAGTGAAAATGATGCCTGATTTGGATGATTCCAAACCTGTGCAACTACAACACTCGAAACATACCAAGGGAACTTTCGACCCAAACGCGACCAATACTCAAAATCTCCGGCATAGGGCAAATCTTGTCTAAATTTCTCCCCAGAATCGAATATCGACTTCTTAACAGAAACATTAGACAAATTACCAGGTATGCACCCAAAAATAAAAAAGGCCAAATCTGAAACATCAGGCGACACAATGCCGTTCACCAGCTTTGCCTGCTCTACACCCAATTTAGACTTGATATCAGCACCCTGATTGAAGCGAATAAACGCGCATTCTTTTGCTTCACCTCGCCACAATTGAAGTACCTGCACCAACGAATTCGGCTGAGTGAAAAAATCATCCTGACATAAAATATAAATATATGGCGAAGAAGCCAAAGAAAAAAGCAGGTTCAAATTACCAAAAATTCCGGCATTCTTCTCATTCTCTATGACCCGTATTCTAGGATCATCCAGCTTTCTCAAATACTCCCGGGTTCCATCGTTCGAGCCGTCATCTGCAACGATCAAATTCCATTCGCATCCAGTTTGCATGAACACAGAAGAAATGGCTCGCGATATAAACTCAATGCCATTGTAAGCAGGCATCAATATTGTAATTTCCGTCATACCCCCCCCCTGCGACTCACTAGAGCTTTTAATTCATTCCCAAATTTGTTAAATGTGGAAATAGCAATAAAGAGTATAAAAACAATATAAGTGACAAGAAGAAGCAACTTGACCTCAATCCAATCGCCTCCAGGAAGTGCGTTGAGGTAAACGATTGCATCAAACAGAATTAAACAGACAAAGCACAGCCAACTCAATGCAAGAGGCCAGTCGGAAGCTCCTAAATACTTGACGGCAGCATAACAATAGATGCATGCAATGCACACTTCAGCAGTGTAGATTGAAAAGGCAATGGGCAGAAGCGAGCCATTACTTGGGATAAAGAAGTAAACACCTAATATAATTATTATAGAGGCAATACCACCTAAAACCTGATATTTCAATAAATTTCGCCCATGCACAAGCATGATTGCCGGCAAGGAGAATCCATAAGCTGAAATACACATCAGCATACTTGCGAACAATTCGGAATTGAATACAAAAGCCTTGGCAGTCCAGATCGGGTACAAAGAAGGTACCAGATATTGCATCACAATCAAGGCAGGAAACAATACAAAGACCACACCCACCCAGAAAACATGAATAATAAATGCCACTTTTCTCTTGTTATTGGCATTTAACAATCTAGAAATTTCAGGAAGAATAGGCCCATAAATACTACCTAAGGATTGCATTGCAACGTTTGACACCGTGCGTAGAGTTGCAAACTCAGCCACTTGATTGGTACCGTACCGGCCAGATATCAGTATTCGAATCCCCATTTGCCTGAAGAAATCCATTGATATGCGAAAGAAGACAGCAATTGATTTTGTAATATTTGAATAAATCTCTACCAAAGAGACATGTTTCAAGGACACCTTAACCCTCATGATCAGCACAGCATCGCAATACCAGAACACCTGATAAATAACAGTAACCCCTGCATTCGCCAATGTAAGTTCGATGATCCCGCCATTCATAAAAAGAACACAAGCCGACACCAATAGCATTAAAAAATAATATAGCGCCCCCCACCAAGCAAACCTCGCGAAGTGCCCATTTGCGGCCAATATACGACCATAGACTCCAGCAGGTGAAACAGCCAACATTGTCAAAGCCAAGTTGACAAAAATGCAAAAAGCTATGGCATTAGCACCAATCCCCTGACCCTGCACCTGACTTGGCATTACCACTGATAATAAATCAGTATAAAACACCAGCCCAAGCAATGCCAATTGAAAAACACCAATCAGCAAACCACCTACCACCCCATTAATTAAAAGCTTTTCGCATTCTTCTGGGGCACCAAGTTTTAATTTCATTGCGCAGCCTTCGATATAGGCCTGATGCGCAGAGTCAAACAACAGCCACATGGCCGTTAATGACTGAATCACCAACCATTCGCCATATTCTGAGGGGCTCCAATGCTTCAGAAATATAGGGACCAATACAATCTGCCCTATCAGCACAACTGCCATTCGAGTCCATACTGCAGCGCTACCGCTGACCACTCTGTGAAGCATTTTCATTTGGCACTCGTATGTCTAAATCGGTATCCAAATAGAATCAGCACCAAAATATATAAAACCATGCCCTCAAAAAGTGCTCTCGTGATCTGAAATGTGAAAGAAACCCAGGAATCCTGCATGTACAGTATGAATATCGAATAAATACCCAACAAGGCAAATGGCGACAGCTCAAGAGCATTATTTCTTATTCTTGAGAAGTTATCAAATGCGAAAGATCCAAGACATCCCGCCAAAATACCAAAAAAGGGATAAAAATATCCAAATGTCAAATACAGGCCTGCCGGCAACGATCCGGTTTTAAATCCAGACATTGGCATCCCAGTAGCAAGAGCAACAATCACATCCCCAGCAGAGTAAATTAAATCTTCCTTGGAAATATTCACACCAAAAAACTGAAGAACTGGTGTTGGCAAAATTGCCAATAATGAATCAAACAACAAGCTATTTGCATAGGAGATATCAGCAGGGTCTAATACTCCTCCAAAATAAATCATATTGTCATCAAATCGAAGTGTGATCAATCTAGCTGCAGCGGCGTTGCTTATGTAAAATTCATCATATGCTTCAAATTGAGTCACATTCTTCACCGACTCCAAGTATGCCAATACTGAAGCCCTATCGCCCAATATGTTAATAGTCTCGGTCAATATCTGTATTGGAGACAAGTCTGAACGAAGCCCTCGAACCGCTGCCATTGCCTCTGCTAGGTAGGTAAACATATAAATAAGCGGTACAGAGACAATAAGCAAAGCAATTATGTTAGACGCCTTGATCTCTATCTTCTTTTCATTCTGCATCAGAAACAAAGTACTGTTTAAAATCAGTACAAGAATCCCGATAATCATGAGCCCGCGTGCATTCCTCAGCATGCCAACAATCAACAGTGCAACTACATATAAAAAAATGCCACGGTCCATTTTTGGGTAGATGCCACGCATTTGATCCCGAACACCCGGAATGATGGCACGGGCAAATGGTGCATATACAAAAACTCGAAATGCCTCAACGAATTTTGATGAAGCATCGCCATATTTTGTTCCCTCATCATGCGCACCCGTCAATATCAGCGACAACAGCCCAATAAAACCCATGCTATAAAGTATCACCGTTGATGGCTGCACAAACAAGCCCAAAGGCTCGATGACGGACGATTGAATTTTGACTCTTAGGGATTGAAGAAAATCAGAGCGCCTATAAAGTACACTACCCAATATCAATGAGATTAAAAAGATCCCAGTTATACCGAAAGCCATTACTCCATCATGAAGGCTTTCCGTCATTGAATTCAATGTGAGCGTCTGATAAAATAACGGCCCAAACTGGACTGCGACCCAATAACCTGTCAAAGAGACCACTGTCAGTGGTGCATTCAGAAATACATTTGACCGAAAGCAGTAATTAATAACCACTAAAGACACCAACAATACCGTCAAAGAAGACAATATATTGCCTTCAGTTGAATCGACAATCGACTGCCCGATAAATAAAAAAACGACCAAATATGAGGTCAATTTCCTCATCATTGAAAATCGTCGCTCAACTATCTCATTCATTGCTGCATACCTGTCTTCGGCAAAATTTATTTATAGTTGAAAAAACTCAGTGCTGTCGGAAAAATAGCCCCATTCAACCAAACACCTCGGCCTGCGCCAAAGGCACCCCCAGCGCATCCTTGGCCGACAGCCGCGGCGGCTCACCCACATCGGGCCATTGAACAGCCAGCGTGGGGTCGTTCCAGGCAATGCACCGCTCGTATGGCGGCGCGTAGTAGTCGGTGGTCTTGTACAGAAAGTCAGCGCTGTCGCTGGTCACCACAAAGCCATGCGCAAAACCCGGCGGCACCCACAGCTGGCGGTGGTTGTCCTCGCTGAGTTCCACCCCCACCCATTGCCCGAAGGTGGGCGAGCTTTTGCGGATGTCCACCGCCACATCGAACACCGAGCCACGCACCACGCGAACCAGCTTGCCCTGGGCCTGCTGCAGCTGGTAGTGCAGCCCGCGCAGCACGCCCTTGGTGGAGCGGCTGTGGTTGTCCTGCACGAACTCGACTTGCAGGCCGGTGGCCTCGTTGAAGACCTTCTGGTTGAAGCTTTCGAAAAAGAAGCCCCGGGCGTCGCCAAAGACTTTGGGCTCCAGGATCAGGACTTCAGGAATGGCGGTTGGGATGACGTTCATGATTGGGCTTCGTCCTTGAGCAGGCGCAGCAGGTATTGGCCGTAGCCGTTCTTGGCCAGGGGTTGGGCCAGGCGCTCGAGCTGTTCACTGTTGATGAACCCGTTGCGCCAGGCAATCTCTTCGGGGCAGGCCACCTTCAGACCCTGGCGGCGCTCCAGGGTGGCGATGAACTGGCCGGCCTCCAGCAGGCTGTCGTGGGTGCCGGTGTCGAGCCAGGCGTAGCCACGCTTCATGATCTGCACGTTGAGCTGGCCACGCTGCAGGTAGGTTTCGTTGACGGTGGTGATCTCCAGTTCACCGCGCGCGCTGGGGCGGATGCTCTTGGCAATGTCCACCACCTGCTGGTCGTAGAAATACAGGCCGGTGACGGCGTAGTTGCTCTTGGGGACCTGGGGCTTTTCTTCGATGCTGCTGGCCTTGCCGCTTTTGTCGAAGGCCACCACGCCGTAGCGTTCGGGGTCGGTGACGTGGTAGGCAAACACCGTGGCACCCGCCGTCTGGGCATCGGCATTGGCCAGCAAGGGCACAAAATCGTGGCCGTAGAAGATGTTGTCACCCAGCACCAGGGCACTGGGGTTGTGGCCCACAAACTGCTCACCGATGATGAAGGCCTGGGCCAGGCCGTCGGGGCTGGCTTGAACGGCGTATTGCAGGTTCAGGCCCCACTGGCTGCCATCGCCCAGCAGCTGCTGGAAGCGAGGGGTGTCTTGCGGCGTGCTGATGAGCAGGATGTCGCGCATGCCCGCCAGCATCAGGGTGCTGAGCGGGTAGTACACCATGGGCTTGTCGTACACCGGCAGCAGTTGTTTGCTGATGGCCAGTGTGGCCGGGTGCAGCCGGGTGCCAGAGCCACCGGCCAAGATGATGCCTTTGCGTTGCGTGGTCATGATGTGAGGTTCTCCCTGATGTTCTTGGCAGGTTGCTCAGACCTTGCGGGCCTGTGCCGGCGGCAGGATTTCGTCGAGCATGCGGGCCACGCCCTGTTGCCAATCAGGCAAGACCAGTTCAAACGCGGCCTGCAGCTTGGCAGTGCTCAGGCGCGAGTTACCCGGGCGCCGGGCCGGCGTCGGGAAGGCGCTGGTGGGCACGGGGGCGATGCCGTCAGCAGGCGTTTTGAGGGGCACCCCGGCACGGCGGGCATGTTCGATCACGTAGCGGGCGTAGCCATGCCAGGTGGTCTCGCCTGCCGCCACGGCGTGGTACAGGCCCGACAACTCGGGGCGCTGGCGCACCGCGCGGATCGCGTGGGCACTGAGGTCGGCCAGCAAATCCGCCCCGGTGGGGGCGCCAAACTGGTCGTCGATCACGGTCAGGCGTTCGCGCTCCGCGGCCAAGCGCAGCATGGTCTTGGCAAAGTTGCCACCCCGCGCGGCATACACCCAGCTGGTGCGAAAGATCAGGTGCCGGGCACCGCTTTGCTGAATCAGTTGCTCGCCCTCGAGCTTGGTGCGGCCGTAAACGCTGAGCGGGCCTGTGGCGTCGCCCTCCTGCCATGGGGCATCGCCCGTGCCATCAAACACATAGTCGGTGCTGTAGTGGACCAGGGTGGCGCCCAGTTGAGCCGCCTCACGGGCCAGCACGCCGGGGGCCCCTGCGTTGAGGGTCCGCGCGAGTTCGGGCTCGCTTTCTGCGCGATCGACTGCGGTGTGGGCTGCGGCATTGACGATGACATCGGGGCGCAAGGCACGCACCGTGGCAGCCAGGTCGTCCAGCCGACTGAGGTCACCACAGTGTTCGGTGCTGTGGCGATCCAGTGCCGTGACTCGACCCAGCGGGCTCAAGGCCCGCTGCAGCTCCCAGCCCAGTTGGCCGTTTTTGCCAAGCAGCAGGATGTGCAGGCTCATGTGGCGCTTTCGCTGGCGTACTGCTTTTGCACCCAGTCGCGGTAGGCGCCACTTTGCACATGGCTCACCCAGTCTTCATGGCTGAGGTACCACTGCACGGTCTTGCGGATACCCGACTCGAAGGTTTCAGCCGGCTTCCAACCCAGTTCGCGCTCGAGCTTGCGGGCGTCAATGGCATAGCGGCGGTCATGGCCGGGCCGGTCTTTGACGTAGGTGATCTGCTCGCGGTAGGGCTTGCCGTCGCTGCGTGGGCGCAGTTCATCGAGCAGCGCACACACGGTGTGCACGATATCGAGGTTGGGCTTTTCGTTCCAGCCGCCCACGTTGTAGGTCTCGCCCACGCGCCCGCCTTCGAGCACCCGGCGAATCGCGCTGCAATGGTCTTTCACGTACAGCCAGTCGCGCACCTGCTGGCCGTCGCCGTAGATGGGCAAGGCTTTGCCTGCCAAGGCGTTGACGATCATCAGCGGGATGAGTTTCTCTGGAAAGTGGTACGGCCCGTAGTTGTTGGAGCAATTGGTGGTCAGCACCGGCAAGCCGTAGGTGTGGTGCCAGGCCCGCACCAGGTGATCGCTGGCGGCCTTGCTGGCCGAGTAGGGACTGTTGGGCTCGAAGGGGTTGTCTTCGGTGAAGGCAGGGTCGGTGGGCGACAGGGATCCGTAGACTTCGTCGGTCGACACGTGCAGGAATCGGAAGCTGGCTTTTTGCTCGGCACCAAGTCCGTTCCAGTGGCCGCGCACCGATTCGAGCAGGCGCAAAGTGCCGACCACATTGGTCTGGATGAAATCCTCGGGGCCGTGGATCGAGCGGTCCACATGCGATTCGGCCGCAAAATTGATCACGGCACGGGGCTGATGCACGCGCAACAGTTCATCCACCAAGGCACTGTCGCCGATGTCGCCGTGCACAAAGTGGTGACGGCTGTCGCCTTCAAGGGATGCGAGGTTCTCGCGGTTGCCCGCGTAAGTCAGCTTGTCGAGGTTGATCACAGGCTCATCGCTCTGAGCCAGCCAATCGAGCACGAAATTGGCGCCAATGAAGCCTGCGCCGCCGGTTACGAGAATTTTATTCTTGATCTTCATACGACTCCCTTCCGATTTTAAATATTATTAGTAGGCATTTTTATTAAAAAAACCTTTAAAAACCGTCATCAATATAATTTTCAAATCCAGCCAAACTGACCAATTTTCAATATAAAAAAGATCAGCCTGAACCCTTGCATCCATCTTATCCACTGTATCGGTCTCACCACGCAGGCCATTCACTTGGGCCCATCCCGTGATACCAGGCTTAACCTTGTGGCGCAGCATGTAGCGCGGGATCAGTTCGCGGTATTGCATATTGTGTGCCACGGCATGCGGGCGTGGCCCCACGATACTCATGCGGCCTTGCAGCACATTCACAAACTGGGGTAATTCATCCAAGCTGCTGCTCCTTAAAAAGGCCCCCAGTGGGGTGATGCGCGAATCGCCTTTTTTGGCTTGCGTTACATGGCCGGTGTGCTCGTTGTGAACCACCATGCTTCTGAACTTGTAAACCTCAATTTCTTCGCCGTTCCAGCCATGGCGCTTTTGTTTGAAGATCACCGGGCCAGGCGAGGTTACTTTCACGGCGATGGCAATCACCGCCAAAATGGGTGATATCAAGATCAAAATCAGGCTGGCCACAATCTTGTCTTCCAGCCACTTCACGATCATGTTGAAGCCCGACATGGGCGAGCTAGAGATGTCGAGCATGGGCATGCCCAGCACCACACTCAGGCCGTTGTTCACCATCTGAAAGGCGCCCATGTCGGGCACCAGGCGGATATTGGCCGTGCTGTGGCGCAGCTCGTTCAGCACGGGCTGAATGCTGCTCATGTCGTTGGCGGGTGGGCAAATCCACACCTCGTCGGGGTCTAGCTGGCCCAGTGAGTAATGCAGGGCATCGATATCGTCCATCGACACCACACCCGTCAGGTCGTAACCCGTCCAGGTGCTGGTTTTAACGCGGCGGCGTATGGCAGCCACCGGCCCGCCCCCGCCCACCAGCAGCACCCGCATGTGGTTCACCTGGCGGCCACGCATGTAGCTCATGATCAAAAACACGCCCAGGCGGGCCAACCACGAGATGCCGAGCGATGTGCCGGCCCAGGTCAGCAGCCAGATGCGAGAAAAATCGCCACTGCTTTTGGTCAGCACCAGCCATGTCATCAGCAGGGCCCAGGTGATGGCCCAGCTAACGCCCACGCGGCCCAGCATGGCCTTGAACTGCCCACCGCGCCAATTGCGGTAAACAGCAGACGACACCAGGGTCATCAAGGTGGCCATTTGAATAATCAGCAGGGCATACACCTGCGGCAGCGGCAACACGGCCTCGCCATCAAAGCGCCACAAATAGGAAGCCAGACCGGCCCCGGCAAAGGCAAACCAATCGACCGCATGCACAGCAAAGCGCATGAGCGAAGCTGAACTTCTCATTGAGAACGTAGCCAAAAAATCCCTCCCTCGGTTGCCAGCAACCAGATTCACGCTACAAAAGTAAAAAGGCTGCCCCTATGCAGCCTTGGCATGGGTGCTAGGCCTGCCGGCCGTAAACGTCTTGAAACCGCACAATGTCGTCCTCACCCAGGTAGGTGCCGCTTTGCACCTCAATCATCTCGAGCGGCAGCTTGCCGGGGTTCTCTAGCCGGTGCTTTTCGCCCAGGGGGATGTAGGTGCTTTGGTTTTCGCTGACCAAAAACACCTGGTCGCCCCGGGTGACCTGGGCTGTGCCCTGCACCACAATCCAGTGCTCGGCACGGTGGTGGTGCATTTGCAGCGACAAGGCCGCACCGGGTTTGACCACAATGCGCTTGACCTGAAAGCGGTCGCCCGCGTCCACACTGTCGTACCAGCCCCAGGGGCGGTGCACCTTGCGGCTGCTGCCGGCCTCGGTGCGGCCGGTGGCCTTCAGGTGGTTAACAACGTCTTTTACCTTTTGAATGTGGCTGCGGCTGGCCACCAGCACGGCGTCGGGGGTTTCAATCACCACCGCGTCGTCCAAACCCACGCAGGCCACCAGGCGCGATTGGGCCATCACCAGGGTATTGCGGGTGTCAATGGCCAGGGCATCGCCTTGCAGCGCGTTACCATTGGCGTCTTTGGCGCTGATCTCCCACACCGCGTTCCAGGCGCCTACGTCTGACCAATTGGCGGCCAGGGGCACCACCACCACCTCGCCGGTGTTGTGCTGGGCACTGGCCAGTTTCTCCATCACCGCGTAGTCAATCGAGTCGGATGGGCAGGCCGCAAAGGCGGCCTTGTCGGGGCGGATAAAGTCGGCATCGGCCTTGCGCGCGTCAAAGGCCTGCTGGCAGGCTTGCAGCATGGCGGGCTGCAGGCTTTGCATTTTGGCCAGCCACACCGAGGCCTTGATCACAAAAATGCCGCCATTCCAGTAAAACTGGCCACTGGCCAGGTATTGCTGGGCGGTAGGGGCATCGGGCTTTTCTACAAACTCGGCCACGGCGTAGGCACCAGCGCTCTCAGCCAGCGCTGCCCCTTTGCGGATGTAGCCATAGCCGGTTTCGGGGGCCGTGGCCTCAATGCCAAAGGTCACCAGCTTGCCGGCCTGGGCCAGGGGCACGCCCTGCAGCACGGCGGCCTTGAAGGCCGCCTGGTCTTGAATCACGTGGTCGGCGGGCATCACCACCAGCACCGGGTCTTGGCCATTGGCCGTGGCGGCCAAGGCCCCCAGGGTCAGGGCTGGGGCGGTGTTGCGGCCCATGGGCTCCAGCACCAGGGCTGCGGGCTCAATGCCCACCTGGCGCACTTGCTCGCCCAGCAAAAAGCGGTATTCGTCGTTGCCCACCAGCACCGGGGCGGCCAAAGCCAGCGCCCCGCCCTGCTCCAGCTGGCCCAGGCGCAAGGCCGTGTCTTGCAACAGGCTGTTGCTGCCCACCAGTTTGAGCAGTTGCTTGGGGTATTGCTCGCGCGACAAAGGCCACAGGCGCGTGCCCGAGCCGCCGCACAAGATCAAGGGTTGAACCACAGTTGTCACAATTTTCCTCCGCTTTTTTATGTCTGCTGAGCGCCGTTAGCAACATCCACACCCACCGGCTTGCCCCGGCCAATGCCGTGGTACTCCAGGCCGGCTGCGGCCACGGCCTCGGGGTCGTATTGGTTGCGGCCGTCAAATACCAAGGGTTGGCGCAGGCTTTGGCGCACTTGCTGCAAATCAAAGCCTCTGAACTCTTTCCACTCGGTGACCAGCAACAGGGCATCGGCCTGTTGCAGGGCATCGGCGGCTGTGTCTACATAAACAATGCGAGGCAGCAACTCGGGCACCCCCGCAAAATCAAGCGCAATGCTGCGCTGGGCCTCGGCCTTGGCCACCGGGTCGTAAGCGCGCACGCTGGCACCGCGGCTCAGCAGCTCTTTGATGATGTGGCGGCTGGGGGCCTGGCGCATGTCATCGGTGTTGGGCTTGAAGGCCAAGCCCCAGATGGCAAAGGTTTTGCCGCGCAAGTCGTCGCCCAGGCGGGCCCTCAGCTTGCGCACCAGCACATCAAACTGGTGCTGGTTGGCTTCTTCTACCGCCTCTAGCACGCGCATGGGGTGGCCCCACTCGGCGGCAGTGCGGCGCAGGGCTTGCACGTCTTTTGGAAAGCACGAGCCGCCATAGCCCGTGCCAGCGTACAAAAAGCTGTAGCCAATGCGGCTGTCGCTGCCAATGCCCAGGCGCACCTGCTCAATGTCGGCCCCTACTTCATCGGCCAGGTTGGCCAGCTCGTTCATGAAGCTGATGCGCGTGGCCAGCATGGCGTTGGCAGCGTATTTGGTCAGCTCGGCACTGTGGATGCTCATGCGCATCAGCCGGTCGTGGTTGCGGTTGATGGGCGCATACAGCTTGCGCATCACCTCAAAGGCCTGGTCACCCAGGGGGCCCTCGGCCGCGCCCACCACAATGCGGTCGGGGCGCATGAAGTCGTCAATGGCCGCGCCCTCTTTCAAAAACTCGGGGTTAGACACCACAGCAAAATCAACCGCCACACCGCGCTGTTTCAGCACCTCGTCCACAGCGGCTGTCACCTTGCCGGCCGTGCCCACGGGCACAGTCGACTTGTTCACAATCACCGTGAACTCGTTCATGTGCTGGGCAATGCTGCGGCCTGCGGCCAGCACATACTGCAAATCTGCTGCCCCATCTTCATCAGGGGGAGTGCCCACAGCAATGAACTGCAGCGGCGCATGGGCCACGCCCTCGGCCATGCTGGTCGAAAACTTCAGGCGGCCTGCCGCCCGGTTGCGGGCAATCAAGGCGTCCAGCCCCGGCTCGTAAATGGGCACACCGCCGCTGTTCAACAGCGCCACCTTGGTGGCATCCACATCCACGCACATCACATGGTGGCCCAGGTCTGCAAAACACACACCGCTTACCAGGCCCACATAGCCTGCACCGATCACAGTAACGTTCATTTGAAAACCTCCGGGCAGGAGGATAAAGGTAAAAAAAGGCCGGGCCATGACGACCGACCGCTGTAAACACACACCAATGGCACTGCCATGTCAAACCCTTTCATCGCGCAAAGCGCGATCGTCTGTCACCAGACTGGGTTGCAAGGGCTGGCCCTGAACCAGGGCATGCAAGTGGCCCGCAAAACGCGTCAGCACGGCCGCCTGGTCCAGATGGGTTTCGGCATAGGTGCGGGCTGCAGCGCCCATGGCTTGGCGCAAACCCGGGTCTGCAGCCAGTTGCAGCACGGCCTGCGCCATGGCGGGGGCCAGTTCGGGTGGCACCACCAAGCCCAGTGGCTTGGCACCCGTGCCAGCCCCGGCATCGCCCCCCACCACGCACGCCAGTTCGGTGCCTGCATGGGCGGTGGCCACCACGGGGCGGCCACTGGCCAACATGCCCGTCAATTTAGAGGGCATCACCAGGTCTGCTGCATCGGCCCGTTGCGGCAGCAAGTGGATGTCGGCCAAGGCCAGCAAGCTGGGCAGCACCTGCAGCGGTTGCAGATCTAAAAAGCGCACCTGGCTCAGCCCCTGGCAGGCCTGGCTCAAGGCATCGCGCCCGGCGCCGTTGCCGCAAAACACAAACACCAGGCGCTGTGCCACCGGATCGAGGGCCTGGCTGCATTGCTGCGCCACCTCGGCCAAAATCTCCAGGCCTTGCTTGGCGCCCATGTTGCCCGAGTAAAGACAAACAACGGCTTCGGGCGCAATGCCCAAGGTTCTTCGCAACTGGGCCACGCCGGCATGCTCGCGCGGCAATCCAATGTGCGAAATGTCCACCCAGTTGGGCAGCATTTCGGTGGCGCGGCTGGGCACACCTTTGTCATGCAGCATGCGCCGCATGTTTTGCGAAATGGTAGACACCACATCAAAGCCGCGCAGCACCTGGCGCTCCAGCCGCAAGGCCAGGGCTTTGAGCCTGGGGTTTTTGAGAATGCCCAGTGAAAACGCAGCATCCAACTCAAAATCTTGCACATGCAACCAGGCCTTGGCACGGGCCAAGCGGGCCACCAGCCAGGCTGTGGGGGTGCACATCAGCGATGGGGCCACCACCCACACCACATCGGGCCGCCAAAAAAGCTGGCGCAACATCACGGGCAGGCTGCTGGCCGCAAAGCTCAGGTGGTGCAAGATGCGGGTGGCCCCCGTTACCCGCTTGGGCACCCACAACGGGCAGCGCCAAACGCCCACCCCGTCGTGCTGTGCCCGGCTGTAGCGGCTGGCCGAAAAGCCTTCGCCCACCTGCCAACTGGGGTAATAAGGTGGTGCCGTCACCACCCGCACATCGTGCCCCTGGGCCGCCAGGTGGCGGGCCAGTTCGCCGGTGTATTTGCCAATGCCAATCACCTCGGGCGAATAATTCAAGCCGTATAGCAATATCTTCATGCAGGCCTCATACCAGGGCAGCTTCGCCAAGGCATGCCTTGCACATTCGCCTTGGGCGTGTGTGCAAGGGTTTTGCGAGCTTGGGTCCGGTCAATGCTTGTGGTGTCATTTTTATATCGGGCCTAAGCCCTCCCTTATTGCCTGGTTGTCATGGGCAAGCCCCGCGGGGCAAGGCTTGCAAATACGGGCTTGGCGTTACCTCACTGGCCGTGTAGCGCAAGGCACGACAAGCCCATGCTGTGCCAGGCCCTTTCAAGGCCGGGTTCGCACTCAAATCCGCAGCCAGGGCGGCGTTCTGCGCCAGATCAGGCGACATGGGCCGCAAGGTGGCAGCTTGGCTGAAGCTGGTGTAGGCCTGCTGGTAAAAATCACGCGCCAAGTCGGGGGCCGCTTTGGCTTGCAAGGCATAGGTGCCATACAGGTAGCCCATCTGGTCGTGCAATTGAGAATCGCTGGGTGTCTGGGCCAAGCCCTTGGCCAGGTCATCACGCCAAGCGCCCCATTCTTTAAGGGGCACGGGCCGCGGGTGTGTGCGCCACTGCTCTACACCTGCGCGGGCCCGGGCCGTGCCCAGGTCGGCCAGCGCCGCGGGCCACAAGGTGCTACCGGCAGCCACCAGCAACACCAGGCCCGCCAGCAACAGCGCCCACTGCAGGTATTGGCGGGGGTGGGGCTTGGTCATCGCTCAGCCCAAGCCCAAAATGCTGGCCGGTGTGGCCCTGAAAAGGCGGTCGGCCCGGCGAGCGCCGTATTCGTCTTCTACCGCTTGCCGGGCTGCAGACAGTTGTGGCGGGCGGTTTTCCATGTTGTGGGCATCGCTGGCCACCACGGCCACAGCGTCTTGCTCCATCAGCGCCCAGGCGGCTTTTTCAGAGTTTTTGCCAAAATCGCCCAGCAGCGACCCACCAGTGACCTGCAGCCAGCAGCCCGCGGCAATGTAAGGCTGAATGCGGTCCACATCGGCCATCACATGCTTGTTGCGCTCGGGGTGGGCAATCAGGGGGCGAATGCCCTGCTCTAGCAGGTTGTACACAAAGCCCAAGCCCCAGGCCGGCAGGCCCTGGTGCGGAAACTCAAGCAGCAACACCTTCATGCCCTTGTGCTCGCCCAAAAAGGGTACCTCGTGGGCCAACAACTGTTGCAGCGATTCATCAGACGCGCGCAATTCGGCCCCTGGGTACACCGCCAGCGGAATGCCCTGCTCATTCAACACCTGTTGAAAGGCCTGAACATGCAGGGCAATGACCGACTTTTGGTTGGGGTAGCGCCCGGGGTGGATGTGCGGCGTCATGGCGCTGGCAGTGATGCCGTCGGCCACCGCGGCCCGGGCCAAATCGAGCGACTCGGCCAGGTTGCGGGCACCGTCGTCTATGCCATGCAAAAAATGGCAGTGCAGATCGATGATGCCGGTGGATGCAGTCATGGGCTAAATAGGGTCTGTTAATTCACAGCGAGCAGCTCAAGCCGCTTTTTTGCCGGTCTTGCCTTCGGGCTCGCTGCCATAGGCTTCGCCATAGCCGGCCTTGTAGCCATACTTGCCGTAGCCGTATTTGCCATAGCCCGAGTATTCGCCGTAGTACTTTTCGGCCTGCTTGAAGTCGAAGCGGTTCAGCACCACGCCCATGATCTCGCCCTCGGCACGCCGAATGCGTTGCAAGCCCTTGCGTGCCAATTGGTAAGGAGTGTCAGCCGCCTTAACTGCGTAGATCACACCCGTGGCATGGGCGCTGATCACCAGCGCATCACTCACCAGTTCCACCGGGGGCGAATCGATCACGATGATGTCGTAGATGGCTGCCAACTCATCGAGCGTGGACTTGAACTTTTGCGACAGCAGCAGCTCCAGTGGGTTGGGCGGGATGCGGCCCGAGCCCACCACACTCAAGCTGCTGCCCGGCACGGCCTGCAGGCAATCGTCGAGCACCGCAGTGCCCGCCACCAGTTCAGACAAGCCCTTGGCACCTGGTGCCAAATCCAGCCCCTTGGTGATGGCGGGGCGGCGCATGTCGGCATCAATCAGCAGCGTGCGCTTGGTTTGCGCATGCGCCAAAGCCAAGTTGATCGAGAAAGTGGTTTTACCCTCACCCGGCAAGCTGGAGGTCACCAGCAAAATCCGGTTAGGGACATCAATGGCCGACAAGAGCACACCCGTGCGGGCAGTACGAATCGCTTCGGAATAAATGGATTTGGGGTTATCCAAAAACAGGCGTGCACTGGCCACACGGTCGGTATCACCTTTGTCAAGCAATGGCAAGGTGGTCAGCAAAGGGGCCTTGAGTTTGGCCTCTACGTCCTCAGTGGTTTTGATGGTGTTGTCAAGCCTGTCAAGCAGCAGCGATACCAACACACCAATGAACAAGCCCACCATGAACGCGATGGCGATGATCTGCGGCTTTTGGGGTTTGACAGGCTTGTTGGGTACCACGGCCGCATCCACTACACGAGCCACAGCACTTTGCAAATCACCCGAAACATTGGTTTCTTTGGCTCGCTTCATGAACATGTCGTAGATCTGACGGTTGGAATCCACCTCTCGTTCCAAAACGCCCAGTTCAAACTCTTTGCGATTCAGGTTCTGGATGCTGCCACGCGCGCTATTGAGAGTGCCTTCCAAAGCGCGTTCTGTGCCCAGGGCCACCTCGTACTCACGGGTCACACTGCCCACTACAGCTTCCACTTGGCGTTTCACATTTTCACGAGCGCTTTTAAGCGTGGCCTCTGCAGCCACATATTTGGGATGCTCAAAACCGTAACGCTGAGCCACCTCGGACATGGTGCGCTCAGCTTCTGCCTGTGAACGCATAGCGTCAGAAACATTGTTGTTACGAACCACGGCCGGAAGGCTGCTGTAATCACCACTTTTCCCCACAGATTTGATCTGGTTGTAAGCGTTTTCAGCTTCCGCACGACGTAAGCGGGTTTCCACCAGCCGTTGAGTAACCTCTTCAATTTGCTTGCCGGCACCGCTTTGAGCAGCACTTTTGACGTCAATAATGCCCGCTTTCTCACGATAGTTTTGCAGACTACGTTCCGATTCATCCAACTTAGTCTTCAGTGACGACAGTCTCTCTTGCAACCATCCGCTGGCCTGTTTAGTCATTTTGTAGCGAGCGTCGAGATCATTCTCAATATATGTGTTCGCCAGAGTGTTTGCGACCAATGTTGCCAAGGCAGGACTGCTAGATTCGAAGCTCACCTTCGCCAGCTGGCTCAGGCGAACAGGCTCAATCGACAATTGCTTGCTGAACTTTCCATAAACAGCATCAGCCAAGGTGGCAGTCGTCCACTCCTTGGGCTCAACAGTGTCGCTGATACCTAATTTTTCAAGTAATTCCTGAAAATCACTTTTTTCTTTTTTCCGTGGATCAAACTCCGGATAATCCCAAAGCTTTAATGCATCAATCGTGCGCATCGCCACTTCACGAGACTTGATAATTTCAACCTGGGTCTGAAAATACTCCCGATTCTGACTGATACCGCTGTATACATCCTCAATTGAAACCACCTTATTTTTATTAGCTTCAATCAGTACAGTTGTGGTCGCACGATATACAGGGGTCAATACAAAAACAATCACACCTGCTAGCAGAGCGACAACCAAGCCGAAGGCTAAAATGGCCCATTTGCGTTTTGTAACACTGCGCCAATACTCTACCAAGTCAAGTTTATTGGCGCCATCTTCAGCGTCATGCAGTGATATCTGCTTGTGCTTATGCAGAGGCTCGGCAGCAGGGGTAGCGGTCAATAACATGTGTGACAGACTCAATTCGGGCAGCCACACTCAGCATGAGGCCGCATTTATAACTAACATGCAACAATCGGGCTACGGAAAGCCCACGGCAGCAAATTTAGGCGTGCCTCAAAAAAAACTTTCTTCAACCGTCAAAATATCACCAGGCCCAATGAATGTATTCAAATCTACCTTTTGAGCTCGCTGGCTAGGATCATCTTCTCGAATCACGAAAATCTTACTAGGCGAGGCGCGCTCTTTAAACCCCCCTGCCAAAGATACAGCCTTACGAACAGTCAATCCCGGCTGGAATGGATATCCCCCAGGTTTATCCACCATGCCATTCACATAAAATGGGCGGTATTCATCAATCTGCACCGATACCTTGGGATTAACCAAGATCCGACCCTTGAGGCCCCCCACAACGATGGCCTCTAAGTCGCCCACAGTACGGCCTAAAACCTTGATCTCACCTATTGCCGGAAAGCTAATGGTGCCAGCGTCAGTAAGTCTGATCTTTTCACGGGTAAATTCATCTTCGCCCAACACTCGGATGCTGATCACGTCGCCCGCGGCCAGTTTATAGCTGGACAAAGCTGACACCCGAACAGCAGCCTGAGGGTTCAATGAATACTCAGCATCTGCTGCTGCAACCAAACCTATCCCGCCAAGCAGCAGTACACCGGCAACAGCCGCTTTGATTGAGCACAAAAATCGAAACAAAGTCACAGGCTGTGCCCCTCAGCAATTACAGAGTGCCTTGCAGCGAAAAGAAAGTGGAGTTGCGATTGAACTCATTTACAGCTTGATTTGATTTGCGCTTGGTGTACGCCCACTGTGCTCCAGCACGCCAATTGCGACCCACCTCGTAAAAAACACCAATCGAGGCGTTATCGACATTATCGGTTCGGCCTGCACCATCATATTCAGACTTCAAGGTACCCAAGCTGGCTGTACTGGTCAGATTACTGCGCCATTTGTGATTCCAACTAACCAAATTACCGGTATTGATCAAGTAGTTACCCAAACCGGTCGAGTCCGCCAGTGTGCGGCTGCTGATGAACTCAAAGTTGGAATAAGTCAACGGCGACCATTTCACAGACCCCTCCCAGGCCGTACCGCTAGCGCTGCCAAAACCACCATCAGAAAACGTCTTTTTTGCCGAGCCGATTTTAAAAGCACCCGACGTCTTGGCCGTCGCATCCCACACCACACCCACATAAACACGGCGATCGTTGTTGGTATAACCGGTATTGTTCACGTAATTGGCATGCACCTGATTCAACTCAAACATCATGCTGGTACGGGGCGCGACACGATAATAGAACCGACCAGCAACACCAGTTTTGTCCTGATTCAAAGCCGAGGTGATCGTCAAGTTATTCTGGTAGCGCTTAGAGATGTAATTACCCTCCACCTCAATACGGCCTTGAGCATCCTTGGCACCATAAGCATAAATGGCACGAGCGGTTGGTGCATTCCAGCGATTAGGCGTTGCGGTAGCTGTGGTGTTAGTGGTGCCACGAGCGTCCGATGTATCAATATACCCAACATCCCAACCCAAGCTGCTGCGACTGCTGAAGAAATTATCCCCCGCCATATTGAAGTTATGGTGATTGAAATTATCAGCAGAACTGGCGGTGTACTTGGTGTAATTACCTTGATAACGCAAAGTATAGCGATCACCACGGGTTTTCAATTCACCCACAATATCTGGCTGCAGCGAATACAGATTCGACGAAACACCACCGCTGCTGGCGCCATTCACGTTGCTGTTATGACCAAAACCTGCCAGCGCAGAGGCATAAACAAAAATACCGTTATCAAAACGAACCGGCAGGCCATTGACGGGGGCGGTCAAGATAGAGGTGTCCGAACCCCTGTCACGACGACCAATGCCCGTCAACTCATACGAAGGCGTAACCGCCAACTGGCTCATGCTGCCGGTCGTACCCGGGGCACTGAACAACCCACCCATGAAGCCTACGTCACCAGCCGGAGCCGAGGGGGCCGTGGGGGTGTTTGCGCTGTCTGCAGCGCCGCTGGCCTTGGTGGCGGCGTCGCCGCTGGATTGGGCTTGGGCCGACATGCAGAAGCAAAGGGTTGCAACCGCAAGGGCCAGAGGGTGGGTGTGATGTTTGTTCATGTCCGTGGCACTCTTCAAAAAGTGTTGATAGATGTCGCGGGGATGCCGCGCCTCGCCTGCACGCACTCACCTTGCGCGATGTCAATGGCAAATGTGTGAAGATGTTAACATGAGCCCTATTTTTTGCAGTACTAACCCTAATAATGAGTTCAGAAACTTTGTAACGCCTTGTCCGGTGCTGTGCAATCGAACTTGCGGCTACTCAATCTGTACCACCAAACGGGGCATCCGACCCTCACCCATTTGAGTGAGGGCCGCGCTTTCTAGCGATGTTCACGATTTAGCCGGGTATTGAAAATCAAAATGATCAGTTAAGAGGTCATTAATTGAAAAATATGATTACAATCCGTTTCAAATCGATTCGGCCCAGCTTATGTGGCCCTGTTGGCAATGGGGGCTGATCGTGCGCTGATAGCGTTGTCTTGTGCGCACAGCGACCAAACTTGGCAGGGCCAAGCAACAAGACGGCTGGGGTAGTTGTATCTCGCGTGCAACACAATTTGCCTTCGCAACCCGCGATTGGGCCGCGGCTGGGGCCGGTTTTTGCGGCACTGCACACAAAACACCCCACCCCTGAGCGCAGGCGCTACCATTTGAGCCCGATGCACCTGCCCACCCACCCCCCTACCCCCCGCCGGGCCCAGGCCGGCCAGGGGCCAGGTGCCTTTGTGCGAATGGGCCGGCTGCGTGCCTTGTGTCGGCCCCGGCGGGCTTTGGGGGTGCTGTGCCTGGGCCTTGTGCTGCTGGCCTGCCAAAGCCAGGCCGATCTGGTTGATTTTTCGCGCAACCTGCTCGGTTGGGCCGAGCAACGCTGGGGCGCCGGGGCCCCAAGCCGCATGCTGACCTGGCAACGCATGGTGCGCGATGCCCAGGCCCAGGTGGCGGCCAATAAACTTGAAGTGCCCCAGTTGCTGCTGCGCTCCAACGATTTTTTCAACCAAATACCGTACATGACCGACGCTCGGCATTGGGGTGTGGACGATTATTGGGCCACGCCGGTTGAATCGCTGGGCAGCCTGGCGGCCGACTGCGAAGACTACGCGATTGCCAAATACCTGACGCTGAAAGAGCTGGGTATTCCGATTGACCGCCTGCGCATCACCTACGTGCGCGCGCTGCGCCTGAACGAGGCGCACATGGTGCTGGCCTATTACCCCACCCCCGACGCCGACCCACTGATTCTGGACAACCTGAACCCCGTGATTCGCCCCGCATCGCAGCGCACCGACCTCGAGCCGGTGTACAGCTTCAACGATGACGACCTGTGGCTGCCCAATGGCACCGCCCGCAAGGGGGGCTCAAGCCAGGTGCGTTTATGGAAAGAGCTGCAGGCCAAGCTGCAGCGCGAGCAGCAGATGTAGCCAGCGGCCGCAAGGCCGCTGGTACGCACCCGGGCCGCACAAGCTGGCCTGCGGGCAGGCCCCAAGCTGGGCCAGGGGTTCAGCGGCGGCGCAGCAGCATGGGCAATACCCAGCTGGCCAGGCGCATGAGCCGCGATGGGCCCAGCATCAGCACCACCCCAACCGCCCCGGCCGCCAGCAGTGGCTGGCCGGTGATCAGGCGCAGTGTTTTGCTGCGAGGAAAACCGGTGTCGTTCACCGGTGCGCCCTGCTGTTTGGCTTGCAGCTCTGCGATGGCGGCCTGAATGCGGCGGGTTTGCCGCAGCAGGCGTTGGCGCTCGATGCGTTCTACCAACTGGGCCTTGCGGTCGACCAGGCTGAGGGATTGGTCAGACACATCGGTGATGGGCAAGGCGTTGGCGGCCTGATCTGCAGCGGCGTGGGCCGGTGCGCCAGGGCCTGCCTGGTGAGGGTGATGGTGGTGGGGGCGGTGGTGGGTCACAGGCCCTCCTTGAGGTCGGCCCAGTCACGGCTCAGCTCGCGCCGGGTCAGGGCAAAAGACTGCTGGCCCTGGCGGGCCACCCGCACCAGCGCCACCAGCACCCAGGCCCAGGCCAGTGCCCAGGCGGCAGCCACGCCCCACGCTGCGCCAAGGCGCCAGGGGGTGTCCCAAAACTGCACCAGCACGGCCGCCGACAGCACAATGAACAGCACCACCGTGAGTGCCGCCGCAGCCACCGCCAGCACCAGCAGGCGGCGCAGGCGTTGTTTTTCTTCAGCCCACTCAATGCTCAGCAACTCAACCCGGTCTTCGGCCGCCAAGGCGGCCTCGGTGACGGTGTCGCGCAGGCGTTGCAGCGAGGCCTCAAGCCCCAGCAGCGACAACCACCTGAAGCGGCCCGCGGGGCGAGCGCCGGGCTGCGCCTCAGCCATCAGCGGCGGCCCAGCAGAAAGCCGACCAGGGCGCCCACAGCCAGCGCGGCGCCAGCCACGCGCCAGGGTTCGTCGTGGGCGTAGTCGTTGGCCACGCGTGCCGCTTCGCGAGCCTGGCGGGCAGCCTCTTGGGCCGCGCGCAAGGCGCTGACGCGCACGCTTTCAATGCCAGCATCCATGCGGTCGCGCAGGGCGCGGATCTCGGGCACGGCATCGAGCTCTTTGCGGCCGATGAGGCTGCGCAGATCAGCGACCAGGTTCTCGAGTTCGGTCTGGGTAGAGTTACCGGCAGATTCGGTTGTGCTGGAAGACATGTTCTCTCTCCTGGGTACAAGACTCCGGTTGGGCCATATGCCAACCGACGAGCATGTTCCTATATTAAGCACAGTCGGCGGCACGACATTGAGCGTGGTCAATTGCGGGGTCGCTACCGACCGACTGTTCGTTAACGGATGTAAGCAGCCTACGGGCTGCAAGCGCGGCGCCTGCGCGGACGCAGGCCTGCCGCAGCACGCCGGGCCGCCTTGGCAGGCGGGTGCCATGCAAGGCTCACGCAGTCACCTCACGATACAAATAAGGCACACATCGAAATGAGCCGCAGGCAGCCTGGCGCAGGGCTGCACAAGGCAAACTGAAGCCCTGCCGCCCCATCAATCGCCCATCAGCCACCCTGACAACAGGCCCAAAGCATCTGCTGCCACGCCAAAGCGAATAACACCCCATGCCGCAGCATGCCCTACACGCTGCTACGGCAGGGCTTGCGCCCAGGGCGCAGCGCCCCCATTTTAGAAGGGCGGGCTTGCTTGTCAGTACTTCAGGATTCTTTTTCGGCCTGTTCCGCGCCGGAGGTTCAGCATCGACCCAACGACCTGCAGGTAGACCGCTGCGCAGTAGTCGCATTCATGTCGCTTAGAACCCGGTATCAATCGCATCCATAAAGGTCTTTTCATTCGCGAAAGTCCGCTGCCACATTGACGGCATACCAAGTGGTATCTGCTGCTGTTTTCAAAATTCATAAG
Source organism: Curvibacter sp. GW821-FHT09D12 (assembly GCF_059416245.1). Lineage (NCBI taxonomy): Bacteria > Pseudomonadati > Pseudomonadota > Betaproteobacteria > Burkholderiales > Comamonadaceae > Curvibacter > Curvibacter sp. GW821-FHT09D12. The sequence continues at coordinate 2,928 of NZ_JBWKOU010000037.1, read as the reverse complement.
GCTTTCACGTTGATTGGAAGTTGAAGAATATTGAATTTACTTGTTCCAGGCCTTTCAAGGCTGGCATGGCGCGCATAAAAACACACTGAGCCAGGGGGTGACATTTTTTGAAGAGGCGATTCTGATAAAAACGATGCTTGGCTTTGGCCACTCATGACCCGTACCCCTCAGCCGCCAGAGGGCCCGCAGCATGCTTGCGACTCACAGCCTCATTATTTTTTATCAGGTCTGGAATCATTGAATTGGCTTCAAGGCGATGAATGTCGGGCGATAATTTTTGAAAATCATTCAAACCCGGAATTGACTGAGCCATCATCACATCCACAATAGGCAAATGACTGACATCACTAAAAAGCAGCAGGCTGCCATACTTGACTGAGCCCAACTCACACCGAATCACTTGCATCAAGCGCTTTTCAGGAATACTGATTTTAAAAACACAACTGTAGTTTTTATTCTGTGTCGGTTTGTTGAATATACCCATCGACAGATAGCTGATCTGCGGAAAATCCCCCTGCAGATCGCATGCAAGGCTGATGGTGGCCAGCACCCCCTCTGGCGAGCATCCGCGAACGTCCTCTTCTTTCAGGCCAAACAGAGAAAAAAACATCCGATTGACTTTAGTGGCCTGGCCAAGTTGGTCAAAAAGGATCCAGCCGTCATAGGCATTTCTTCGGGTGCGGACGTACTTGAGCAGACGCTCGGCGATCTCTTTCCCTGACTCGGGTACATCGCCCGCGATGAAAGGCCCGGAGGGCGGGAAATCGCTGTCCGTGGTGTGCAGATGCGTGCCGCCGTCGGCTCTAGCCGGTGCCGGCGCAGCGGCACGACGGGTCAAGCGCGTAAAGAAATGCATCAGCCCCCCCCCTCCAGGCAGCCGCTGCAGCACCTTGGCCACAGCGCCCGTGCAGCGGCCTGCATCCGACCTCGGCCCAGAGGTCAAGTTTGACGGTGGCTTGGGTTTCCCCGAAGAAATGTCATTCATAAATGACTTTCAATGCAAAAGCAAACACTTAGAATCATTAGTGATTATTGTGATGCATATTATTATCACTTATATATTTTAGAATCCAGTTGCAAATACGTCAACAAAAGTTCTCTTTAGGCGCAATATTGCACGCAAATGTAAAGATTTTATGTTTCCGGCTAGTGACGACGTGGTACTCAAAAAAGGCCAAAGTAGAGGCAGCCGAGGCCGTTTGGGGGCGCTTGCTCTGTCTGAGCGAGCTTGCGAGCGCACTGACGAAATCAGTTGCGGTGGTGCATCCAGCAGCGCTGGTGTGCGGATGTTTGATGTTTTGGGCAGAGCGCCTGTGCGCCCCCCGCGCTGTGAAGCAGCCGCGCCCTCCGAGTGGAAAAAAGCGGCGTCACTGCGCAGCAGCAGCCGTCGGTTCCCGTTCCCATCGTCCCGTCGGGCACGGCGAGCAGCGCAGACTTGGGCGGATAAAGGGCTCGCGTGAATCAGTGGACTGCAGACGACTGTCGACGCCGGCGCCGGCGCAAGCCCAGCATGGCAAGCCCACCTGACAGGCTCAAGGTGGCCCACCCGGATCAGCGATGACTCCGTTCTGGGTGCCGTCGTCATCACCCTGACCACCGTCGACCAAAGGCAAAGTGATGGTGTAGGTGCCAATCTGGGCCGCGTCAAAGCGATACCAATGAGCGGTGTCACTGAGCGATGTCTCGCCGTATTTCATGTACACCGTACCCGTTGGCAAGGGGCTGGAGAAGGTCAGCACCAATGTGGTCGAACCGCCTTGAAGGCCCGTCAAGCTGACGTCAAACAAGCCCTGCGGAAAGGTGTACCCAGCAGGGGGTGCCGCCACAGGCGACTTGGCATGCCCGGAGACAGGAATAAAGCCAGCCGAGTTGGTGGTGCCAATCGTCCATCCATTGCTCACCGACTGGGTGGCACGTCCGGTGGTGCTGCTCGTGACGGTTGAGTTGGGGGCCGAGCAGGTGGGCGAACTGCTGCCGCCATTGCTGCCTTGGCAAGTCCAGGTCCATAGTGAACCCACGTTGACGGCCGAGGCTGCGCCTGGGTTCAGGCATAGCCCTGCCCCGTTGGGCATGAAGGGCGTGGCGGCCACAGTACCGCACTGGCCATTGATGGCGGCAGCCGGCACCGCGGTCGATGCAGCCGAACAGGCCTGAACCCCTGTCGCAGTACCCGTGGCGGCCACCGGGGTGACGCAGAAGAACAGGTACTTGCCCACATCGCCGGCCACCGGGTGTAGTTGATGCCTGTGGGCCGTCTTGCCTGTGCCGTTGCTGTTGGCACCCACGTACCAGGCGTACTGGCTGGTGGCTTCGGCGTTGCTCTCTGCGTCGCTGTAGGTGTAAGTGCCGGTCAGTTGCACGCCGACCTGGGCCGTGCCGGCGATGCCCACTGCGCTGGCCACCGGCACGGCGTTCAGGGTGGACAACGTGAAGTTGACAGCGCTACCCGCGGCATTGCCGGCCCGGTCCACCACGTTGGCGGCGCTGACTGCCAGGGTGTCGCTGTTGGCCACCGTGGCGCAGCTGCCCAAGGTGAGCACATAGCTGGTGGCATAGCCATTGCTGGCTTTATCGGGTACGGTGGTGTCGATCAACACGCCACTCAGGCTGTGGGGGGGTGAAGGTCAGGGTTGGTGTTTGCGAGTAGGCGTCCTGGATGGTGCCACTATTCAATTGCGCCGGGCTGCTGATGCTGATCGGTGCGTGTCAAGGAAGTTGTCGCCTGATTCATGCGCGCCGAGGCGCTTTATCCTGTGCTGATGGCGGCGTTTCGATGGGCTCCAAATCCCGCTCCGGGTTGAGCTTGACCACCGCGATGTGATCCCAGTTTCGGGTGTGTCTGGCCCACCTGGCCGGATGGCATTGGCGGGCCTGCTGGTACAACTCATCGCGGCGCTTCAATATCTCCACGTCCTGCCCAGTGTGGCG